>JANXRN010000175.1 GCA_025352995.1 Acetobacteraceae bacterium
GGTTTCAGCCCGAGCGGCTTGCCGGGCAAGGGCTCGGCCCGCACCACCTCACCGTCCTCGGCGCCATTGGCGTCCTCGGGCGTCACCGTCCATTCCGCCTTGGCACGGCGATCGGTCGGCTCAATCCGCCCGCTGCCGTCAGTGCCACGGGCACGGAACACGCCGACAATGCGCCCGGCGGTGCCTTCGATGCGGCGCAAGGTCCGGCCTTCATACATGTCCCGCCCACGGGGCCGAATGCGCGCCAACACGCGCTGGCCCGGCGCCAAGGCCGGCTGTCCGGCAGGTTCCGGGGCCATGAAAATGCGCGGTGGGCGTTCGCCGGGGGGCCATTCCACCGGGCGGGCAATCGCATCGCCATCCGGATCGGATCCGATGATCTCAACAATAATCGCCTCATGCGTCCGGTCAGGCGCGGCAAACCGCCGATGGCCCGCCGGCGCCACATGGCCGCCGCCGGCAAGGTCGCGCAACATCGCCAGCAACGTCGCGCGATGGTCCGGCCCAAGCTTGAAATGGCGGATGATCTCGCGCTTGCCGACCCGGCCGGGGCTGGATTTGATGAAGGCGGCAATCGCTTCGCGGCTTGGCATTTCGCCCCTGGAAACGGGCGCGCCGGCGCGGTTGGGGGGGCGGCGCTTCATGGTTGGGAAGTCCTTTTGGAAGGGAGATTTAAGGCAAGGAAGGTCTTCTTTTTGTGAACAAAAAGAAGCAAAAAAACTTTCTCACACTGGTTCCGAGTGCGCACCGGCAGCGGTGCGCCATGGATAGAAAGTTTTTTTGGTTCTTTTTGTTCACAAAAAGAACTGCTTACTTAATCACTTTCGTTTTCGCCGGCGCCTTCTTCTTGGAAACAGCCTTCTTTTTAACCGCAGGCTTCGCGGCAACCGCCTTAACCGGCTTCGCCGCCGCCTTGGTGGGCTTCTTCCCCCCACGCGGCTTCATCTTCTTGCCCTTCTCGGCAACCAGGGCGGCGGCCTCGGCGAGCGTGATATCATCCATCCCGACATCGCGCGGCAAATTGGCGATCATATCGCCGTGCTGCACGTAGGGACCGAAGCGGCCTTTCTTGACCACCACTGGCGCCTGATCTTTCGGATGCGGCCCGAGGCTGCGGATGGACGCGAGCTTGGCGGCCAGCAGATCGACGGCGCGGTTGAGGCCGATGACCAACACGTTGTCATCGCGATCAAGCGACGCAAAGACGCTGCCCATTTTCACGAACGGACCGAAGCGACCGAGGCCCGCAGTAATATCGTCCTTGGTTTCCGGATGGCTGCCGACCAGTCGTGGGAGGGCGAGCAGCGCCAGCGCCTGTTCGAGGTCGATGGTGTCGCCATCCATCCCCTTCGGCAGGCTGGTGCGGCGCGGTTTCACCTTGCTGTCGGGGATTTGTTCGCCCTGCTGGGCATAGACGCCATACGGGCCGCGGCGGACGGTGACGGCTTCCCCGGTTTCCGGATGGTGGCCGAGTTCGCGCATCCCCTCCTTCAGCTGGTCGCCACCTTCGTCGCCGGCATTGATCGCCAGGCGGCGGGTGAATTGGCAGGTCGGGTAATTGGAGCAGCCGATGAAGCTGCCATGGCGGCCGAGCTTCAGCCCGAGCCGGCCAGTGCCGCAGGCGGTGCAGACGCGCGGATCGGTGCCGTCGGCGTTGGGCGGGAAGAAATGGGCGCCGAGATCGTGGTCGAGCGCGTCGATCACGTCACTGATCTTGAGGTCGCGAGTTTGTTCGACCGCGCCCGAGAACGCCGCCCAGAATTGCCGCATCACCGCCCGCCAGTCGGCGCGCCCGCCGGAGATATCATCGAGCTGTTCTTCCAGCCCGGCGGTAAAGCCGGGATCGACATAGCGTTCGAAGAAGCTGGTGAGGAAGGCGGTCACCAGCCGGCCGCGATCTTCCGGCACGAAGCGCTTCTTGTCGATTTTGACGTAGTTGCGGTCCTGCAGCACCGACAGGATGGAAGCGTATGTCGAGGGTCGGCCGATGCCGAGTTCCTCCATCTTCTTGACCAGCGACGCTTCCGAGTAGCGCGGCGGCGGCTGGGTGAAATGCTGGCTGGCGTCCACCTTGTCGCGCTTGAGCGGGTCGCGCTCGGCCATCGGCGGCAGCATGCGGTTGTCGTCGTCCTCGCCGTCTTCGACGTCTTCGCGGTAAAGCTTGAGGAAGCCGTCGAACGCCAGGATCGAGCCGTTGGCGCGCAGCTTGGGGCCGGCTGGTTTGGCCGGGTCGGCGATTTCGACCACCACCTGGTCAAACTCGGCGGACTGCATTTGCGACGCGACGGCGCGCTTCCAGATCAGCTCATAAAGCCGGCGCTGTTCGGGGTTGAGCGCGTGGGCGATCTGGTCCGGGGTGCGGGAGAAATCGGTCGGGCGGATGGCTTCGTGGGCTTCCTGGGCGTTCTTGGCGCGGCTGGTGTATTCGCGCGCCTGGCCGGGGAGGTAGGTCGGGCCGAAGGCGGATTTAATGTGGTCGCGGGCGGCATCGATGGCTTCGCGCGCCATTTGCACCCCGTCGGTGCGCATATACGTGATCAGGCCGGTAGTTTCGCCGTCGATTGCGACACCTTCGTACAGGCCCTGGGCGAGGCGCATGATGTGCTGGGCGGTGAAGCCAAGCTTGCGGCTGGCGTCCTGCTGCAAGGTCGATGTGGTGAAGGGGGCCGGCGGATGGCGGCGTACTCTTTTACGTTCAACGGTATCGACGCTGAACTTGCCGGCTTCGACCTGGGCCTTGGCGGCCAGTGCGCGCGCTTCAGTATTAAGGTCGAACTGATCGAGCTTCTTGCCGTCGAGCGCCACCAGCCGGGCGGCAAACGGCGCGCCGGCCGGGGTGATGAGGGCGACTTCGATGGTCCAGTATTCGCGCGGCTTGAAGGCTTCGATTTCGGCTTCGCGCTCGCAGATCAGGCGGAGCGCCACCGATTGCACCCGCCCAGCCGATCGGCTGCCGGGCAGCTTGCGCCACAGGACGGGCGAAAGAGTGAAGCCGACCAGGTAGTCGAGCGCGCGGCGGGCGAGATAGGCGTCGATCAGCGGTTGATCGAGCGCGCGGGGATGGTCAATGGCGTAGCGGACGGCGTTCTTGGTCACCTCATTAAAGGTGATGCGCTTGACCGCGATGCCCTTCAGCAGGTTTTTTTCGGCCAGCATCGCCTGGACATGCCAGGAAATCGCCTCGCCCTCGCGATCCGGATCGGTGGCGAGGTAAAGGGTCTTGACGCCTTTGAGCGCCTTGCCGATGGCGGCCATCTGGCGGGCGCCACGCTCATCGGCGGCCCAGTCCATGGCGAAATCCTGGTCCGGGCGCACGCTGCCATCTTTCGGCGGCAGATCGCGGACATGGCCGAAGCTTGCAAGTACGGTGAAGCCGGGGCCGAGATATTTCTCGATGGTTTTGGCTTTGGCGGGGGATTCAACGACCAATAAATCCGACATGGAATCTCGTGTGTTGAGGTGGGCGCCGCCCGCCTATGTGGGCGTCAGCAATGCCACGCGATTGCCGGGTAGGGTCTCGATGCGGCCGGCGAGCTCCAGATCCAGCAGGACCGTGGCGACCTCGGCGGCAGAGAACTGGCAGCGCCGGATCAGATCGTCAACCGGGGTTGGTTCGGGGGAGAGCAGGGCAAGCACATTGGCAGTGGCGGCGGCATGGTCGAGGGGCGCCAGCGCGGGGAGGTTCGGGGGGGCCGAAATGGGGAGGCGGAGGCGCGGGATCAAGGGCAGATCGTCGATGATGTCCTGGGCGGATTCCACCAGGCGGGCTTCGCCGGCGCGGATCAGCGCGTTGCCGCCGCGCCCGCGTGGGTCGAGCGGCGATCCTGGAATAGCGAAGACCTCGCGGTTGGCTTCGAGCGCGATGCGGGCAGTGATCAGGCTGCCGGATTTGAGCGCGGCTTCGACCACCAACGTGCCGAGGGCGAGGCCGGCGATCAGCCGGTTGCGGCGCGGGAAATGGCGCGCCAGCGGCGTGGTGCCGAGGGGGACTTCGGAAATGACCGCGCCGGCGGTGGCGATCTCGGCTTGCAAGGCCGCGTTTTCTTCCGGGTAAGGCACGTCCAGGCCACCGGCGACGCAGGCGATGGTGGTGCCACGGGTGAGCGCGCCGCGATGGGCGGCGGCATCGATGCCACGGGCGAGGCCGGAGATCACGACGATATTTTGCGCGGCAAGATCGGCGGCGATCTGGCCGGCGAGGCGCTGGCCGTTGGCCGATGCGTTGCGGCTACCGACAAGGGCGATGGCGCGGGCGGACAACAGGCCGATATCGCCCCGTACCATTATTACCGGTGGCGCGTCGGAGAGTTCGGCGAGCAACGTCGGATAGGATTCTGTATCAATGAAGACAAACCGCGCGCCGAACTTGCTGACCGCCTCGATTTCACGGGCGATGGCGTCGGCGCTGGGGATCGCGGGTGGCTTTGCCCGACCGGCCGATCGGGCGATTTGCGGAAGGGCGTCGAGGGCTGCCGCCGCGCTGCCAAAGCGGGCGAGCAGCTTGCGGTAGGTGACCGGGCCGACGCCTTCGCTGCGGGTGAGCCGTAAATTGTCGATGGCGTGGGGCATTTAATAGGCTGTCACGAAGCGCAGGATGTTGCTGCCATTTTCGATGATCCAAACCGAAGTCCGACACGGATTGCGCTGGTCAGGCGATTGCAGATTGCACGCCACCACATATTTGGTGCCGTGCGCTGACGTCGTTTCCGAAGCAACCGGATTGGCCAGAGGATGGCCCTGCAAGGCCGCCGCAAGTGATTGCCAGTTCGCCCGGTTGAACCCGTATTGGGTAAACCGGATTGCCTTGCCACCATTTTGCGGGTTGCCCGCATTCGGCAAATAGTCTTGGATTTTTGTCGCATCGATTTGCGCTTCCGCCGCGTTGGGTAGCCAGCTCACGCAGTCAGATCGCGCACGTCCAGAGTCACCACTGCATGGAACGGGTGCTCGAATTCAACTTCGTAGCCGATGCCGTCATGGTAGGCTGCAACCACCGTCCCGCAGCTGCCCTTGGCCATCGACCGTCCATCGATGTTGATGGAACGGGCGAGTCTGACCACCGACAACTCGGCGAAATTGCGGAGTGCCTGCAGGGGACGAACATGAACGGCGACGCTTGCCATGGTGGGAAGCTCCATTGGGACGACGGTACGACATCGTAGCATGATATCGCGGAAGGGATGCAAAGAAATCAGCGCCCGATCCGTGGCTCCGTCCCGGCGATCAGGCGCGCGATGTTGGCGCGATGGCGTTCGAAAATCAGGATTGCGATCAGCAAAGTCATCGCCTGCAGCGGAAACGGGCGTTGCAGGGCGATGGCCAGTACCGGCATCGCCGCGCAGGCGATAAGCGACGACAGCGACGAAATCCGGGTTAGCACGGCACATGCCAGCCAGATCGCCGCGCCGATCAGCCCGATCAGCGGCATCGCGGTCA
>JANXRN010000177.1 GCA_025352995.1 Acetobacteraceae bacterium
CGGCGACATCCTGACCCATTCGACCTTTGATCCGGACGAGCTTGAACGCGAACGTGGAGTGATCTTGCAGGAAATCGGCCAGGCGAACGACACGCCGGACGATATCGTGTTCGATCATTTCCAGGAAACCGCCTATCCCGACCAGCCGATGGGCCGGCCGGTGCTGGGCACCGAAGCGCTGATCCGCGGCATGAAGCGCGACACGCTGATGCGTTACATGCGCAGCCACTACACCACCGGCAACACGGTGATTGCCGCTGCAGGCAAGCTCGAACATGCCCATGTGCTCGATCTCGTGCAGCGCCACTTCGCCGACATGCCGACCAGCCCGGCCAAAACCCCGCAATTCGGTGAGTATCGCGGCGGTGAATTCCGTGAGGCGCGGGATCTCGATCAGGTCCATATCGTGCTCGGCTTCCCCTCGGTCGCCTATCTCGATCCGGATTATTACCCGACCTTGCTGCTTTCGACCGTGCTGGGCGGCGGAATGTCGTCGCGCTTGTTCCAGGAAATCCGCGAAAAGCGCGGGCTGGTCTATTCGATCTACAGCTTCGCCGCCCCGCATCTCGACGGCGGGGTGTTCGGCATTTATGCCGGAACCGGGGAAAGCGAGGCCGCCGAGCTGATGCCGGTGACGCTTGACGAGCTGCAGAAAATCCAACTTGGGGTGACCGAGCAGGAACTCGCCCGCGCGCGTGCCCAGGTCAAAGCCAGCCTGCTGATGTCGCTCGAAAGCACCGGCAGCCGCTGCGAACAGGTCGCGCGCCAAATCCAGGTCCATGGCCGCATCGTGCCGACCCAGGAAACCGTGGACAAGATCAACGCCATTACCCCCGAACAGGTGCAGCGCGCCGCTGCCCGGATTTTCCGCGCCGCGCCGACCTTGGCGGTGATGGGGCCGGCCGGGCAGGTGCCGAGTGCGCAAAAAATCGCCGAACGGCTGGCCGCCTGAGATGTCGCAATTGAACCTCCTCGGCGACCTGCTCGCCGCCGCCAAGCGTGCCGGGGCGGACGCCGCCGATGCGGTGATGGTGGCGGGCACGTCATTGTCGGTCACGCTGCGGGCGGGTCAAACCGAGCATCTCGAACGCGCCGAAGGCCGCGATCTTGGCTTGCGGGTGTTCGTCGGCAAAAGGTCAGCGATGGTGTCGTCATCATCGCTCGATCCGGCGCGTTTTGCACGCCTCGCCGAACAGGCCGTTGCGATGGCAAAAATGGTGCCGGAGGACCCTTATGGCGGGTTGGCCGACGAAGCCCGGATGCCGGATAAGATCGATCTTGATGTGTGCGATATGGCCGAACCCGATGCGGCATCGCTGATCGGGCGGGCGAAGGCGGCCGAGGATGCGGCCCTGGCGGTGGTCGGCGTTACCCAGGCCGAAGGCGCCGAGGCTGGCTATAGCCGGACGGACGCGACCATCGTGACCTCGGCCGGATTTGCCGGCAGCACAGCCCGCAGCGGGCACTCGGTCTCGGTAAGCGCGCTTGCCGGCACTGGCACCGGCATGCAGCGCGATTATGACTATACCAGCGCAGTGTTCCTCGCCGATCTCGAAGATGCCGGGCTGATCGGCCGCAACGCCGGCGAACGGGCAATTCGGCGGCTGAACCCGATCAGGCCCAAGACCGCGCGCCTGCCAGTGATTTATGATCCCAGGGTTTCGGCCGGCCTGCTTGGCCATTTTATCGGGGCAATCAATGGCGCATCGATTGCGCGCGGCACCAGCTTCCTGAAGGACAGTCTCGGCAAACAGATCTTCGCCCCCGGCATCACCATCCGCGACGATCCGCGCCGGGTGCGTGGCCTGCGCTCGCGGGTATTCGACGCCGAGGGCGTGCCGACCATAACGCGGGATCTGATCGCCGACGGTATCCTGACCGGCTGGCTGCTCGACAGCCGCACAGCGCGGCAATTGGGGCTGAAAACCACCGGCAATGCGGCGCGCGGCACATCAGCGCCACCCTCGCCATCGCCGACCAACCTTACCCTGCAACCTGGCACCATGACGCCCTTGGAGCTGATGGCCGATATCAAAGAAGGGCTTTACGTCACCGAATTGATGGGCACCGCGGTCAACGGCATCACTGGCGATTACAGCCGTGGCGCATCGGGCTTCATGATCCGCGATGGCGTGCTCGCCGAACCGGTGGGGGAAATCACCATCGCCGGCACCTTGCAGCACATCTTCGCCCATATGGTCCCCGCCAACGATCTCCGCCTGCGGCGCGGGACAGATGCGCCAACTGTTCGGGTTGACGGTTTAATTATGGCAGGAGGTTAATCTTTTTCCCCCTCGAATTCGGCGCAAAACATGCTATGTTGATGGCCTATTCGGGAGAATGAGTCGCATCATGCGCCACACCGGTCTGTCTATCGCTTTCCTGCTTGCTGCATTGCTGGCATGTTCACCTAACCTTGTCGATGCCGCCGCAGGAAGCGGCACGTCGTCGGGAAGCCGTGGTTCGCGCACCTATAGTGCACCGCCGCCAACCGCCACGGCGCCGTCAACTGCGGCACCAATGCAGCGCAGCGCTACCCCGCAAGCGGCCCCGAGCCGGGCGCCCAGCGCTGCTGCCGCACCGGCAGCCGGCGGCTTCATGAGCCGCAATCCTTTGATGGCCGGCATGCTTGGCGGCTTGATCGGCGTCGGCCTCGGGGGCATGCTGTTCGGCGGCGGGTTCTTCAGCGGCATGTCCGGGATGGGGATGGGCGGCATGCTTGGCCTGCTGATCCAGGTTGTGATCATCGCCTTCATTGCGCGCTGGCTTTACACCCGCTTCGTGCGGCGCCCGGCGATGGCAGGTGGCCCCGAAATAATGGACCGCACCGCCAATGGTGGCGCACCCCAAGGTGCCAACGCCCCAGTTGCCCCGCCGGTCGTGATCGGCCCGCAGGACTACGCGGCATTCGAGCAAATCCTGCAAGGCGTGCAGGCCGCCTGGAGCGCGCAGGACATGCATACCCTGCAAACCCTCGCGACACCTGAAATGGCCGGCTATTTCAACGACCAGCTTTCCGACATGGCAAGCCGTGGCCAGCGCAATACCGTAACTGCGGTGCATCTCGACCAGGGCGACCTGTCCGAGGCATGGGCCGAGCAGGGACGCGATTACGCAACCGTTGCGATGCGCTTCTCGATGATTGATGCGACATACGACAGCACCGGTCGGGTGGTAAAGGGGAATGCCACGACGCGCACCGAGTCGACCGAAGTCTGGACCTTCCTGCGCACGGCGGGCGGACGTTGGATTTTGTCGGCGATCCAGCAGACCCAGTAACCGATGGCTGAACTTCCTGTTACCGGCTGTCATGCCGGCCGGGCGTGATGATGGCGGCCTGGATCAGCGTGCGCGACGGCGGTCCATGCCGGGTCTGGTTGGAACGGCTGATATGCGCCGATCCCAATCCGGACGGGTCTGGGCAACGCGTTGAGGATTTGTCATCCGAGCACCATATCCACCGACAAGTTATTTGATGCGATGGCTTTTGTGAATTATTGTGGTTAAATATATAATACCAAGCGCCCTTGATGTTGACCCATGAAGAATGGGTCAACGGCGCTTGGTATAAGTCTTCGCTTGGCGCACCGCCGCCGGCCAACCCGGTGCGCAATACCAAGCGCCCGAATGGCTGGAAGAGTCAGCCATTCG
>JANXRN010000191.1 GCA_025352995.1 Acetobacteraceae bacterium
TCAGTATTGGCACCGCGCCGTCCTGCGCTTGCCAGCCCAGCACCCGCGCGGTCGTTGCGATATCCCAGCGCATTCCGGGATTGTTGCTCATCAGGTTCAGTACTTCAAAGCCGATATTGTCAGCCGCCACTGCGCGTTCGAAGCCAGTGCACAAATCGCGGTCCGACAGCCACATTAATTGCCCCCAACTGCCCCATTTCATCAGCGATCCGGGCAAATTCTCCCCGCGCTGGCAGTAGCCGATGCGGAAACACACCACCGAAAGGCCCCAGCGAGCATGGTAGGAGCGGCCCAACCGTTCCCCGATCAGTTTGGAGGCCCCGTAGGCGTTGACCGGCTTGGGCGGGATGTCGGTGGTAAGCGGAAAATCGTCAAATCGATGCCCGGCGACGGTCCAGTTCGAACTGGCGAATACCAGCCGTTTCGCACCCTGACGCGCGGCGGCCTCGTACACGTTCTGGCAAAGATCGATGTTGTAACGTTGGATATCGGCCCAGCCAGTATCCGGCGCGGGCCGCCCGGCGAGGTGGATAACCGCATCCACCAAGGCGAATTGGCGCACCCAGGCTTCGTCCCAGACGGACAGATCGGCCTGCTGGATCGCCTTGTCGCCGCTGGTCATGTCGAGCAGGCGCAGTGTCCAGCCTAGGCCCGCGAAATGTGCCCGGAGCTTGCTGCCGATATTGCCGGCGGCGCCGGTGATCAGAACGGTTTTGGTCATGGCATCGCCTACCAGTTGGTGAAGGAACCGTCGCGACGCCGCAACATCGGCGGGTTCCAGGCGCGGAATTCGTCACGCCCCAGCAGGGCCTCATTCACCTCAAGCCCCAGGCCGGGCGTGGTGGGGACGTGGAAGCTGGTGCCGTCGAGGACTGGCGCGTTGGGAAACAGGTCCAGTTCGATTTGCGGCGGCGGACGGAAACGTGAACGATTATATTCGAGCCAGGTGAAGTTCGGCACCGCGGCGGCGAGATGGATCGATGCCGCAGTGCAAACTGGCCCAAGCGGGTTGTGCGGCATCAAATCGACATAGTGCGCTTCGCACCAGCCGGCGACTTTCATGGCCTCGGTAAAGCCGCCGATATTGCAGACATCGAACCGCATATATTGGGCAATGCCGCGCTCGATATAGGGCAATGCCTGCCATTTGGAGGCGAATTCTTCGCCCAACGCGAAGGGAATATCGGTCAGTTTACGCAACGCTTCGTACGCTTCCGGCGTTTCATCGCGCATTGGTTCTTCGAGGAAATCGAGCGTCCCGCGTGGCATGCGCTGGCAGAACGAGGCGGTTTCGGCGAGTGACAAACGGTGGTGATAATCGATGCCAAGAACGACTTCCTGGCCCAGCCGTTCGCGCGCCTTGGTGCACCACATGGCAGATTCGGCAAGCGCTTCACGCGGTTCGAAAACATCTTCGGTTTCCTCCGCACGGCGGCCGAAGCCACGCTGCAGGCGGATTGCCGGGAAGCCCTCGGCGAGAAACTGGGCGGCTTCTTCGAGCATTTCTTCCCCGGTAGCCTGCACCGAGGCGAGGGACGGCACGCGATCGCGCTGGCGGCCGCCGAGTAAATCGTAGACCGGAATGCCGAGCGCGCGGGCCTTGATATCATGCAGGGCGATGTCAATCGCCGACATTGCGGCGGTTAGTACCCGCCCGCCTTCGAAATACTGGCTGCGATATAATTCCTGCCAGAAGGCGCCAATCTGGAAGGCATCACGGCCAAGCAGTAAGGGCGCGAAATGGTCTATTGCCCCCATCACCGCGCGTTCACGGCCGGAAAAACCAGCTTCGCCCCACCCGACGATGCCATCCTCAGTCATTACCTTAACCAGCAACTGGTTGCGATGGCCGATCCATACCGGATAAGGGGTGATACTGCGGATGGTTAGTTTCATGGCGCCTGTCATCTCCCCTGGTGCCGGTCCCCGGACTTCGCCATACTAGATCGCAAATCAGCAGGCCGGCATAGCCGGCACGACGCATAATCAGGGAAACGGCAAAAATGCACCCAAATCACGCACTGCCAGTCAACCGTCGCAGCCTGCTTGCCGGCGTCGCAAGCCTCGCCATTGCTGGTGCCGCCCGCGCTCAGGGCAGCAAAACCGGCGTGGATGCGGCGACCTGGACGCCGGAATATATTACCTCGATCGCCGGCACCGCCGAATATGATACGGCGGCGGAATGCGCCAAGGTGGTGCCGTTGGACTATCGCGGCCGGCTGACCTACTGGTATTGGGGGCCGAACCAGGCATCGCCGCAAATCGAGCACGAGATTGACGCGCAATTCTGGGCGGCTTTTGCCAAGACCTATCCCAATATTCAGGTCAGCAAGCTCAGTCTCGACTACAATACCATGCTGGATAAATTGCGCGCCGCATCATTGGGCAAGGCGGCGCCGATGGTGGCGCGGCTGCCAATTTTGTGGGGCAGCGAATTTGCCGCCAAGGGCATGTTGATGCCGTTCGGGCCGGCCGATGTTGGATTTGGCGATGACGAGTTCTGGCCCGGCGCACTGAAATCGGTGACCTGGAAAGGCAAGAAATACGGCGTGCCGACCAATAACGAAACCATGGCGCTGATCTGGAACGCCGATCTATTCAAGCAGGCGGGGCTTGACCCGGAAAAGCCGCCGGCAACGTGGGACGAACTGGTCGCCTATTCCAAGCAGATCAAGGATCGCACGGGCAAGAACGGCTACGGCATGGTGGCACGAGTCAATGCCGGCAACACGCCGTTTCGCTTCATGCCGCAGCTTTGGGCCTATGGTGGCGGCGCGCTCGATGAAGCCGAGGACAACCCGACCTACAAGACGATCAAGATCAATTCGCCGGGCGCCAAGGCCGCACTTCAGGCATCGGTCGATATGTATATCCGGGATAAATCGGTGCCGGTGTCAGCGTTGACCAATACCCAGACCGAAAATCAGGACCCGTTCATCGCCGGGCAGTTGGCGATGATGATCAGCCATCCCAGCGAATATGCCGCGATGTTGGATCGGGCCAAGAAAGCCACCGGGGACGATCGCAAGATCGCCGACGCGGTGGTGGCCAACATGCGCTACGGGCTGATCCCGAAAGGTTCGGCGCGCCGCGCGGTGGTGTTCGGCGGATCGAACGCGCATGTCTTCAACGCTGACATCGTCGAAGGCGGGCTTGATGTGAAGGCGGCGCGGGCTTTTGTGGCCTTCATGACTGGGCCGGAATGGTCGACCAAAATGGCCTGGGTCAGTTCCAACCCCGGCAATATCCGCGGCTTCCGGTCAAAATGGATGAAGGAACGGCTGGATACGATCAAGTTCCTTAACATTACCACCTCGATGCTGCCGAACGGCATTCCGTTCCCGGTGCTGCCGCAATCGGCCGAGATCATGAACATCATCGTGCCGAATATGTTGCAGAACGCGTTAACCAAGAAAATGACGGTTGATGCGGCAGCCGATGCAGCGGCCAAGCAGATCAAGGATTTGTTGGCGGATTTGTGAAACAAAGAAATGCCCCGGCTTCGTTAGGGTAGCCTGAGACCTGGGAGAGTGGACACGCCAACGGCCAGGAATGGATAAAAAGTTTTTTTGGTTCTTTTTGTTCACAAAAAGAACTTCTTGCTAAAGCGGGAATATTCCAATGAAAATCACCAAACTCGTCCCCTGGCTGGTCAAAACCACAGGCTCCGGCTGGGGGGAGTATTTCTTCGTCGAAGTCCGCACCGACGAAGGCATCACCGGCTGGGGGGAAATCACCACCACCACCCTGATCGCCAATCGCGCGGTTGCCGGGATCATCCGCCAGCTCAACGATTTACTGGTCGGTGAAGACCCGGCCCGCATTGAGCATATCTGGAACAAAACCTTCCGGTCCTTCACCTATATGGGCACCCGCGGCGCGGCGAGCCACGTGGTCAGCGGCATCGACATCGCGCTGTGGGATATTCGCGGCAAGGTGCTGGGGCTGCCGATCTACGAACTGCTGGGCGGCAAGCTGCGGGACAGCATCTTGCTTTATACTCACCCGTTGCGCCGTTTGCTCGATAATGATGAGACGCTGGTGGAAGAGATTACCGCCATCGTTGCGTCGGGCCATACCGCGCTGAAATTCGATCCGTTCCCGCACGCCAAGGGCGAGTCGCCGAACAATGACGATTATCTCGATGGCGGGATGAGCAAAGCGGGGGAAGCGTCGGCCGCCCGCATGGCCGCGCGTATCCGCGAAGTTGCCGGGCCCGGCATCGAAATTCTGATCGACGCCCATGGCCGATTCAACGTGCCGACGGCGATCCGGCTGTGCCGCAGCCTGGAAGATGCGGCGCAAATCGATTGGTTCGAAGAACCGGTGCCGGTTGAAAGCTACGCCGCCTTGCAACAGGTGCGGGAAAAAGTGAACTGCGCGATTACGGTGGGTGAGCGGTTGCACACGCGCTGGGAATTCGCCCCGATCCTGGAAAAGCGCCTGGCGGACTACATCATGCCCGATGTAACCTGGGCGGGTGGGATCAGCGAATTGAAGAAAATCGCCACCATGGCGGAGGCCTACTACATCCCGATTTCACCGCATGACGCGAGCGGCCCGATCAATGTGGTGGCGGGCGCGCATGTGATGATGACGGTGCCGAACTTCTATCGCCTCGAAACATCGCGCTATGATCTGTCAAAATATAACGATTTCGTCGAAACCCCGCTCGACAATAGCGGCGGCAGCTTGCATCTGCCGCGGCTGCCGGGCCTCGGGCTGACCATGAACATGGATTATATGCGCGCCAACGCAGTGGATGGATTTGGCGGATAGCGTGCCTTCGAAAAGCAATAACAACATGCTCGGGAGGATGTACGATGAATAATCTCGGACCGAATGGCTTTTCCCGTCGCGGCTTGCTGGCCGCGGGTGCGGGCTTGCTGGTGGGGCCCGGCGCGGCACGGTCGGCAGGGGTTGATGCGGCAGCCTGGTCGCCGGACTATGTGCGCAAAATTGCCGGCACGCTCGATGTCGATACGGCAGCCGAATGTGCGAAGATCGTGCCGCTCAACCATACCGGCAAGGTAACGTATTGGTATGTCGGGCCTAACCAGGCATCGCCGCAAATAGATCATGACATTGATGCGCAATTCTGGGCGGCGTTCGCCAAGACGTACCCCAACATCACGATCGAGAAGCAGAGCTTTGACTATAATAATGTGCTCGACAAAATCCGCACCGCCGCCTTGGGCAAGTCAGCGCCGATGGTCGCGCGCCTGACCTTGTTGTGGGCGCCTGAACTTGCCGCCAAGGGCTTTCTGCAGGAACTGCGTCCCGAGGATGTTGGTTATCCCACCGACGAATTCTGGCCGGGGGCGATGAAGTCGGTGACCTGGAAGGGCAAGACTTACGGGGTGCCGACCAACAACGAAACCATGGCGTTGATCTGGAACGGGCAGCTGTTTGAACAGGCCGGGTTGGACCCGGCAGTGCCGCCGGCGACTTGGGACGAGTTGGTGGTGTTTTCGCGGAAGATAAAGGAAAAAACTGGCAAGTTCGGATATGGCATGGTCGCCAGGCGCAATGCCGGCAACACGCCGTATCGGTTCATGCCGCAATGCTGGGCCTATGGGGGCGGCGCGCTGGATGAAGCGGAAACCCGCCCAGGTTATGGCCAGGTCTATCTCGGCAATGCCGGCACCAAGGCTGCGTTGCAGGCATCGTACGACATGTATGTCCGCGATAAATCCGTTCCGGTGTCCGCACTAACCAACACCCAGACCGAAAACCAGGACCCGTTCATCGCCGGCAATCTTGGGATGATGATCAGCCACCCGAGCGAATATGCGGTGATGGTCGATCGCGCCGGCAAGGCATCGGGCGAGGACAAGAAGCAGGCCGACGCGGTGGTGGCCAATATGCGCTACGGGCTGATCCCGACTGGCCCGTCGCGGCGCGCGGTGGTGTTTGGCGGTTGGAACGCGCATATTTTCAAACCGTCAGTCGTGGCGGGCAAGCATGACATGGACGCCGCGCGCGCCTTCGTTGCGTTCATGACTGGGCCGGAATGGTCCACCAAGCTGGCCTGGAGCGGGTCCAACCCAGGCAACACGCGCGGGTTTCGGACCAGCTGGATGAAGCAGCGCATCGAACAGATCAAGTTCCTTGATGTCACGACATCGATGTTGACCGCCGGCATCCCGTTCCCGGTCATTCCGGAATCGGCGGAGATCATGAACATCGTGGTTCCCGATATGTTGCAGAACGCGTTGACCGGTCGCATGTCGGTGACAGCGGCGGCGGATAATGCCGCCAAGCAGGTCAAGGACTTGCTGAACCTTGGCTAACGCCCGCCCCGGCTTGCTGCGCCGCATTGTGCGGCATCGCGCGGATTACTTGTATGTCGCGCCCGCGCTGCTGGTGATGCTGCTGGTGATTGCCTACCCGATCTACGACACGATCTATTTGTCGTTCTTCAACACCCCGCCCAATTTGGCGTTGGAGGACAAGATCTTCATCGGGCTGGGCAATTACCAGCGCATTCTGGGCATGGATAGTTTCCACGAGGCGACGTGGAATACGTTCGTCTGGACGGTGTTTTCGACCTTGTTCGCTTTTGTACTGGGGTTTGGCGCGGCGCTTGCGCTCAACCGAGAATTCGTTGGACGCGGCCTCATGCGGGGGATTTTGCTGATCCCCTATGTGATCAGCGCGGTGGCGGCGTCCTATATCTGGCGATGGCTTTACCATAGCGATTTCGGGGTGATCGGGGCGATTTCGGTGGCGATCGGGCTGACCGAAAATCCGATCAACTTCCTCGACAGCACGGACTTCGTGATGGCGTCGCTGATTGTGGTCAATGTCTGGAAGGAATTTCCGTTTGCCATGATCATGATGCTAGCCGGGCTGCAAACCGTGCCGGACCAGTTGCTGCGGGCGGCCCAGGTGGATGGCGCGGGGCCGTGGCATCGGTTCTGGCACATCACCGTGCCGCATCTGAAAGGGGTGACGCTGGTGACGGTGCTGCTGCTGCTGGTGGCCAACCTCAACAGCTTCACCATCCCGTGGATCATGACCGGGGGTGGGCCGGCGGGGGCGTCGGAAATCTGGATCACCCATATTTATCAGTTGGCGTTCGGCCGCATTCGGTTCGGGTTGGCGTCTGCCTATTCGGTGATCCTGTTCATTGTCATGATGGGGATGGGGTATTTCTACGTGCGGGCGCTGACCAAAGGGGATGCGAAATGAAACGACGCGATCCGTGGCGCATCGGCGGCGCTGTTTTCCTCGCCGGGCTGACCATCTTCGCACTGCTGCCAATGGCGTGGATGCTGATCACATCACTGAAAACCCAGTTTGCCGCCCTGCAATATCCGCCGCAATGGCTGCCGAAGAACCCGACATTGGAGCAATATAGTTTGCTGCTGTCGCCCGGAAATCCGGTTGGCCAGGAATTTCTGCGCTATTTGTTCAACAGCCTGTGGGTGTCATTCGCCAGCACCGTGCTTGGCGTGGTGGTCGCGGTGCCGGCAGCCTATGCGTTTTCGCGCTTCCGCTTTCCCGGGCGCAATTTGCTGTTCTACAGCGTGTTGCTGCGGAATATGTTTCCGGCCGTGGTGTTTCTGATGCCGCTATTCATCATGATGCGCTGGCTCGGGCTGGTGAACACCCAGGCGTCGCTAATCCTGACCTACCTTACGTTCGGGCTGCCGCTGTCGATCTGGCTGCTGAAAGGGTTCTACGACAATATCCCGGTGCAGTTGGAACAGGCGGCGCGGATTGATGGCGCATCGCGCTTTCAAGCTTTCATCCTGATTGTGATGCCGCTGTCATCACCTGGCATTATCGCCACCGCGATTTATTCCTTCATCATGGCGTGGAATGAATATGTCTATGCCCTGACTTTCATCAATAATGCCGAACGGCTGACCTTGCCGGTGGGGTTGCAGCGCTTCTTCACCGAATACGCCACCAACTGGCCGGGCCTGATGGCGGCATCTTTCATCATGAGCGTGCCGGTGGTGGCGCTGTTCCTGGTGCTGCAGAAATATTTTGTCCGCGCACTGACCGAGGGCGCCGTGAAATCATGACCGGGAGCGCGCGCTGATGGCGGAAGTTCGGCTGAGCCATATCGTCAAGGGCTATGGCACCCAGCTTGCGGTCAACGACTTGTCGCTGACGGTCAATGATGGGGAGTTCGTGGCGCTGGTTGGCCCATCCGGCTGTGGCAAAACCACGACGCTGAACCTGACCGCCGGACTGATCGAGTTGACCGGCGGGGAAATCCATATCGGCGATCGCAATGTCACCGATCTTGATCCCAAAGACCGTGACATCGCCATGGTGTTTCAGAATTACGCGCTTTATCCCAACAAGTCGGTTTACAAAAATCTGGCGTTCCCGCTGCAAATGCGCCGCACCCCGAAAGCCGATATCGACCGCAAAATTCGTGAGGCGGCGCGCCTGCTTGATATCGAACATCTGCTCGAACGTCGTCCGCGCGAATTGTCCGGCGGGCAACAGCAACGTGTCGCACTCGGGCGGGCTTTGGTGCGGGACCCCAAAGTTTTTCTGATGGATGAACCACTATCGAACCTAGATGCCAAGCTGCGGGTGCAGATGCGCGCCGAGTTGAAGCGGTTCCATCACGATTTGAGCGCGACGATTATCTACGTGACCCATGACCAGCTTGAAGCCGTCACGATGGCGGATCGGATGGCGGTGATGCATGGCGGGTTGTTGCAGCAATATGATACCCCGGAACGGGTTTTCGAAGCGCCGGTCAATGTGTTTGTCGCGGGCTTCGTGGGCAGCCCGGCGATGAATTTGGTGCCGGCACAGGTGACCGAAGGCGGGGCCGCACTTGAAAGCCCGCAAGGCTGGCGCTGCACTTTATCGCCCGAAAATGCCCGCAAAGCGCGGGCAGCGTCCAGCCGCGATGTGGTGCTCGGCGCGCGTCACAGCACCATCACCTTGTCGCCGACGCCGCTTCCCGGCGGGATCGAAGGACGGGTTTATACGCTGGAACCAACCGGGGACATCACTTTCGTCCATGTCCGGCTGGGCAATGATACGCTGGTGATCAGCACGCCGCCGGCAACCCGGTTTGCGCCCAACGCGCCGGTCTGGCTCGGGGTTGATCAAACCAAACTGCATTTATTCGATGCCGCAACCGGCATGGCGCTGCGCGCTGCCTAGGGAGAGCCAGATGAAGATCACCAATGTCAGCACCGCGGTCATCGCAGGAAACTTCCCCTGGGTGCTGGTGAAAGTCGAAACCGACACCGGCATTTCCGGCCTCGGCGAAGCCTATTGGGGCGCGGGGGTGGCCGAACTGGTGCACCAGGCCAAGCCGCTGCTGATCGGGCAGGACCCGACCAATATTGTGCGATTGCTCGACATCATGGTGCGCTGTCTGTCGGGGGAAGGATCGCAGGCGGGCGCCACCGTCACTGCGATCAGCGGCATCGAAATCGCGCTGTGGGATTTGATGGGACGTGCCCACAAGCTGCCGATTTCGACGTTCTTCGGCGGCCGCTTTCGCGATAAAATCCGTATCTATGCCGATTGCCATGCAGGCGACACGCCGGACCCGGCCGACTACGCCAAAAAAGCGCGGGAGGTGGTGGCGGAAGGTTTCACCGCGATCAAGTTCGATCTCGACACGCCCAATCCCTATACGCTCGATATCACCGATGACCCGCATCCGCGGCGGCGCTGGTTTGAACCGTTCAACCGCATCATCGGATCGGCCGAAATGCGCTGGATGGTCGATGTGACACGGGCGGTGCGCGAAGCGGTCGGCCCCGACATCATGGTGGCGATGGACGCGCACTGGAAATTCAACGTCAATGATGCGATCAAGCTTGCCCAGGCATTGGAGCCGTTCGACCTGCTGTGGCTCGAAGACCCGATCCCGCCGGAAAACATCGAAGCCCAGCGCCATGTCACCCATTCCACCCGGACGCCGATCTGCACGGGGGAAAATCTCTATCGCAAGCATGGCTATCGCGAGCTGATCGAAAAGCAGGCGGCGCGCATCATCGCGCCCGATATCCCAAAAATGGGTGGGCTGCTGGAGGCCAAGAAAGTCGCTGATCACGCCGATCTCTATTACATCCCGCTCGCCCCGCATAACGTGGCAAGCCCGATCGGCACGGTGGCGGCGGGGCATGTCTGCGCGGCGATGAACAACTTCCTGGTGATGGAATTCCATGCCCATGATGTGCCGTGG
>JANXRN010000219.1 GCA_025352995.1 Acetobacteraceae bacterium
GGTCCCGGTGGTTTATGACAGCGTCGGCAAAGACAGCTTCATGCCCAGCATCGACAGCTTGGCCCCGCTCGGTCTGATGGTCAGCTTCGGCAATGCGTCAGGCCCGGTGCCGCCGGTCGATATCAGCATGCTGTCCGCCAAGGGCAGCCTGTTCCTGACCCGCCCGACGCTTGCCAGCTACACCTCACAACGCCACGACCTGCTGGCGACGACGCAAGATTTGTTCGATGTCGTGGCATCCGGCGTGGTGAAAATCCGGGTGAACCAGACCTTCCCGCTCGCGGACGCGGCAAAGGCGCATATCGCGCTGGAAGCCCGCCAGACCACGGGTAGCACGGTGCTGGTTCCCTAAAATACGCCTTCCGGGCGGGCGGCTTTGTTGCTAGGACCTTGCCGAGCGCCGACGTAGCTCAGCGGTAGAGCAACTGATTCGTAATCAGTAGGTCCCCGGTTCAATCCCGGGCGTCGGCACCATTCATTCCATCGACAATCTCCCACGCGCGCCTACTGAAAGGCGCATGAATGGCATTTGCGCGCCCCAATCAACGCCCCCACAAACCACCGTGACAAGTTTTCGAACGCCTGTTAGAGTTTTCCGATAATCGGTCGTCGCACGCGCAAGCCCGGACCGTAGGGAGAACGTCATTGGACTTCATCGGGCGACAATCGTCCCCTATTGAACCGCGGGCCAATCGTGCTGCGGGTTGATGATATCCATCTGGCGTTCGGCGGCGTGAAAGCGCTCAGCGGAGTGAGCGTCCATGCCGAGCGTGGCCGCATAACGTCGGTCATCGGCCCGAACGGCGCCGGCAAGACCAGCCTGTTCAATGTGATTTCGGGATTCTACCAGCCGCAGCACGGCACGGTCACGCTTGATGGCCAGTCGATCACCCGCCTTCGCCCCAGCGAACGCGCAAGTTCCGGCATGTCGCGCACCTTCCAGAACATCGCCCTGTTTCAAGGCATGACCGTGCTCGACAACATCAAGCTTGGCGCCCACACCAATCTGAAAAGCGGCGTGTTTTCCGCAGGCTTCCGTCTCGGCGCCAGCCGGCGCGAAGAACACGACCTGTCTGACGCCATTCAGCGCGACATTATCGGCCTGCTCGAACTCGACAAAGTCCAACATCACTACGTCGAAGACCTGCCTTACGGCCTGCAAAAGCGCGTCGAACTCGCCCGCGCTTTGGTGATGAAGCCGAAAATCCTGCTGCTTGATGAACCGGTCGCCGGCATGAACAGCGAGGAAAAGCGCGAGATGAGCCGCTTTGTCCTTGACGTCCGCAAGGACTGGAACACCACGGTGCTGCTGATTGAGCATGACATGAGCATGGTCATGGGCATTTCCGACCATATCGTGGTGCTGTCGTTCGGCAAACCGATCGCATCCGGCACGCCCGACCATGTGCGCGCCAACCCTGACGTCATCAAAGCCTATCTCGGCACCGGTGATGAGGTTGCGGCGTGAACCCGATGGTCATGTTCGCCGAGTATTCGGCCGTCGGCATCGCCGCTGGCGGCATCTATGCGCTGATCGCGCTTGGCACCGTGGTGATTTTCAAATCGAGCCAGACCTTCAACTTCGCCATGGGCGAAATGATGATGCTGTCGGCGTATTTCTTCTACACCGCCGCTGTTACCTTCGCGCTGGGGCCGTTCTTCGGCATGATCGCGGCACTGATCGGTTCCATTGCCGTGGCGTTGATCATCGAACGTTTCGCGCTCCGCCCGATGATGGGCAGGCCGTTCATTGCCATCGTCATGGTGACCTTCGGCATCGGCAGCATTATCCGCGGCATCGTCGGCATGATCTGGGGGCCGAATTCGCTGGATATTCCAGCGATCCTGGCCCGCAGCCCGGTGATGATTGGTGGGCTGTTCATCCCCGGCAAAACTGCGCGCGCCTTTGCCATCGCCGTGGTGATCGTCGGCGCCCTGATTGCCTTCCTGCGCTATTCGCGCGCCGGGATTGCCTTGCGTGCCGCCGCCGCCGACCAGATTACCGCTTATTCGATGGGCATCGATGTCCGCGGCGTCATCGCCTTCACCTGGGTGATTGCCGCCATTACCGGCTGTATCAGCGGCGTGCTGATGGCCAATGTGAATTCGCTAACCCCGAGCCTGGGGCTGGTGGCGCTGAACGTGCTGTCGGTGATCATCCTCGGCGGGATGAATTCGATCGGCGGTGTGCTGATCGCGGGCTTCATCATCGGCTGGCTCGAATCGGTTACCGGCTGGCTGATCGGCACCGAGTTTCGGGAAATCACCCCCTATGTGCTCGCTTTGCTGATCTTGCTGATCCGCCCGACCGGCCTGTTCGGCACGGCGGAAATTGAGCGTATTTGATGGCGGGCAATCGCAATATCCTGTGGGCCATTCTGCTGATTTTGGCGTTGATCGCGCTGCCGGCATTGGTGCCCCGCTACTGGATTTATTTCGCCGGCATCCTTGGCATCAACATCATTGCCGTCCACGGCCTTAACATCATGACCGGCTATACCGGGCTGCTGTCGCTGGGACATGCCGCTTTTGTCGGGGTCGGCGCCTACACGGTGGCGCTGGCGCAGAGCAAGCTCGGGCTGCCCTTTTACCTTGCCATCCCACTGGCCGGCGTGGCGGCAGCGATCATGGGAGTCGGGTTCGGCCTGCCGTCGTTGCGTATTCGTGGCCTCTATCTGGTCATTGCGACGCTCGCCGCCCAGTTCATCCTCAATTTCGTTTTCGTTCATTGGCAGAAAGTCACTAATGGCGATGCCGGCCTGACCGTCCAGCCGGCGACCATTTTCGGCTATCCGCTCAACAACGAAACCCGCGCCTACTACCTGATCCTGGTGTGCGACGTCGCCTTCACGCTGTTCGCCCTCAACGTCATCCGCAGCCGGGTTGGCCGTGCGTTTGTTGCTGTGCGCGAACGGGACCGCACGGCAGAGGTGCTTGGCGTCCGCATCGTCTGGTATAAATTCGTCGCCTTCGCGCTGGGGTCCTTCTACGCCGGCGTTGCTGGCGGGTTGTTGGCCTATTTCAACCAGTTCGTGAACCCAGAGCAATTCGGCCTGTTGCTATCGGTGTTTTTCCTGTCGGCGGTGATTGTCGGCGGCATGGGTTCCATCCTCGGCGCCATCCTTGGCGCGGTATTCATGACCTTGCTGCCCGAATTCCTCCGTGGCGGTGCGCTCGCAGTCGGCAGCAGCTTCGGCTTTGACATTTCGCTGATTCTGGTGCCGCTGCGCGAAACCGTGTTCGGCTTGTTGATCGTGGGCTTCCTCATTCTCGAACCACGTGGCCTGGCGCAATTGTGGAAGCGCGCCCAGCAGAAGTTCTTGACCATATCGACCGTAAAATAGGGAGACAAACACATGAAAAGACGCAGTCTGCTGCTGGCCACCGGCGCCGCCGCGGTTACCAGCTTCAATATCGGCCGTGCGTTCGCCGCCGATGATCTTAACTGGAGCATCCATTGCGACCTCACCGGCCCCGCAGCCGAGGGCGGCAAGTTCCAGGGCGATGGCTTTGCCGCTTACGCCGACTGGATCAATGCCAAGGGCGGTATCCGTGGTCGCAAGGTCGTTGCCACCATCAATGACTCGACTTTCAAGGTCGATGTCGCGGTTGCCAACGTCAAGAAAGCGCTCGCCCAGGGCCGGGTGGATTTCATTTTCGGTGAAAGCACCGGGATGATCCAAGCGATCTCGCCGGAGAACAACGCAACCAATAAAATCCTGATGACGTCGGGATCTTTCGCATCCGAACTCGCCGACCCGGCGGCTTACCCCTATCATTTCGTACCCGGCGCGACCTATGGCGCCCAGCTCAAAATGCTGGTCGATTACGTCAAGACCTCATCCGGCGCGGCGCCAGCCAAACTCGTCTTCATCCATTCCAGCACCAGCATGGGCCGCGATGGGATGGATGACGCAGTGGAATATGCCAAGAAGAACGGTATCACGGTGGCCTTGGTCCAGCAGACCAAATTCGTCGAAACCGATGTCAGCGCCTTCGCCCTTGCCATCCGCCAGAACCAGCCGACCCATGTCATCCACCACGGCTACTCGCTCGCGGTGTGGCCGGAAATCATCCGCCTGGTGCGCGACTATGGGATGGACAAAGTCGTCTTCCTGGGCACCATCTGGCAGAGCGAACACGCCAAGGTGCGCGACATGAAGGACGTCGCTGACGGGCTGATCGGCATCCGGGTATGGAACGATGATACCACCAAGCCGGCCGGCGACATGATCAAGCTGATGGGCGAAATCACCAAGAAGAAGGACCCGAAATTCAACGGTATCCTGCGGCTTGGCTTCATCGATGCCTGGATCAGCGCGATGATGGTTACCAAAGCGACCGAATTGGTGATTGACACGGGCCAGCCCGTCAACGGCACCAATTTGGCGGCCGCGATGCGGTCGATCAAGAATTGGGATACCGGCGGCATTGTCGGCGCGCCGGTCAACATCACCAATCAGCAGATCGGGCTTGGCCAGGTGGTGAAATACTCCAAGGCGAGTAATTTCGCTGCCGAGCCGGTTACGCCTTGGGTGAAAGCGGGCTGATCCAGTGGCGGCCGCCCTTGAAATCAAGAACCTGGCGGTGGTTTACCAGGGGGTTATTCAGGCTTTATCGAGCCTAAGCCTGCGTGTTCCGGCCGGCAGCATCGTTGCCCTTCTGGGGGCCAACGGTGCCGGCAAGACCACGACCCTGAAAGCTATCTCCGGCTTCTTGCCACTTCAGGACGGCCGCATCACCCACGGCACGATCACCATCGGCGGCGAGGATACCAGCGCCCTCGCCCCGCATATGATCGTCCGGCGGGGAATTTTCCATGTCCGCGAAGGCCGCCATGTCTTTGGCGAAATGACAGTGGAAGAAAATCTGATTGCCGCCACCTTCGCCCAGCGCAAATCCCGCCCGCGCAAGGTGGCTTTTGATGAGGTGTACGGCTATTTCCCCATTCTGTCACAACGGCGCGGCCAACAGGCGGGCTATTTGTCCGGTGGCGAACAGCAAATGCTGGCCATCGGCCGGGCGCTGGTTGCCGATCCCGAAATGATTTTGCTGGATGAGCCATCGCTTGGCCTCGCCCCGCTGATCGTGCGCGATATTTTCCAGATCGTGGAACAGATCAACCGCGACAAGAAAGTGTCCATCCTGCTGGTGGAACAGAACGCGGTGATCGCGCTGAAATACGCGTCCTACGGCTATGTCATCGAAAACGGTCGCACCGTGCTTGAAGGCAGTGCGGCCGAGCTTTCCGCCAATGAGGATATTCAGAAATTCTATCTCGGGGTCGATTAATACAACGAAATCCCCATCGACCGCCCACCATCCAACGCCAATATCTGTCCGGTCACATTCCGTGACCTCGGATCAGCAAAGAACGCAATGCCGTTGGCAATATCCTCAGGCTGCCCCACGGTTTTGGTCGGCTGCTTGGCGATGAGTTCCTGCTGCCGTTCCGGGGTCAGCGACCGAAACATATCGGTTTCGATCAAACCCGGCGCGATCGCGTTGACCATGATCCCGCGCTCCGCCAGATCAATCGCCATCCCGCGCGTCAGCCCGACCGTGCCAGCTTTTGATGTAATATAGGCCGAATGCGCGTAGCCGGCGAGGTAGGCGCGGGATGCCACGTTGATAATGCGCGCGCCGCGCTGCATCACTTTGGCCGCTTCCTGCGATACGATGAAGGTGCCGATCACGTTCACTTCGTACATCTTCTTGAAGTCATCCTCGGTCATCGCATCGAACAGCCCATCCCAGAAAATCGCCGCGTTGTTGACCAGCACATCAATTCTGGGCAGTGCGGCGACCAGTGCCGCAACCGCCGGCCGATCGGTGATCGATAGCGCGTGATGTTCCACCGAATTGCTCGCCGCGCGTAATTGTGCTGCGGCTTTCGCGAGCGGTTCCGGGTTGCGATCGACCATCACCACATGAAACCCGTCTGCAACCAGGCGCTTGACCGTGGCGAGGCCAATGCCTTGGCCCGCGCCGGTTACCAGGGCCACTTCCTTGTCGTTCATCATCCGCTCCTCAACTATCAATCGGCAGCACGAAAGTTTCGGTCAGGCCGCCATCGACCACCAGAATATGGCCGTTCATGTAGCTTGACGCCCTGGACGCCATGAACGCCACCACGCCGCCGACCTCATCCGGGTTGCCCCAGCGCCCCAGCGGAATGCGGCCTGAAACGCCGCGTTCGTAGCCCGGCCGCGCCAGGATCGCGGTGTTGATGTCGGTCAGGAAATACCCCGGTGCCATCATGTTGCAGGTGACGCCCTTGGGCCCAAGCTCGGCGGCGAGCGCACGGGTCATGCCGGCAAGCCCGTGCTTGCTGGCAACATAGGCGGTAATTTTTTCTCGCCCGGCGACTGACATGGCTGATCCAATATTGATCAACCGGCCGTAGCCCCGCGCCACCATCAATCGCGCCGCTTCGCGACACAGCAAATATGGACCGCGAATATTGGTGCCCATAACCAGATCCCAGGTCGCGGACTTGGCTTCTGCCAGCGGTTCCCAGGCATTTATACCGGCGTTATTGACCAGGATATCCAACCGGCCTTCCGCCGCGCCGATATCCTGGATCGCCCGCACACAATCTTCCGGATTGGCCAGGTCGAATGCTTTGGCCACCACATCCAGCCCTTGCCCGCGCAGGGTCGCGGCGGCTTCTTCAAGCTGCCCAGCGCCACGCGCCGTCATGTAAACCCGCGCGCCCGATGCCGCCACCGCGCGCGCCATTTCATAGCCCAGGCCGCGGGACGCGCCGGTCACCATCGCGACCTGGCCGTGCAGGGAAAATATCTCGGTCATTGCTGAAATCCTCAGGCGGCAAGCTGGAAAGTGAAGCTCGACTGGATGCCGCCATCGACATGGATGACCTGCCCGGTCACGAACCCGGATGCAGCGGACGCGAGATAAATCAGCGTTCCGACCAGCTCCTCCGGCTTGCCCCAACGTTCCATCGGCGTCACCCCGCTCACCGCCTCGGCATAGCCCGGCCGTGCGGTCAGGCTCGCGTTGATGTCGGTGACGAAATATCCTGGCGCGATCACGTTGGCAGTGATGTTGTCACGGCCGAGTTCGGCCGCCATCGACTTGGTCAGCCCCACAATCGCCGATTTGCTGGTGCAATAAGCGTGCAGTTTGGCACGGCCGATCGTCGACAGCAGCGACCCGATATTGATGATCCGCCCGCCGCATCCGCCCGCCTGCATCACAGCCGCACATGCCTGCGCCATGATGAAAGTGGCGCGCACATTGGTGTCCATGATGCGATCGAAATCGCCAATATCGCTGTCCAGCACTGGCTGCCAATTGATGATGCCGGCATTGTTGACCGAGATATCGATGCGCCCGAGATCACCCGCAACCCGCCGGACCCCATCGCGGATTGCCGCTTCATCAGTCAGGTCGAGCGCCAGAACCGTTGCCTGTCCGCCCTCTGCAATGATTTCATCCCGCACTTCACCCAGTTTCACCGCATCGCGCGCCACCAGCACGGTATGCGCACCAGCGGCCGCCAGCCCCTTGGCCATCGGTCGTCCCAAGCCACGGCTCGCGCCGGTGATAACCGCGACCTTGTCCTTCAGTGAGAATAATTCGAGCATGTCGGGTCCCCTAGGTCATTTTGGTTCCGTACAGCCGGCGCAACCGCATTTTGTCGATCTTGCCGCTTGGCAGCTTCACAATTTCATCAACAAAAATCACCTGGCTTGGCTTTTTGTAGCTCGCGATCAGCGTTCGGCAATGCTCGATGATCGCAGCCGGCGTGGTGGTTGCGCCCGGTTTGGTGACCACCACCGCCATCAC
>JANXRN010000220.1 GCA_025352995.1 Acetobacteraceae bacterium
GACGCCAAGAAAGGTGTGCTGGTAACTCAGAAACTGCTAGAGCAGGACAAGGTTTTTGCCATTCTGATGGCGACTGGCACCGCACCGGCAGCGGCGGCTTACCCGATGGTGCTCAAAGCCGGCGTGCCGCATGTTTGCCCGTGGACGGCGGGCGCCCTGTTCAGCGATCCGCTCGAACGGCTCAGCTTCGCCTGCTTCCCGACCAATGGCGGCATGGCGGCCGCCGGCGCTGCCCATCTGGTCGCCACCCAGGGCAAAAAGCGCTTTTGCGTCATCTATCAGGATGACGACATGGGCGCCGAGGTGAAGGAGGCGGTCGGCAAGGTGCTGGCCAAATCCAACCTCAAAATCGTCGAGGAAGCCGGCTACAAGCGCGGCGCCACCGATTTCTCTGGCCAGGTTGCACGGGTGCAGCGCGGCGAATGCGATGTTCTGTTGCTGGCCGCTGTGCCGCCGGCTGCTGCCGCGATCATGCAGGAACTGCAACGCCGCGCCTGGAAGCCGACGGTGATCGGCGCGGGGCCGGCGTTCGAAGATAACACCATCAAGCTCGGCAAGGACGCGGTCGAAGGCATGTTCGCGGTCGGGGTGATTGCCAACCCGGACCCGCAGAATTCATCGCCTGCCGTGCAGGATTGGATGAAGCGCTTTCAGGCCAAATATAACAGCAGCGCGTCACTTTACGGCGCCTACGCCTATTCTTTTGTCTACATCATGGCCGAAGGGCTGAAGAATGCAGGCCCGAACTTGACGGTCGACAGCTTCATCAAAGGCATGGAGCAGATGAAGGATTACCACACCTTGTTCGGTTCGGTGATCAATTTCTCCGCCACCAACCGGCTTGGCGCCAATGGGGCGAAGTTCTTCCAGGTCGAAGGCGGCCGCTGGATTGATAAGGGCGATCTGGCGCCCGGCCTGTAGCATTGTGCTGATCGAATTCCTGCAACAACTCGTTTCGGGCGCCGCCGCCGGCTGCGTTTATGCCATGGTGGCGCTCGGGTTCGTGTTGATCTTCAAGGCCACCGGCATCGTCAACTTCGCCCAGGGCGAGTTGATGATGGTCGGCGCCTTCTTCGGCCTGACCTGCGTTGATATTTTCCATCTGCCGTACTGGATCGGGGCGATCCTGGCAGTCGCGGCGATGGCGGTGTTCGGCATGCTGCTCAACCGGGTGTTGCTGCGGCCGCTCGCCGGGCAAAGCACGTTGGCGATTATTATGGTGACTTTGGGCATGTCGATCTTGCTGCGGGCGAGCGCCAGCGTGATCTGGGGGCCGGAAACGGTGGCGTTTGATTCGCCATTCTCGCGAAAGTCCGTCACCCTCGCCGGGCTGGTGCTGAGCCAGGAGCATGTCGCGATCATTGTCGCCACCAGCCTGCTTGTCGCCGGGCTGTTCGGGTTTTTCCGTTTCACCCGCATTGGCATTGCGATGCAGGCAACGTCGGAAAATCAGCTGGCCGCCTATTATATGGGCATCCCGGTGCGGTCGATCCATGCGCTGACCTGGGGGATCGGGGCGGCAACCGCCGGAATTGCGGGCATCATGCTGGCGCCGGTGGCGTTTGTGCATGTCAACATGGGCTATCTCGGCCTCAAGGCGTTTCCGGCCGCCGTGCTGGGCGGGTTCGGGTCGATCCCCGGCGCCATCGTTGGCGGGTTGATCATCGGGATCGCGGAATCGCTGGCGGTTTTGTACCTGCCGGAAGGCTTCAACAATGTCGCGGCCTATATCCTGCTGCTGCTGGTGCTGACTTTGCGGCCGGAAGGTCTGTTCGGCGTCCATACGGCGCGGCGGGTCTGATGGATATGAAGCGCAGCTATCGCGACGATTTGCGGTTGTTTCCCGGCGGCGGCACCATGGCAGCCTATGCTGTGCTGGCCGCAATCCTGCTGGCGTTGCCGCTGGTAGCCGGCAACTACATGCTGAGCCAGGTGACCTTCGTTTTTATCAACGGCACGGTGGCCGTCGGGCTGATGCTGCTGATCGGCTATACCGGGCAGATATCGCTCGGCCATGCGGCATTCTTTTCGGTCGGCGCCTATGTCGGGGCGGTTTTACAAATCCGTGGCGTGCCGACGCTGGGCGCCTTGGTTGCCGCCGGCGCGGTGACCGGCATTGTCGGCGTCATCGTTGGGCTGCCAGCGCTGCGCATGCGCGGCATTTACCTCGCCATGGCAACGCTTGCTTTTGCCTTCATTGTCGAAGAAGTGATTGTTCGCTGGACATCGGTCACCCGCGGTAATCGCGGATTGAATATCCCCGATCCGGTGATCTTGGGCCACAAGCTCAGCACCGGGACCGACATTTATTATCTGGCGTTTGGCGTCTTCGTGATCGTTCTGCTTGCGGTGATCAACATCTTGCGCGGCCGCACCGGGCGGGCGCTGGCGGCAATCTTGGACAGCGACATCGCCGCCGAGTGCATGGGCATCAACATCGCTTTGTTCAAAACCATTGCCTTTGCGGTCTCGGCAGCCGCCACGGGCCTTGCCGGTGCGGTTTACGGCCACAAGCTCGGCTATATCAGCCCGGAACAATTCAGCATCCAGCTCTCGGTCGAGTTCCTGATGATGGTCATCATCGGCGGGCTTGGCTCGCTGCACGGGGCAGTATTCGGGGCGATTTTTGTCGTCGTGCTGCCGCAGGCGATTTTGCTCGCCAAGCCGCTGCTGCCGACCCGGATTGCCGAACAGCCGATCTTGGATACTGCCGCTTTCGGCATCATCGTCATCCTGTTCGTGATGTTCGAACCGCGCGGCCTGAACGGCTACTGGGTGCGGATGAAGGCCTGGTTCAGCCTTTACCCGTTCTATCGTCGCGGCATGTTCAAGCGCGGCCGGATCGCGGCGGCCGACCTGGTGAAGCATTAGAGCATGATGAACGTAGGTGGCATCACCGTAGGTCTGAATCATGCGATCAAACAAAGCGTTAGATCGGGATGCCTTCGCCTATCAGAAGGCAATCCGATCTAATGGCGGCCTTGTTCGAGGCACGCGGCCTCGCCATTCATTTCGGCGGCATCAAGGCGGTGGATGGCATCAGCTTCACTGTCGATGCCGGCACCATCTTCACCATTATCGGCCCCAACGGCGCTGGCAAGACCACGATTTTCAACCTGGTCAGCCGCATTTATCGCCCGACCGCTGGCACCATCCTGCTTGATGGCGCCGACATCACCGCCATCCCGGCCCACCATATCGCGCGGCACGGCATCGCGCGGACGTTTCAGAATATCGAACTGTTCGATAATCGCAGCGTGTTGCAGAACATCATGGTCGGCCAGCATGTCCATATTCGCACCAATGTGTTTGCCGAAACCTTGCGCCTGCCGAGCGTCATCGCCGCCGAAGTGAAAATGCGCCGCAAGGTCGAAGAAATTATCGACTTTCTCCGTCTCGCGCCCTATCGCGATGCCCGCGTCGGCGGCTTGCCCTATGGCGTGCGCAAGATGGTCGAACTGGGCCGGGCGCTGGCGTGCGAACCCAAGTTGCTGCTGCTCGATGAACCGTCATCCGGCCTCAATGTCGAAGAAACCGATGACATCGGCGTGCTGATCGGTGATATAAGAGACGTCCTTGGAATCACGGTGCTGATGGTCGAACACGACATGCGGCTGGTGTCGGCGGTGTCCGACCGGGTGCTGGCGGTGAATTTCGGCCGCCAGCTGGCGCTCGGCACCCCTGCTGAGGTGCAGCGCGACCAGGCGGTGATCGCCGCCTATCTCGGGTCCGGCTAGATGGCCCTGCTCGACATCGCCAATCTGGAAGCATCGTACGGGCCAGTGCAGGCGTTGCGTGGCGTGTCGCTGTCGGTGGCCGAAGGCAGCATCGTGGCATTGTTGGGGGCCAACGGCGCGGGCAAAACCACGGTGCTGAAGTCGATCAGCGGGGTGGTGGTGCCGGAACGCGGCAGCATCGTGTTTGCCGGCGCCGCCATTTCCGGGTTGTACCCCGACCGTATCGTTACCGCCGGGATCAGCCACGTGCCGGAAGGGCGGGAAACTTTCACCGCGCGCACCGTGCAGGAAAACCTCACCCTCGGGTCATGGCCGCGCCAGGATCGCGGCGCGATTGCCGCCGACCTTGACCGGGTGTTCGAACTTTTTCCCATCTTGCGCGACCGTCGCACCCAGCGCGCCGGGCAATTATCCGGCGGCCAGCAGCAGATGCTGGCGATCAGCCGGGCGCTGATGGCGCGGCCGAAACTGATGCTGCTCGATGAACCATCGCTCGGCCTGGCGCCGCTGCTGGTGCGGGAGATTTTTGCCGTCATCGCCAATTTGCGCCAGGACGGCATGACCATCCTGCTGGTCGAACAGAACGCCAACATGGCGCTGGAAGTGGCCGATTACGGCTACATCATGGAAACCGGCCGCATCGTGATGGAAGATCGCGCCGACGTGCTGCGCGGCAATCCCACGGTGCAGGAATTCTATCTCGGCATCGCGGGCGCAGCCGAAGCCGGCCCCCGCCGCTACAAACGCCGCAAGCAATGGTAGATAATCTCCGCTCCACCCGCCGCACTTTGCCGGCCTGGTTCAATGATGTTGCGGCCGCGCGCGGCACGCGCACCGCGATGCGCTGGAAGCGCCTCGGCATCTGGGAAGACATCAGCTGGGCGGCTTACGCCGAAAATGTTCGGGCGACGGCGGCGGCAATGCGCGCCTTGGGCGTTTCGCGCGGCGCCAACGTCGCCGTGCTGAGCAACGGCCGTCCGGAATGGGCCTATATCGACTTTGCCGCCATGGGCAATGGCGGCGTCGCCGTCGGCATCTACCCGACTGACGCGCCGCGCCAGGTCGCCCACATCATCCGCGATTGCGCCGCAAGCCTGGTCTTCGTCGAAAACCACGAACAGCTCGACAAGCTGCTGTCGGTTGAAGCCGAATTGCCCGGACTTGCCTATATTATCGTGCTCGACATGACCGGGCTGCACGCTTTTCAGCACCCCAAAGTCACCGACTTCGCCAGCTTCCTCGCCATCGGCCGCATCCACCATGAACGCCACCCCGCCGAGTGGGACGAAAACGTCGCGCGCGCCCAGCCGGATGACACCGCGCTGATTATCTATACTTCCGGCACCACCGGCCCACCCAAGGGCGCGATGCTGAGCCATCACAACATCATCTTCCAGATGGGCGCGATGGAGCTTCTGTGCCCCGGCATGGACGGTGACGAGCAACTGTCGTTTCTGCCGCTGTCCCACATCGTCGAGCGCTATTTTTCCCACTACCGCCCGCTCGATCACGGCGCGGTGGTCAATATCGGCGACGGCATTGACGCGATGGCGGAAAACCTGCGGGAGGTTACGCCCCGCATCATGATGGCGGTGCCGCGGGTGTGGGAGAAGCTCTACGCCGCCGTCACCATGGCAATCGCCGACGCCACCCCGCTTGGCCAGCTTGGATATCGCTGGGCGCTGAACCTTGGCTACCGCGCCGTCGATGCGCGAAATCCTGGTGTGCTGCTGCGTCTGGGCAGCGCCATCGCCCGCTTCTTGGTGCTCAACCGGGTGCGCAAAGTAATCGGCCTCGGGCGCGCCCGGCTGTTGATTTCAGGCGCCGCGCCAATTTCGCCCGACCTGATCCGCTGGTACGCTGCCATCGGGCTGATCATGGTCGAAGCCTATGGCCAGACCGAGTGCACTGGCCACGCAACGTCCTACGGGCGCGACGCGATCGCCCCTGGCACGGTGGGCAAACCGCCGCCGGGCACCGAAATCCGCCTTGGCCCGGATGGCGAAATCCTCATCAAGGGGCCGCATGTTTTCCAGGGCTACCTCAACCAGCCCGACCTGACGGCCGTCACCATCCGCGATGGCTGGCTGCATACCGGCGATGTCGGGGTGATCGACGAAGCCGGCAATCTGATCGTTACTGACCGCCTGAAAGACATCATCGTTACGTCTGGCGGCAAAAACGTGACGCCGTCGGAGATCGAAACGAGGCTGAAATTCAGCCCCTATATTTCCGATGCCATCGTTATCGGCGATCAGCGCAAATATCTGAGTTGCCTGGTGCTGCTCGACCACGATGCCGCCGCCAAACACGCCCAGGCGCACAATCTGCCCTTCACCAGCTTCGCCAGCCTGACCCGCATCCCCGAAATCCGCCGCCTGATCGAAGCCGAAATCGATGCGGTGAACCGCGACGTCGCCAGGGTCGAAGCGATCCGCCGCTTTGACCTGATCGACGTGCAACTCACCGCCGAAGACCCGGAACTGACGCCGACCATGAAGCTCAAGCGCCAGGCCATTGCCGCCCGCTTCAAGCCGCTGATCGACCGGATGTACGACGGCGCTTAGCTACGCCGCGGACCTCCTCAAAATCGGCCGATCGCTATTCACCCCCGTAGGGCGGATAAGCCCTTGCGCCATCCGCCATCTCAATGGCACGATAAACTCCCTCGATCCAACCAACACCACAGCCTCCGGTGCCCGAATATCGCAGAAATCGCGTTCCCGGCGGCAGCTACTTTTTCACCGTGAACCTGCTGGACCGCACCAGTGATCTGCTAACCGTAAACATCGACGCCTTACGAAACGCGGTCCGCGCCACCCACCAGCGCGCGCCGTTCCAGATAGACGCGTGGGTCGTCCTTCCCGATCATATGCACGCGATCTGGACCTTGCCATCGGGCGACGACAATTTCTCCGACCGCTGGCGTGCGATCAAGAAATCATTCTCAAAATCTGTCCCGGCAACCGAACCGCGCTCGCCGGCGCGTCAAAAGAACGCCGAACGGGGCATATGGCAGCGCCGCTTTTGGGAACACACCATTCGTGATGATGCGGACTTCGCCAACCATATGGATTATGTCCACTTCAATCCGGTCAAGCACGGCTACGTCGATCATCCC
>JANXRN010000248.1 GCA_025352995.1 Acetobacteraceae bacterium
CATGAAAGCATGTGTCGCGATTTGCTATTCTACTGCTTCGTGGATTTCGGAAAGTCATTGGATGATGCACCGAAATGCTGGATTTTGCCGAGCGCCGTTGTGGCCCGCACGTTGACCGCCGCCCACAAAGCTTGGCTAAACACGCCGGGAAAATCCGGTCACGCCCATAAAGATCACGATATGCGGCGGCTTCTACCGCATTACTCATATCTAGCGCCTGATCCGAACTACATTTCTGGATGGCTTGACCAGTATAAAGATGCATGGGCGCGAATTGCTCCAGTTCCAATTTCAAACTTACCCACTACCAAGGCGCGTTGACTTGACTTGCGTTCGCCTGACCGGTCAAGTCGCAACGATATTTTAGGGGGTCGACCATGGATGGGCTTGTTTCATATGATCTTTGTGATGGGGTCGCGACGCTCACCATGGATGACGGCAAGGCCAACGCGCTATCGCTCGGGATGGCGCAGGCGATCGGCGCCGGGCTTGATCGCGCGGCGGCAGAAGCCAAAATCGTCATCATTCGCGGCCGGCCCGGCGTGTTGTGTGGCGGGTTTGACCTGAAAGTGATCCGCGGTGGCGATGCGGCCCAGCGCACGGCGATGACCGAAGCCGGTATGGCGCTGCTGGCGCGGCTTTATTTGCACCCGCAACCGTTGCTATTCGCCTGCACCGGCCATTCAGTGGCGGCCGGCGGGCTGATGCTGCTCACCGGGGATATCCGCATCGGCATGCGCGGCGCATTCCGCATTGGCCTGAACGAAACCGCCATCGGCCTCACGCTACCCCATCTCGGCATCGAACTGGCCCGCGACCGGCTGGCGCCCGCCGCCCTTACCCAATCGGTGATCCGCGCCACCCTCTATTCCCCCGACGACGCGGCTGCGGCCGGCTATCTGGATGAAGCGGTAGATGCCGATGCGTTCGACGCCGCAATCGCAACCGCCACCCAGGGCCTGCTGGCGCTTGACGCTACCGCCTATGCGGCAACGAAACGACGCCTGCGCCAGCCGACCCTCGATCGCGTCCCCGCCTAGCTCGCCGCTTCCAGCTTGTCCTGGGTTTTGGTGTCGAAGTCGCTCGCATCATGGCGTTCGTGCAACTGGCTCGACAATTCGCCAGTCGCGCGATTGACCATGCGGCCGCGCTGCACTGCCGGGCGGGCCGCGATCGCGTCGGTCCAGCGCTGCACATTCTTGTAGCTGGCAACATCAAGAAATTCGCCCGCGCCATAAACCAGGCCCTTGGCCAGCGCGCCATACCACGGCCACACCGCCATGTCGGCGATGCTGTAATCCTTGCCGCCAAGATAGTCGCTTTCGCCCAGACGACGATCCAGCACGTCCATCTGGCGCTTCACTTCCATCGCAAACCGATCGATCGCGTATTCAATCTTGGTTGGCGCATAGGCGTAAAAATGCCCAAACCCGCCGCCGAGATAAGGCGCGCTGCCCATCTGCCAGAACAGCCAGGACATGCATTCAGCGCGCGCGGCCGGCTCGGTCGGCAAGAACGCGCCGAATTTTTCCGCCAGATGCACCAGGATGGCGCCCGACTCAAAAATCCGGATCGGCGTCGGCCCGCTGCGATCCATCAGCGCCGGAATTTTCGAGTTCGGGTTCACATCAACAAACCCGCTGCCAAACTGGTCGCCCTTGCCGATGCTGATCAGCCAGGCATCATATTCCGCACCCTTGTGGCCGAGCGCCAAAAGCTCCTCAAACATCACCGTCACCTTCACCCCGTTGGGCGTGGCGAGCGAATAAAGCTGGAACGGATGCTTGCCGATCGGCAATTCCTTGTCATGCGTCGGCCCGGCGATCGGGCGATTGATGCTGGCGAAACGGCCGCCATTTTCCTTGTTCCAGGTCCAGACGGCGGGCGGGGTGTATTCAGTCATATCGGAAACTCCAGGATTTATGAGCTAGTATTTCGGGATGATTTGCGAATGTTCAACGTCTGATACAGCAAGGGTGGTCTGATGTCGGTGGTCCAAGGGCGCTGCGTGTGCGGGGCGGTCGCGCTGGAAATTGATTTTCCCGCCTTCTGGGCTTGGCACGACCATTCCGCCGCCACGCGCCAGGCGCACGGGGCGGCCTACGCCACCTATATTGGCAGTTGGCGCAGCCGGTTCCGCATCACCAAAGGCGAAGCCCACATCATCTGCTATGAAGACCACGCCAGGAATACCGCGCGCAGCTTCTGCACCCTCTGCGGCACGCCACTGCTCTACGAACGCGGGCACTCCCCCAAAATGGTCAACATCCCGCGCGCTTTGTTTGACAGTCGCACCGGGCGGGAGCCACGCTACCATATTGCCATTGAAGAAGTGCCGGACTGGGCCTACGCGGGCGAAAGCCTCGGGCCGCTCAAGGGATATCCCGGAGTCGTCTGGCACCGGCCGCGCAAAGCGAAAAAAGTAGAACGGGAACCATAAAGCATGGAGTACACCACCCTCGGCCGCACCGGCCTGCGTGTCAGCGTGGCGGGCCTCGGCTGCGGCGGGTTCAGCCGGCTGGGCCTGTCCACCGGCAAAACCGCCGCCGAAGCAGTAGCGCTGGTCCGGCTCGGGATTGAGTGCGGCATCACCCTGATTGACACCGCCGCCCAATATGGCACCGAGGAAATTGTCGGCCAGGCAATCGCCGACATCCCGCGCGACAGCGTTGTCGTTGCCACCAAATTCATGCCGCGTCGCGACAACGTGCCGCAAACGCCCTCGCAGTTGATGGAAGGGTTGGAAGCGTCGCTCCGCCTGCTGCGCACCGATCATGTCGATATCTTCCAACTGCATGGCGTGGCGCTGGGCCAATATGACCACGCAATGTCGCTGGTGCCGGCAATGCTGAAAGCGCGCGAGCAAGGCAAAATCCGCTTCCTCGGCATAACTGAATCGGGGGCCGGCGATCAGTCGCACGATATCTTGCGCCAGGCCGCGGCCGATGGCGTGTGGGACGTGGTCATGGTCGCGTTCAATATGCTGCACCGAACCGCATCCGATGGGCTGTTCCCCCTCACCCAAACCCACGGCGTCGGCACCTTGGTCATGCATGCGGTGCGCAGCATTTTCGCCCGCCCGGATTTCCTTGCCGCCTCCATCCGCGAACGCGCAGCCTCCGGGCAAATCCCAGCAGCACTGCTCAACAACGACGCGCCGCTCGATTTCCTCGTCCATCCCGGCGGGGCCGCCAGCCTGACCGAAGCCGCCTACCGTTTCGCGCGCTATTCGCAAGGGGTCGATGTGGTGCTGTTCGGCACCGGCAGCGCCGAACATCTGCGCGCCAACGTGGCCGCGCTCTCTCAGCCTCCGCTGCCAGCAGACGACCTGGCGCGGTTTTTCGAATTGTTTGGGGGCGTGAGCGGGCTTGGGTTGGAAAGCCCCTTGGCTCGAGGGGGATAGAGGTTGTTCTTTTTGTGAACAAAAAGAACCAAAAAAACTTTTTCTCATGGTACTGCCTCCCCGTTGGGTCGGCCTGCCTCGCAAATTATTGCTAAATCGAAACAAATAGGACGCACGTTGCCCGCAAAGGCTAGTTCCATTCTAAGCGACCTTTGGGCCCGACATGCATGTTGGCTTGGCTGACTGCCTCCTGCCACGCAACCGGCGGCCAAACCGCCGCCCGCCGCATCTTCGGCGGCGGCTTGGTCGGATCCGGAATTAACATCCGCGCCAGAACGCCAACAATCTTCCGCGCCTGCGGAACCTCGACGAGGAACCGAACGCATTCCTCCTGCGTCAGCAGCGCCTCCAGCATCGCGCCAAACTTCGCCGCGTCGTGGACACGCGGTATCAGCCACCCGCGCGCAGTTCCAAACGACAAAGCTTTATTCCGCACCCGATCGGGCCGTTCTCCAGCCTGCGACGGGCGCGCTCGCGGCGCGGGCAGCGTCCCGGCGCGCCACTGATTGACCAATTTCTCCAACCGCCGGCCCATCCGCCCGACGCGGTTCCACAGCTCAATGAAGAACCAAGGCATGCTCCGGTCGCGCGAAGACGCCAGGGCAATCCCCGCCTGCAGCACCGAAAGGAAATGGGTGAACGTAAACACCCAGCCAACCTATATGAAAATTACCCCAATAACAAGACTTTTTTCTTAGCCCCAACCCAACCCAACGGGCAGGCGGTAAAGTGAGAAAAAGTTTTTTTGCTTCTTTTTGTCCACAAAAAGAAGAATCCTATTCGATCACTGCCGCATTATTCCCGCGCACCGCGCGCCAGGCGGACCGAATGGCCTCGGCGGCCACCATCGCTTCGGCTTCGGTGGTGGCATAGCCGCTGACCGACACCCGCATCAGCCATTGGCCGCGCCAAAGCGATGCGCCGGCGAAGGCGACGCCGTCGGCTTGCAGGCGGGCGATGGTGCGCATGGTCAGATCGTCACTGTCGCCAAAGCGTAGCACCGCCTGGTTCAGCACCACCTCGTTTGCGATGGTGATTCCCGGTTCCCGCGCAGCCTCATCGGCGATCAGGCGGGCGCAGAGGCAGGCGCGTTCGACCATTTCGGCCACCCCGTCCCGCCCGAGATGGCGCAGCATTGCCCATGTCGTGAGACCGCGCGCCCGACGCGATAGTTCGGGCACGTAATGGGTCGGGTCGCGTTCGCCTTCGTTAACCGGCGGCAGATAGCTGGCGCCAAAGGCCATGGCCCGGCGATGGGCTTCGGGGTCTTTTACGATGGCGAACCCGCAATCATACGGCGTTTGCAACCATTTATGCCCGTCGGTGGCCCAGGAATCAGCGTCCTCCACCCCAGCCGCCAGGGCCGCCCGGCCAGGGGCAGCCTTGGCCCACAACCCGAACGCGCCATCGACATGGACCCAGGCGTTATGGGCACGCGCGATCGGGATTAGCGCCGGAAACGGATCGAAATTGCCGGAATTGATCTGCCCGGCCTGCAGGATAACCATGGCAGGGCCAGTGCCGGCAGCCAGCGCCGCGGCCAACGCCGCCGGCAGCATCCGGCCTTCCTCATCAGTCGCGATGCGCAGCACCCGGCTATGGCCGAGGCCCAAAAACTGCAAGGCCGAAACAACCGAAACATGCGCCTCCGCCCCGATCGCGACCCGGATTTCCGGCGCGCCGAACAGGCCCTGGGCTTCGACGTCCCATCCTTCCCGGCGCAGCAACTCGCTGCGGGCAGCCGCAAGCCCCACCAGATTGGCCATTGTCGCGCCCGTTACGTAGCCAATTGAACAGTCCGCCGGCAGGCCGAGCATGTCGAGCATCCAGCGCCCGGCCACAACCTCGGCCGCCGCCCCAGCCGGGCTTGCCGCGTGATTGCCAACGTTCTGGCCCCAGGCCGATACCATCCAGTCCGCCGCCACCCCGGCCGGGTGCGACCCGCCGATCACCCAGCCGAAAAAGCGCGGGCCGGTCATGGCGTGCAAGCCGGGGGACGCGCGGGCCACCAGTTCTTCCAGCACGGCGTCGGACGGGGTGCCGGTTTCGGGCGTCGGCGCGTCCCATGCGGCGAGCGCCTGCAAATAGCTCTGCGCCGGCCGTTGCGGGGCGGTGGCGATCCCGTTGCGATATTCGGCGGCCAGGCTTGCCGCGCGTGCGAACAGGGTGCCGAGGTCCTGGGTCATGTTCGATCCTTTCACGCAATGGTCGCTTCGACAGACGCGCGCAGGTCTGGGCTGACCTCCGGCATCACCCCCCACCAGGCCGCAAATGCCGGCCGCGCCTGGTGCAGCAGCATGCCGAGGCCGCCCACTACCGGATTGCCGCGCGCCGATGCCGCGACCAGCAGGTCGGGCAGCAACGGATTATAAACGATGTCGCACACCAAAGCGGCTGTCGGCAGCGCGTCGAGCGCCAGATCGAGCGTTGCTTGCCCCGTCATGCCCTGGTTGGTGGCGTTGACCAGCAACGCCGCCCCTGCCAGCGCCGCGGCGCGCGCCGACCAGTCCAGCACCGAAACCGCCTTGCCCAATTCGGCAGCCAGTTGATCGGCCCGCGCACGGGTCCGGTTGATCAAGCGAATTTCGGTGGCGCCCTGTTCCAGCAGGCTGACCACCACGCTGCGTGCAGCGCCGCCGGCGCCGAGCACCACGGCCGGGCCCGCGTCCGCGCGCCAATCCGGCTTGCCATCACGCAAGCTTTCGATGAAGCCGAAACCGTCCGTGTTGGAGCCGGATAGCGAACCGTCGGCTTCCACCACCACCAAATTCACCGCGCCCATCCGTTGCGCGGTGGCATCCAGCCGATCAACGATCCGCGCCGCGGCTTCCTTGTGCGGAATGGTGACGTTGCAGCCGGCAAAGCCCAAAGCGGGCAATCCGCGGAGTGCTTGCTCCAGCCGATCGGCGCTGACATGCAGCAACACATAATCCCCGGCGATGTCGTGCTCACGCAGCCAATGGCGATGGATCATGGGGGAACGCGACTGAAATACCGGGTCCCCAATCAAGCCTGCCAGGCGATATTTCCTCGGGTCGGCCATCTTCGCTCCACGCTTTGAATATTTTTGCCCAGATCGCTATGATATGTCCCGCCGCGCCACGCAACTCGAAGGGCAAACCCACATGGCCATCACCGTCGAAGCCTTCGGCAAACAATGCCACGACATCATCGCCGCCGACCCTGGCCCGGAAGGCCGCAAGAAAATCTGCGCCCTGGTACAGACCGTGCTGCGCGATGTCGATTTCATCAAGGAACATGTCCGCCCCGATGGGCCCGATCGCCACCTGCTGTATCAGGACCCGGAATTCGGCTTCTGCATCCTGGCGCATTCCTATCACGGCCCCAAGGAAAGCCCGCCGCATGATCATGGCCCGACCTGGGCGATCTACGGCCAGGCGACCGGTGAAACCATCATGACCGACTGGGCGCTGATCGACGCGCCAACCGACGACAAGCCCGGCACGGTACGCCATGTCCGCGATTATTCGCTGACGCCCGGCATGGCCTATGTCTACGAACCCGGCGAACTGCACTCCCCACGCCGCGACGCGAGCACGACGTTGATCCGGATGGAAGGCCTCGACGTGTCGAAAATCCGCCGGGCGCCGTTTATTGCGGTGGCGATGGCGTAAGGAAAGAATCTTCTTTTTGTGAACAAAAAGAAGCAAAAAAACTTTTTATCCATTCTGGCCGTTGGCGTGCTTCCCCCCGCAACGGCGAAGCGCTCGGAACCGAAGTGGAAAAGTTTTTTTGCTCCTTTTTTTCAAAAAAAGGAGTGCTTTCCTTGCTTTAGTCTTCCCGCGGCAACATTCGGGGTTCTGCTCAACCCGTCCGGGCGCGGCGAGGTCAGGTGACCATGCGAACTACCGCCGCACCAGGCCCAGCGACCCACGGCTGAGCGGTTCGGCGCCATGTTCACTCACCAGCGACGTCCGCCCCAAGGTCATCGCCAAGCCGCGATCGGCGTCAAACACAATCATATGCAGGAAAAACACCATCCCCGGCTGGGCCACGATCGGCTGGCCGGCATATAGCATCGGCGTGTCCATCCAGTTCGGTGCAAACGTGGTGCCCAGCGAATACCCGCACGCATTCAGCCGCTGCGCGCGCAAGCCTGCCGCATCGAGCGTCGCCGCATGGGCATCGAACACCGCGCCCAACGGCTCCCCCGGCCGCAACGCCGCTTCGGCGGCATATAACGCGTCCTCGCAGGCCGCATGCATTGACACCAATTCTGGCGCGGCGCGCCCGATCAGAAACGTCCGCATCAGGCAGGCATGGTAATGCCGATAGGCCCCGGCGAATTCCAAGGTCAGTTGATCATCCGCATCCAGATGCCGCCGGCCGGAAAAATACCGGCACATCAGCGCGCCCGCCCC
>JANXRN010000273.1 GCA_025352995.1 Acetobacteraceae bacterium
TACCCTGCAATTGTAACCGCTGTACCGAGCGCCATAACTTCCCCCACTTGATCACCGTTACTGAGAATCTACAAAAAATCACTTGCGATATGCAACAATTTTTCCAAAAATTCCCAACCCAATGGGCAAGAAGTCCACGGATAAAGTTTTTTTGCTTCTTTTTGTTCACAAAAAAAAGAATCCCTCACCCCGAATACTTCCCCCCCACCTGCGGCGCCGTATCCGGCGTAAGCCCAGCCGTCACCCGTTCCAGCCGCGTCTGGCGCTCCCAGCTCCGTCCCAACGCGTCGGTCACATCGATCGCCAGCCGGCCACAGCCTGCGACTTCAAGTTGCACCTTGTCGCCATGCTGGAACGCGCCGAGGCCGCGATGGTTGGTGCCGGTCGCCAGCACGTCGCCTGGTTGCAGGGCATGGATCGAACTTGCCCATTCGATGCAGCGCGGAATTTTATGGCCCATGTCATTGGTATTGAAGTTCTGCTTCAACACCCCATTAACCCAGAGCTGAACTTTCAAATTCTGCGGGTCGGCGATTTCGTCGGCCGTGGTGATCCACGGCCCCATCGGCGCGAAGCTATCGCGCGACTTCATCGCAAAGAACCCGGCCGAGGTCAGCCCGCGCGCCGAGCCATCGATGAAGTTGAGGTAGCCGAACACATGCCCCATCGCGTTGGCCTGGGACACATGCGAGGTCGGCTTGCCGATCACCAGCGCGAGTTCGGCCTCGCCTTCGAACACCACTGCCGGCACATCGGGTAACACCATCGTGCCGCCCTGCCCGATGACCGCGGTTGATGCTTTGTGAAAGCCATTGATAATCGCCGGTTCGCTGCGGGTGCCGTCTTCCATGTAGTTGACCGCCATGCAGACGATGTTACCCGGCTTGGGCAACGGCGGGCGCAATGTGACGCTGCCAAGCGCTACGCCCGGGCCGGCGCTCGCGGCTTCGAGCTTGGCGCGGCTGGTTGCCCAGCTTGCGATCACCCCATTGATCAGATCATGCGGCCCGACGCGGGCAATATCGGCAACCGCCGCCGTCACATCGACGATCGATGCCGCGCCGGCGCTGTCATGCTTGATGACACCGAGACGGAAATCATTAAAAAAACCAATTTTCATGGGCAAATCCTCCAAATTTCAGAGAACATTAGCGCCCAGTTCCGCCATGCGCCAGGGCGGCGAAATCTTCACGATTTCCCAAGCTTTTATCGGCACATTGCGGCTTCTCATTGCCGTGAACCGAGACTAGCCTGTAACCGCCTGTGCCAGATTGTCGCACCAGCATGGACCAATCGCATCAGAAGGACATCAAAATGAAGTATTCGTTCGCCTCCGCCTTTTTTGCCGCCGCGACCTTAGTTGCAGCCCATGGCGCGTCCGCCCAGGAAGCCAAGCAGGATTTCACCCTGTCCAACCGCACCGGCTATGAACTGAAAGAAGTTTATGTCGCGCCGTCAGCGTCCAACGATTGGGAAGATGATGTGCTCGGCACAGGCACCCTCAGCGATGGCAAGTCGGTGGACATCAAGTTCCATCGCGCCGCCAAGACCTGCAAATGGGACCTCAAAGTGGTTTACACCGTCGACAGTTCCAACGCGGTGTGGAGCAACATCGATCTTTGCTCGGTCGACAAGATCACCATTCGCTACAACAAAAGCACCGACACCACGACCGCAAGCTTCGACTGATCCACGCCGCCGTACCCGGGTAATGGCAGCATGACGACCGGGGCGGTGATGTTCGCACTCGATGCGGCTTTGGCCAGTCTGGCCTGGCCGCTGGTGCTTGCGCTGATGCTGGCGACCCCCGGGATCGACCAGCATCTGGCGCAGAATTGGCTGGCGCCGGCGCTGCTCTATCCGGCGGCGATGCTGATGTTTTTTTACGCGCTCGGGCTCTATCGCCGTGATGTGGTGCTGGAAACCCGCAAGGCGCTCAGCCGGTTGCCGATGGTGCTCGGGCTGGGCGGCATCACCGCGCTGGTCGGCGGCAAGCTGTTGGCCCGCTTTATCGGCGGCTGGCAGGAACCGGCCGACGCCACCTTGCTGTTCACCGCCGCCGTCGGCTGCTTCGGCATTTCGGCCATTTCGGCCCGGCTGCTGTTCCGCTCCTTGCGGCGCTACCGCCCGATGCAGCCCAAATTGCTCATCGTCGGCGCCGGCGCCCGCGCCTGGGACCTGGTGTGGATGCTGCGCAAGGAAGGCCGCTACCTCGCCTACGAAATCACCTGCCTGCACGACCCGTCTTTCGGCCCGCTCGATGGGCGACTGGCGCGGGACCCGACCGTGGCGGTGGTCAAGATGTCCGGCACAATCCTCGATGAAGCCCGCCGGCTCAACGCCACCGACATCGTCGTCGCCCCCGATGAACGGCGCGGCATGGACCTCGAAGCGTTGCTCGCCTGCAAGACCGACGGCTTCCCGGTTGAGCAATATCTCAGCTTCGTCGAACGCGAAATCCGCCGGGTTGATCTCAAGCGCATGGACCTGAGCTGGATTGTTTATTCTGGCGGGTTTCAGATTAGCGTGCTCGAACGCGGCTTGAAACGCCTGCTCGATATTCTGGTGAGCCTGCTGATGCTGACGCTGGCCAGCCCGTTTCTGCTGCTGGCGATGCTGGCCGTGGTGCTCGATGATGGCTGGCCGATATTCTATCGCCAAACCCGCGTCACCCAAGGCGGCCGGCATTTCAGCATTTTCAAGCTGCGCACCATGCGCCGTGATGCCGAAGCCGGCGGCGCGGTCTGGGCGATGAACGATGATCAGCGTATCACCCGCGTCGGGCATTTCCTGCGCCGGTCGCGGCTCGATGAACTACCCCAGCTTTTCAACGTGCTGCGCGGCGATATGTCTCTCGTCGGGCCGCGGCCGGAACGCCCTGAATTCGTCCGCGAACTCACTGAGAAAATCCCGCTCTACGATCAGCGCCATATGGTCAAGGCCGGGCTGACCGGGTGGGCGCAGGTCAATTATCCCTATGGCGCCTCGATTGACGATGCACGATCCAAGCTGAGCTATGATCTCTACTACGTGAAAAATTACGCGATCTGGTTTGACGTGATCATCTTGCTGCAAACCGCGCGCGTGGTGCTGTGGCCGTCGGGGGTTCGCTAGATAATCACCGGTTCAAACGGCTTGGATTAGCAAGGGAAGTCGTTCTTTTTGTGAACAAAAAGAACCAAAAAACTTTCTATCCAGTCCTAGCCGTTGGCGCGCGCCCCCCGCAACAGCGAAGCGCTCGGAACCAAGGTGGTAAAGTTTTTTTGCTCCTTTTTTTTCAAAAAAAGGAGTGCTTTCTTGGCTTTAATCGTCCTGCGATAGCGGCCAGGGAGAATTTGGTCGGAGCGGCGGGATTCGAGCCCACGACCCTCAGTCCCCCAGCCTGAATTATGGCTTCATCAAGGCCCCTTCCCTCTCCTCACAAGCCATCATAGAAAGCTGAAAATGCTGCATATTACCAATTTAATAAAACCATAGCGCCGCACCGCTCCTCCCTGCTAATCTCGCAATCAGCGGGACAAAGGCAGGACAAATGCGCCTCACTGACATCCAGGTAAAAAATCTGAAGGCCCCTGTCACCGGGGCAAAAATCTACTACGACGACACCCTCAAAGGGTTCGGGGTTCGAGTGTCCCAGGCCGGCACCAAGGCGTTTATTTTGGCGACCGGCAAAAATCGTGACCGCAGGACGATCGGCCGGTATCCCCACATCTCGTTGGCGGACGCTCGAAAGGCAGCTCAGACCCTAATCGGGGAACACGCAAGCGGTAAGCGCCAGCCCTCCCGTCTGACATTTGGCGCCGCGCTTGAAGCCTTCCTTGCTTTCCACGAAGCCGCAAACCGACCTGGAACAGCCAGTGAAGTGCGGCGCATTCTGACGAAGCAGTTCAGCGACCTTCATCGGCTCAAACTGGCCGATGTCACCACCCACAACATCACCAAGATCACCGACAAGATGATCGACGAGGGTCATCCATCAGCCGCAAATCATGCTCACATGGCTGCCAGAACCTTTCTGCATTGGTGCAGGAGGCGCAGACACATCGAACACTCGCCGCTCGAAGGGTTGGAGAAGCCCGCACCGACTCGGTCCAGAGAACGTGTCCTATCAGACGACGAGTTGTGCACAGTCTGGCGGGCCGCAAACGCGACGACGGGCCACTATGGTGCTATAGTGAAGCTGCTCATCCTGACCGGCCAACGGCGCGGCGAGATAGCTTCCTTGAAAGCTGAATGGTGTTCTTTGGGGGGTGCTTATGATCGGATGGGAAACTCGCATTGCGCGGGCCATTTACGCCATGAGCACCAGCCTGAGAACACAAAAAGCCCCCATAGCTCAACGGTAGAGCACCAACACGGAGTAGTGCGCACGAAACGTGAGGGCGATGTCTGTTCGACTCAGACGGGGTGCTCATGCACAATCAACCTCCCAAGCTCCATAACCAAGAACCGTCGCCCCCACACCTTCCCTATCGGTGCACTCGCTGCGACCACTCTTTCATCGAACATTACCGAGCAGACCACGATTTTGTTTCCTGCACGGGGTAGCACCAACAAAAGCTACAACGGGTGGAGCAAGGGAAAGACACAGCTCGATAAGAAGATAGTTGATATCTCGTCGGCTAATATCAACCAAAAGCCGATTTCGTTTACATTGCATGACCTACGCCGCACTTACGCAACCAACCTGCAACGGCTCGGCATCAAACTCGAAGTCATCGAGCAACTTTTGAACCACGTCAGCGGAACGCGGTCGGGTATCGTTGGCGTCTATCAACGCCACGCCTATGAAGCAGAG
>JANXRN010000295.1 GCA_025352995.1 Acetobacteraceae bacterium
CGCGGTTCGCGACCGATTGTCGCGCGAGGAATTGCACGGCCCGCCACTGCATCATCTCATGTTCGTTGTCGATCTCGTCCCGCAGCCATCCGGCGATCCGATCGAAACCATCGGGGCAGCGCTTGATCACGCCGAAGCGCGCAATCGTGCGCAGCAATTCCGCCAATTCACCACAAAACTGCCCGACCCCAACGAAAAATCCCGCGGCCCCGATCCGCTCGACCACACGACCCAGGCGCTCAAACCCCTGAGATTGTCCCCTGACAGGACATTCTTGGCGTCACCAAGCGTGATCGCCCGCCACGAATATGGGCGTAAACAGCGGGCTGAATTTTACGTTCGGGCGGACGGGGCAAGGCTGGACGTCTGCGACAGTTTGGAGGCGATGGTGGACACCCCGCCACGCGGGCTGCTGCCGGTCTCACCGCGCGGCAAGGTCGCCTATCTCTATGCCGACGGCAATGGCTTCGGCAAAATTCGCTCCACCGTCGGCGTGGTGAAATTCGCCAGCGAGCTGGCGGTCTATCAAAAGCGCTTCTTACATCAGATCACCGCTTGGTTCCGGGAAGGCTTGGCGACCAAGGATGAAGCCCGGGTCACTCTGGATGGCCTCGCGCGGTTCGAAACCCTGCTATGGGGTGGCGACGAGTTCTTGTTCGTGATGCCAGCCTGGCTTGGGTTGCATGTTCTTGGTGAAGTGATTGCTGCAACCGATGGTTGGAGAATAGGCGATAAAGATCTGACCTTCGCGTTTGGTCTGGCCATCTGCGACGCCAAAACCCCCGTTCGGCAGGCCCGTGATACTGCAAAGCATCTCGCCGAGACGGTCAAGAATGCGAACCTCCGGATTAACATGGCCGATGAGTTGATTGCGCCCCGATCGGGTGCCGCAATTCAGGTTTACGAAAGTCAAAGCGTGATTGATGCGCCACTGGCCATGCTGCGTGCGCATCTGTTCAACGCCAAATTCGGCGAAGAAGATGAGCTGGATATCAAATTGACCATTCCTGGCGAGGCCATGCGCGATTTGCCATCGCATATCCGCGCCGTGACTGATCTGGGCGCGCGAGAGGGGGGCTTGTCTCCAGGTTTGCTACATGCGGCCATCGTCGCGGCACGCAATGAAGATGGCGGGCTGCTATCGGACAAAGGCGCAAAGGCGGCAGAGGCGGTGCTGGGCGAAGCCTTTGGCAGGTTCGACAAAACCAGCCCCGATCTGGAAATTCCTAACTTCTTCGGCAGACGCGGCCTGGCGCTTGACCTGTATTTACTCGCGATGCTGCGTGACTATTGCGCCTTGTCTGATTTCGGGGTGGCAAAGCCGTTTCCGGCAATAGTACCATGAGAAGCCGATTGGTTTTCACCGTCCGGCTGGCGGTACGCAGCCCGTTCCTGTTTCGTGATCCCGGCGGTTCCGCTTTTGGCATTGATGCGGCGGCGTTACGCAATGCTGATGGTTCCCCTGTCATTCCCGCCGACCAACTTCGTGGTGTCTTCTTTGAGGCAATGGGGGACCTTGCGGCCGCTGCGCCCTTGGTACTGCCGAAAGCCGATCTTGAAGATTTGTTCGGGCGAAAATCCGCCGATGCCAGAGGCGTTGAAGAATCTGAACCCGAAGACAGTACTTCCTTCGCGCCGGAACGTGGCAACGTCTTGTTTGCCGACCTATGCGCTGTCGTGGGCCAAGCGCGGGCGTTGCAGGCGGTGCGGGTAAAAATTGATCCCGAGACGGGCGCAGCCGAACGCGGCTTCCTACAAATTGTCGAACTGGTAACGCCGCCCAGCGATGTCGTGATTTTCGAAGGTGCGTTCGTCGTACTCGCACGTGCCGGCACCGAAGCGAAGATAGCCAACGCATTTCGCCAGGCCTTCGCCCTGATAGGGGCGATTGGCGCCCAGAAATCGGTGGGCTTCGGCGAAGTCGTGACGACGGCGAGTTGCCTGGTTGTCGCGGATCCGCAGCGCATGGTCATCCCAACCTCCGCCCCGATTACGCCCATACCGGTCGCTTATCGGATGTATTTCGATCGTGCTTTTCTGGTCGATGCCGACCGCGTGGCGGATAATTTCTTTCGCGGGCGCATGATTGTGCCTGGTGCGGTTATTAAGGGCGTGCTGGCGCGGCGCCTAGCGTGGGCAGGCGAGAGTTCGGACGGTGGCCGGTTTGCCGACCTGCTGACCAAGACGGTCATTAGCCACGCTTTCCCCGAGAACGAAGCCGGCAGCCCAACCGGCTTGCCATTGCCCCTGTCGTTGGTGGCCGCCAATCTCGGCCGCGACACAGCCGGCAAAATGATCCTTCGACTAGGCGACACGCTGGGTGGGGAGCCTGATCGCGGTGCTTTGCTGGGCACTTTGCCCTGTCGATATGGACAAGATTGGAAAGACGATGAAACGAACGCAGTGCGCGAGCGTTTAGGCCGACCCTTCGTAGAACTTGGGGTAGACGTCCGCGTGCATACTGCCATTGATCGGGAACATGGCACCGCAGCCGAGGGAAAATTATTCGCCACCGCCGCCCGCGTCCACCGCCATGCCGACCCGCGCAACGGTGCGGCCAACGGCAGCCCGCGTGCGTGGTGCTTGCACCTTGTCCCGCCCGACAAGGCTGATGGGTCTGACTGGGCTGCTCTGCTGGCCGTGCTGGAGCAAGGTCTGGATGGCGTAGGGCGCACCGGCGCGTCGGTGAAATTCGTTCGTCAGCCGGCGTATGAAAATCCTGCCCCAGTTGCCCAACAAGCCGGGCGCATCGCGATTATGCTGACCACGCCGGCCATCTTGCACGATGTCGTGCCAGGCCAGTCTGCACATGATGCTTATGCCGCCTATTGGACGGAAACAATCGCGGGCGCGAAGTTGGTCGACCACGTTGCCTCCCAGCGCCTGATCGGTGGCTACCTTGCGCGCCGTTATCCCGCCTTCGGCAACAATTATGTCCCGTTTGTGCTGACCGATCCTGGGGCGGTTTTCCTGCTTGAAGGTGGCGACGAAAAGCAAATTGCAGCGTTGATGCGCACTGGCTTGCCGCTCCCGAAGCTCAATGGGCGTCAACCGGATTGGCGAACCTGTCCCTTTGTTCCGCAGAACGGCTACGGCGCCTTCACCGCCAACCATTTCGATCTGGTCAAGGACCTTGACATGGTGACCTATGTCTAAGGCGCGCGCGCATGTTTCAATCGACCTGGAAGTGCTGTCACCGCTCCATGTCGGATCAGGCCTTGATCGAACGGTTGATGCGGTGAAAGGTGCCGACGGGCGCAACACCAATAATGCGCCGCGGGTCGCCGCCATTCAACGCGATGTCAGTAATCTGCCCTATCT
>JANXRN010000321.1 GCA_025352995.1 Acetobacteraceae bacterium
AGCCTGATCTTCGTGATGCGTTCATGGCCGAGGCCGAGGCCACCCATCGATCGGCCTCGCAGCTCGTCCGCGAGTTGATGCGGGATTATGTTCAGCGCCAGGCCGAAGCGCGGGAATACGATGCGTTCCTGCGCCGCAAGGCTGAGCGCGCGCGCCAGTCTGCGCAGGCTGGGCTGAGTTATACGAATGACGAGGTCGACGCGGAATTTGCTGCATGGCGGGCAGCTGTACTTGCTGCATGATTGTCAGATGGTCTGCAGATTCCGCACCCATCATATCGCCTGGTTTATGAAATCGATGATGGCACGGTCATGATACTCGCGCTGGTTCACGCAGCCCGCCTTTGGCCGCCGGACGACCCGGCATAGGATACAAAATGCGCACCCTCACCCTGCCAGACATCGAAGCCATTGCCATCGGCGCTGCCATTCTTGGCACTGGCGGCGGCGGCAATCCCTATATCGGCCGGCTGCGGGTTCAGCAGCAATTGAAGCTTGGCCGTCGGGTCGATGTGGTAACGCTCGCCGAACTGGCCGATAACGCGGCAGTGGTTGCAGTTGGCGGCATCGGCGCCCCGGTGGTTGGCATCGAAAAACTGCGCCAGGGCGAGGAATGTTTGCGCGCGGTGCGGGCGCTCGAAGATTTGCTGGGCCGCAAGATGGATGCGGTGATCGCGTTCGAAATGGGCGGATCGAACTCCATGGCGCCGATGGTGACCGCCGCCCAGCTTGGCGTGCCGGTGGTTGATGGCGACGGCATGGGGCGCGCCTTTCCTGAACTCGACATGACAAGTTTCAGCATTTACGGCCATGCCTCAGTGCCGGCAGCCCTTGCTGACGACAAGGGCAATGTTGTCATCGTGAAAACCGCGATCAGTGAAAAATGGGTCGAACGGCTGGGCCGCACAGCTGCCATCACCATGGGCGGTTCGGCTGGCATGGCCATCGCGCCGATGTCGGGCGCCTTCGCCAAACAATTCGCGGTGCCCGATACGCTGAGCCAGGCGCAAGGACTGGGCCAGGCAGTGCTCAACGCTAATTCTCTGCATCAGAACCCGATCGAGATGATTTGCGTCCGCGAAGGTGGCAAGCGGCTGTTCGACGGCAAGATCGTCGATTTGCAGCGCCGGCTCGAAGGCGGCTTCGCACGCGGCGAAATCACCCTAGAAGGCTTCGGCGCCCATGCCGGCAAGTCCGCCGAAATCGCCATCCAGAACGAATTTCTGGTGATGCGGGTCGGTGGCGTGGTGGAAATTTGCGTGCCCGATCTGATCCTGGTGCTGGACCACGATACCGGCCACGCCATCACCACCGAAGTGCTGCGCTATGGCCAACGCTGCGCGGTGGTCGGGCTGCCGTGCCATCCGCTTTTGCGCAGTGAAGCCGCCCTGAAAGTGATCGGCCCCGGCGCTTTCGGCATTGAGGGCGTCAGCTACCAGCCAATCTGATTGCAAGCCCGGCCCTACGCCCGTATCGTCCCCATCGCTCCGCACAAGGATATGCCGATGTCCCGTTCCGTTCGTTTTGCTGCCTTGCTTGGTCTCGCCGCCCTTGCCGCCCAGCCGGTCGCGGCCCGGAACGTGATTACCGTCACGCTGACCCAGATCCTCGGCACCACCGATCCGGCCAAGGTCAAGGACTACACGGAATATCTCGGTGCGGTGAACACGTACGAGGGGCTGACGACGGTTGACGGCAAGGGCAATAGTTTGCCGGCGGTCGCTGATTCATGGACGATTTCGCCGGACAACAAGGTTTATACGTTCCATATCGACCCGAAAGTGACGTTCCAGGACGGCAAACCGGTCAAAGCGAAAGATGTCATCTGGTCAATCCGCCGCCTGCTCGCCATCAACAAGGGCCCGGCGTTTTTGTTCAGCAATCTGATCAAGCCGGACAATGTCGTCGCCAAAGACGATGCGACGGTTGAAATTACCCTTGATCGGGTGTTCGCCCCGTTCCTTGGCACTTCGGCGCTGCTGTTCGTCGTCAATAGCGATCTCGCCATGGCCAATGCTGCGGGCGAGCCGTGGGCGGAAACCTATCTGGCCGATAAATCCGCCGGCACTGGTCCGTTCAGCCTGACCAGCTTCGTGCGCGGCGGGCCGTTCACCATCAGCCGGTTTGTCGGCTACCATAAAGGCTTTCCGGCCGGCGCAATCGATGAAGTGCGTTTCATTCCGACCACGGATGAAGCCACCGTCAAGGCGCTCGCCACCCGCGGCGAACTCGGCATGTCGAGCCGCTATCAGGCGCCGGAAACCTTTGACGCCATTGGCAAGATGAAGGATTACCGGATCATCGCCAACCCGACGGCTTCGGGCTACTACATCAAGCTCAACCACAAAGTTGCCCCGACCGACGACATTCATATCCGCCGCGCCATCGCCTATGCGCTCGATTACGCAACGGTGCGCGAAGCGCTTTACCCCGGCGTGGGCGTGGGTGGCCCGATGGCGGCGGTGTTCGGCGACGCCTATGCGTCCGACCTGGCGTTGCCGACCCAGGACCTCAAGAAAGCCGCCGAGGAGGTGGCACTCAGCAAATATGCCGGCAAAGGCAAAATTCCGCTGATGCACGGCTATGTTGCCAGCACCAAGTTCGAGGAAGAAGTTGGACTGCTGCTGAAATCGGCACTCGATCCGCTCGGTTTTGACACCAATTTGCGCCCGTTCCCGTGGAACGTGCTGACCGAAATGGCCAACAAGCCGGAAAACTCCCCGGCCAGCGTGCAGATTTTCAACGGCCCGACCTACCCGTCGCCCGACAGTATTTTCTACGTGCAATATCACTCAAAGGCCGCCGGCACCTGGTCTTCGATGAGCTGGATGCAGGACCCGGACATCGACGCGATGATCGATACCGCGCGCGGCGAAGTCGATGTCGGCAAGCAGAACGCGATCTACAAGGCGCTGCAAAAGAAAATCGTTGCCGATCAGACCGATGTGTTCGTGCTGACCGCCACCGAACGCCACGCGATGCATCGCTGCCTGACCGGCTATCAATGGTCGCCGATCCAAAGCTTCGGCTATAATTTCTCCAAGTTCAGCTGGACCTGCCCGTAACCGATGGACCTGCTGCGCCGCGATGAAGCGGGCGTTGCGACGCTGACCCTCAATCGGCCGGATCAGCGCAACGCGCTGTCGGTCGGGCTGATGGCGGCGCTAGAGGAGGCGCTGTCTGCTATAGCCAGCGATGCTAGCGTGCATGTGGTGGTGATCGCGGGCAGCGGCCCGGCGTTCTGCGCCGGGCATGATTTGCGCGAAATTCGCGCCAGCCCGAGCCGTGCTTCCTATGAAGCTTTGTTTGCCCAATGTGGCCGGCTGATGCAGGCGATCGTGTACCTGCCCAAGCCGGTAATTGCCCAGGTGCATGGCGTGGCAACCGCCGCCGGCTGCCAGTTGGTGGCGAGTTGCGACCTTGCGGTTGCCGGCGCCACCGCCCGCTTTGCGACGCCGGGGGTCAATATCGGGCTGTTTTGCTCCACCCCGATGGTCGCGCTGTCGCGTGCGGTGCCGCGCAAGCAGGCGATGGAAATGCTGCTAACCGGCGACATGATTGCGGCCGACCGCGCGCGCGAAATCGGGTTGGTCAACCGCGTGGTGCCCGACGCCGAGCTTGCCAGCGCGACGGCGGCACTCGCCGCCCAGATCGCCGCCAAAAGCCCGCTGACCCTGGCCATTGGCAAGCAAGCCTTCTACAAACAGGCGGAGATGGGCCTGGCGGAGGCTTACGCCTATACTGCCACAGTCATGACAAACAATATGCTGGCCAGGGACGCCGAAGAGGGCATCGACGCATTCCTGCAAAAGCGCCAGCCGCACTGGACGGGAACCTGAGCCATGAATGACGCCGCGAGCCGCCCGGTCTTTGACCGCACTACCCAGGATATCGGCAATATTGTCGAATTCGGCCACGTCAATGTCCGGGTGCCCGATCAGCGTCTGGCAATCTTGTTCTATGTCGCGGGGTTGGGCCTGACGCGCGATCCGTATCTGATGGTCAGCGTCGATAATGGCTGGATAAATGTCGGCACTTGCCAGTTCCATCTGCCAGTCGGCCCGGCGCAGGTGCTGCGCGGGGTCACCGGGCTGGTGATGGCGGATATCGATGCGCTGATGGCAAGGCTTGCGATCGTCGCACCCCGCCTGGCCGGCACCGCGTTCAGCTTTGCCCGCAGTGGCGATCAGGTTGATGTCACCTGCCCATGGGGCAATCGCATTCGGGTGCATGCGCCCGATTTGCAGCGCTTCGGCCCGATATTGCTTGGCATGCCCTATGTCGAAATCGATACCGCACCGGGCACCGCCGCCGCCATTGCCCGCTTCTATCGGGAAATTCTGCTATCCCCGGCGAGCGCCGACCGCGATGCCGGCGGCGCCTTTGCCCGTGTGCCGATCGGCAAGGGCGAAAGCTTGATCTTCCGTGAAACGCCCCGCCCGCTTGGCGATTTCGATGGCCATCACGTCCAGATTGCGCTTTCCAATTTCTCCGGCCCGCACGCGCTGCTGCAAGCCCGCGGCCTGATCACCGAAGAAAGCAACGACGCGCAATATCGCTTCCAGGATATCACCGACCTCGATACCGGCGTGGTGCTGTGCACGATCGAGCACGAAGTGCGATCGATGCGCCATCCGATGTATGCCCGCGCCTTGGTAAATCGTAACCCGACGCAGACCAACAACGACTATGCGCCGGGGCAGGAAGATGCGGTCTGGAGCATGCGAGTCTAAGTGCCCGATTGGACACTCTACTCTGATGGTCATCCGACGGCGATTTTCTGCGCTCCGGTGCTCGCAAATCACCGCCGGCCGGCGGCAAAGCAGCCGCCTCTGACTCACCAGAGCGAGTTTCCAATCGGGCACTGAGAGTTCGGAGGGACTGGAAGGGAAGCAAGATGTCCTTTTGTGAACAAAAAGAAGAATCCTTCCTTCCCAAACAAACTCTAAGCGGAGTGTGCCTGATGCGGTTTCGGAACTTTGTGCTTGCACTTCTGCTGTTGCCATCACTGGCACTGGCCAAGCAACCGCCGTCCGACCTTGCCGATCTGGTGGAAAAACTGCTTCCGGCGGTGGTGAACATCATCAATGTCAGCTATGTGCCGATTGACGACCACCAGCCTGCCACCAACCCGATCCTGAAGAAAAAGCTCAGCTATGGCTCCGGCTTTGTCATCACCCCGGACGGCTATATCACCACCAACAAGCATGTCACCGCGCATGGCAGCGAATATTATGTCACCTTCGCCGATGGCCGCCGGCTGCGCGCCGATCTGGTGGGCGAAGCGGTTGGCATTGATCTGGCGATGCTGAAAGCCCGCACGACCGAAAAACTGCCGATCGTGAAGATTGGCAGCAGCGCCGATGTCCGCCGCGGCGAAGCGGTGATCGCCATCGGCAACCCGTTGGGTTACGCAAGTTCGGTGTCGACCGGGATCATCAGTGCGCTCGACCGTGACCTTAAAATGGGGCTGATCGATCACTTCTTTCAGACCGATGCCGAGATCAACCAGGGCAATTCGGGCGGGCCGCTGTTCAATGCGGCAGGCGAAGTGATCGGCATCAATTCGGCCATCCTGACGGTTGCCGGATCGTCCGGCTCGGTCGGCATCGGGTTTGCCATCCCGATCGATGACGCGAAGTTGCTGCACGAACAGATCGAGAAATATGGCCGCCCGCGACCAGCTTTTCTCGGTGCGGAAGTGCAACAGCTGGATGGCGACCTTGCTGACAGCCTTGATCTGGCGGTGCCCAACGGATCGCTGGTCACCGGCATTGCCCCAGGCAGCCCGGCCGCGATTGCCGGCATTCGCACCGGCGATCTGATCCTGGGCCTCGACGGGATTGTGGCGCCCAACGCGCGCGCGCTTTATCGCGATATCATCACCCGGCCGTTTGATGCCAAAGTCGTTGTCGATATGGTGCGCGACGGCGCGATGATGCATCTGCCGGCGTCGCTGACCGAATATCCCGACTCACTCAGCCTCGATACCCGCACGATCGAAACGCCCGGGCGCCCGGTGCCCAAACCCAGCGCCGATCTTGGCCTCGCAGTGGCACCCCTAACCGAAACGGCCCGGACGTCGGCGAAAATGAACCCGCAAGGCACCGGCGTCGTGGTGCAGGCGGTGGCGCCGGGAAGTGAGGCCGATCGCGAGCACATCGCGCCCGGTGAGGTGATCCAGATGGTGCAAAATGATCGGGTCACCAACCCGGCCGAGGTGCAATCCCATATTGACCGCCTGCGCGCCAAGGGCGTCGAAATGGCCCGCGTGCTGGTCGCCGGTCCCGATGGCCGGCGCTGGGTGGCGATCCGGCTGAAATAAGTCAGCCGAGGTCCAATTCCCAGGTCTCACTGATCAGGTCCTGCCCGAAATCATGCAGCTTTTCGGTGGCGACCAGCCGGTATCCTTCCTCGGCGTAAATCCGCCGGGCGGCCAACAGAATCGACTGCGTCCATAAGGTTATGCGCTGGTAGCCAGCGGCGCGGGCGAAGCTGGTGCATTCGGCCACCAGCCGCACCCCGATGCCCAGGCCGCGCGCGGCGGGATCGACGATCAGCAGGCGCAGCTTGGCAACTTCATCACTCACCCGGATCAGAAACACCGATCCGACTGGCACACCGTCCAACTCAGCAATCCAGGCGGCTTCCCGCGCCGGATCGAAATTCTTCACGATGCCGGCGCCAATTTCGGCCACCAGCACTTCAAAACTGCCATCCCAGCCATATTCCTGATGGTAGATCGCGCCATGGCTGGCGATCACCCAGCCGAGATCGCCCGGCTTCAACGGCCGCATCAGCCAGGCGCGCGACGGCACCCCGCCCAAAGCGGCTTCAATATCGCGCATTGATCGCACCAGCCGCCCTTGGGTTGCGCTTGGCAATCCCGCGATCATCTGTGCGGCCTGCGCGCTCGACTGGGTTTCCAACCGGCCGAACGCCATACGGCCTTCATCGGTCAGCCGCAGCACCGCCTTGCGCCCATCATCGGGCGCCGCATCGCGGGCGATCAGCCCCGACTTCTCGAACCCGACCAGCACCCGGCTGAGATAGCCGCCATCCAGCCCCAGTTCCCGCGCCAGTTCAGCGGCCGTCGGGCCGGGGCGATGGGCGAGTTCGTAAAGGATGCGGGTCTCGGTCAGCGAGAATGGCGACCGGTGCAGCCCTTCGCCGAGCACGCCGATCTTCTGGGTATAGAACCGATTGAAGCGGCGCAGGGCGGCGATGCGGGGGTCGAGATAGTCCATCGGCTAGGCCTTCCAATTTCAATGCTATTAGCAATTAGTTTATTGCTTAAGTCAATATATGACCATTCTGGGCGCAGGGGTAACTTGACAGTGCGATCCGCGGCCTTTCAAGTCGGGGACTAAAAACAATGCGGAGGGGGGCATGGGCATGACCAAGCAGGAAATGTCTTCGCGGCCAGAGCTGCTTGCGGCCGATGACGCGACGATCGAGGACGCGATCGCTTATGCCGATCCCATGGTGCTGCGGGGCTTGCTCTATCAGTTGACCGGCGATCCGGAATTGGCGGCGATCGGGGTGAAAATTGTGCCGGCGGGCTATGCCGATGTCGTATCGCCGGCGACCGACGCGGATGTGGCGCTGCTGCGGCGCAAGGGCGCGGACTTCCTGAAAGCCTATCGCGACCGCGGCGCGGGCGCGATGGATATCGGCCCGCGCGACCGGCTGGCGACGAGCCTGGGGATGATGCTGGCGCAGACCCTGGAAGGCGAAAGCCTGCTTCATCATCTGGAGGAACTGGCACTCGACCCGGCAGCGCGGTCCTTGCGTTGGCGGGAGACGCCCGATCCGGCGCGGTTGAAAGATTTCACCGTAACGGTGATCGGCGCCGGGATGGGCGGGCTGAACGCTGCCCTGCAACTGCGCGCGGCCGGGTTTCCGTTTACCGTGATCGAGAAGAACACCGGCGTCGGCGGGACCTGGTGGGAGAACCGCTATCCGGGTGCCCGGGTGGACACAGTCAGCCGGTCCTACACCCATATTTTCGGCGTGGACTTCCCCTACCCCAATCCGTTCTGCGACTGGCGGGAGAACGCGAAATATTTCGACTGGGTCGCCGACGAATTCGATTTGCGCCGGCATATTCAGTTTGAAACCGAAGTGAAGGCGCTGACCTGGGACGCGGCGGCCGGGGAATGGCAGATCGACCTGGTTGGGCCAGACGGCGCCCGCACCATCCGATCGCGCGCAGTCATTACCGCGGTGGGATTCCTCAGCCGCTTGAACCTGCCGCACATCGCTGGCGCTGAAGGGTTCGCCGGTGCGTCGTGGCACACCTCGCGGTGGCCGGACGGCGTCGATTTGACGGGCAAGCGGGTGGCGGTGATCGGCACCGGCGCCACCGGCTACCAGATGATCCCCGAGCTTGCACTGACCGCCGCCCAGGTGACAATGTTCCAACGGACGCCGCAGTGGCTGTCGCCGGTGCCTGGCTACCGGTCTCCGTTTCCGCCGCAGGTCAACTGGCTTGACCGCAATCTGCCGTTCCACACCAATTTCATGCGCGCGCGGACCTGCACGCTCGACCGGCTTGCCAACCTGGCGCACATCGATCCGGATTTCAAAGATCCGCACGCGTGCAGCCCGCTCAACAAGCGCGCCCGCGATTGGAGCGTCGCATTTCTGGAGCGCAAGCTCGGCGATCCGGCGCTGGTGGCGGCGATGACGCCGGCGCATCCGGTGTGGTCGGCGCGCGCGGTTGTGGTGGACAGCGAATATTGCGTGCTGGACGCCCTGATGCGCGACAATGTCACCTTGGTGACCAACGGGATCGACCATATCGCGCCGCACGGGGTGGTGGACAAAAACGGGACGCTGCACGAGGCTGATGTGATCGTTTACGCCACCGGCTTCCGCCCGACCGAGTTCCTTTATCCGATGACCATCACCGGCGTTGGGGGGCGGACGCTTGAGGCGCTTTGGGCCAAGGACGGCGCGCGCGCCTATCTTGGGTGCATGATGCCGGGGTTTCCCAATCTCTGGTCGATTTACGGGCCGAATACCAATGGCGGGCTGAACGTGGCGTCATTCCACGAAAAGATCGCGTTGTATGCGTTGCAGTGCCTGGAGACGCTGGTGCTGGGCAATGCTGGGGCGATGGAAGTTCGGGAGGAGGCGTTCTGGCGGTATAACCGGGTGGTGGACGAGCGGAACCTGGGCAAGGCGTGGAGCGATCCGCGGGCGCGAAATTATTATTGGTCCGAACATGGGCGGTCGGCGACGATGAACCCGTTTTATACGGCGGAAATGTCGGGGTTTCTGCGGACGCCGGAGTTGGGGGATTTGGTGGTTGGGTGATTTTGGGGGGAGTGATGTTGCCCTTCGAGACCTCCGAAATGGGTTTGTTTGGGGCGTGCGATGGCGGATGGCGCAAGCGCTTATCCGCGCTACGGACGAGGAAAAATTGCCGGTTTGGCATTCCGACTTCTGGGGGAAGAGCGCGTTTCCTTGGGCGGTTGGGGGGCGACGTCGAAATCGTCGCCGCGGATTTATCGCCATTGCGGCGAGCACAAAATTCCGCCTATGATTTCATCATGCTGATAAAAATGGCAGGTTTTCGCTGCTTTGTTGGCCAAATCTCGGGGGTTTGCATGTTCGGATATCGTTGGATCGCACCGGCGTTCGCGGTGGCTGTTTGTTTGGGCGGCGCAGCGGTGGGCCAGGCGCAGACCTTGCGCTTTGGGCTGAATAACGATCCGGATCTGCTCGACCCGACAACGAGCCGGACGTTTGTCGGCACCGCGGTGATGACCGCGATCTGCGACAAATTATTCGACTTTGACGCCAACTTTAACCTCGTGCCGAAACTGGTCAGTTCCTACGAATGGGCCAGCCCGACAGTGGTGCTGCTGAAAATCCGCCCCGGGGTGACCTTCCACGATGGCGAAAAGCTCGACGCGGCGGCGGTGAAATATACCCTCGACCGACATGCGACGACGCCGACGAGCTTTCGCCGGGCCGAACTGAGCGCGATGGAGAAAGTGGAGGTGGTTGATCCCGCCACGGTGAAAATCACCCTGAAGCAGCCATCGCAAGCGTTTCTCGCCGCCTTCACCGACCGGGCGGGCATGATCGTCTCGCCCAAAGCCGCCGAAGCGACCGGAAAGGATTTCGGGCTGCACCCCGTGTGCGCCGGGCCGTTCAAATTCGTCGAACGGGTCGCGCAAGATCACATCACCCTGGAAAAATACCCCGGCTACTGGGATGTGGCGAACGTGCATTTCGACCGGGTGATCTACCGCCCGATGCCCGACAGCGCCGTGCGCCTGGCCAACCTCAAAGCCGGGGCGCTGGATATGGCCGACATCGTGCCGTCCGACGCCGACAGCGTTAAAAAAGACCCCAAACTGCAACTGCTATCCTCGCCCGGCCTCGGCTACGCCGGCATCAGCATCAATATCGGGCCAAACGCGATGGCCGACACCCCCCTCGGCCGCGACGCGCGGGTGCGGCGGGCGTTTGAACTCTCGCTCGACCGGTCGGTTATCATCAACGTCGTGTTCAACGGCATCTACACCCCAACCGCCCAGGCAATCGCCGCCGGCAGCCCGATGAACGTGCCCGACATCAAACCACCCGCACGCGACCTCGTCGCGGCGAAAAAACTACTCGCCGAAGCCGGCGTCACCGCGCCAGTCCTGGTCAAACTCACCGTGCCCAACAACCCGCAAAGCCTGCAAGTCTCCGAAGTTATCCAGTCCCTCGCCAAAGAAGGCGGGTTCGACGTCCAAGTCACCGTGATGGATTTCGGCACGGCGCTGGCCACCACCCAACGCGGCGACTACGCAGCCTTCCTCATCGGATGGTCCGGACTGCTCGACGCCGATAGCAACACCTACAGCTTCCTCCACACCGGCGGCCCGCTCAACATCACCACCTACAGCAATAAAATCGTCGATGACGCCCTCGACGCCGCCCGCATCGCCGCCGACCCCGCCGCCCGACGCGCCGAATACGCCAAAGTCTGGTCCCAGGAACGCAGCGACCTGCCCATCATCTACCTCTACACCCCGAGCTACATCGTCGGCGCTACCAACAAACTGAGCAACTACCGCGTGCTGCCCGATGGTCTGATCAGGCTCCAGGGGGCTCGTCTTTTGCCGTAGGGTAGGCAAGCAAGGCGAGGGGCGCTGCCCCCTCGACCCCCGCCGGGGTGGGACCCCGGACCCCTATCCCAAGAAAGCGAAGTCGTAATGAAGACGGGGGCTTAGGTGCTGGCGGCAA
>JANXRN010000333.1 GCA_025352995.1 Acetobacteraceae bacterium
CGCGGTTATGTTCTTCCGGCAAATCCTCGCAAATGGCCGACATGCCGAGGCGGTGGCCCGCGAGTTTGCGGAATGTGGCGTGATGGTCGGCACCCCAGGGCAGGCGGCCGGCGGCCATGCTGGTGACCGCTTCGGTGACCAATCCGACGCCGCGGCCGAACTGGAAGGTGTAGCCGCGGACGAAGTCCCGCGCTGGGTCGGTTTCGTAAAACTCCTGGCTCCATAGACACAAGGGCGGCGCGCGATTGCTGTCCATTTGTTCGACCACGTAGCCGGACACCTGGGCGTAGGGGTGAAACATCAAATTCTTGCCGACCAGGCCGGTGGAATTGGCCAGGCCATTGGGGAAACGGGCGGATGCCGAGTTCAGCAGCAGGCGCGGGGTGCCAACGCCGTTGCAGGCAACGATCACCATTTCGGCAGGCTGGAATTGTTCGACGCCGTGTTCGTCGTAATAAATCACGCCCGACGCCATGCCGTGTTCGTTGGTGGTGATTTCGCGCACCCGGCAGCGCGTGCGCAGTTCGACACCGGCGCGGATGGCGCGCGGCCAATAGGTGATATCGGTGCTCGCCTTGGCGCCCTGGGTGCAGGCCGGAGTGCAGTGGCCGAGATTGATGCAGGGTGCACGGCCGTCATATTCAGTGGTGGCAAGGGCGGTGTCGGACGGCCACCAATGCCAGCCCAGCCCGTTCATCGCCCGGCCAAAATGCGCGCCGGTTTTGCCCAGCGGCAGCGGCGGCATTGGCGCGACCTTGGGCGGATAGGCCGGATCGCCCGCAAGCCCGGATACCCCGGTGATGCGGTCATTTTCGGCGAAATACGGTTCGAGCGTTGCGTAATCGACCGGCCAGTCATCGGCGACGCCATCGAGCGACTTCACCCGGAAATCGGATGGATGCATGCGCGGGTAGTGGCCGGTGTACATGATGGTACTGCCGCCGACACCGTTGAAATTCACCACCTTGATCGGCGAATTATCGTCATTGATCGGGTAATCGGTCGGTCGGGCGCGGATGTTGGGGCGGGTGGCGTAGTCGCCAAACTGCCGTGCCTCCCAATCGCGGCCATTGCTGGGATAATCGGACTGTTTCATCCAGTCGCCCTGTTCGAGGCACAGGATACGCATTTTGGTGTCAGCGAGGCTCCATGCCACAGCGGCCCCCGATGCGCCCGATCCGATGATCAGCACGTCAACCATGTCGTTCATGCACGCTCTCCCGCAATCATTGATCCGACGATAGCGTCAAACCGGGTTGGACAACCAGCCTCAATGCCCCAGGCTGGCGGTCCCGGTAGGGAGGCAGGCGATGGTATCGGCGAGCCGCGCGCCAATCGGGGCGCCGGCTTCGGCGGTGGCCGCAAGCCAGGTCGCCGACAGGGCCAGTTGCGACAAACCATGCGCGGTCGCCGAGCTGGCAATCTGGGTTGCGAGTTCGGCCAGTTTTTCCATCTGCCGACTATCCGCCAGGTCCTGCAGGGCATGACGATTGCGGTTCGCGAGGCTGATAAATTCCGCCGTCGCCAAGCCTGCCCCATCAGACCCAGGCATGGCCGCATCGTTGCGCCGCCGCCCCAAGCGGGCCACAAGGTCGGCGAGTTCGGCGGCGCTGATTGGCTTGGCGGCAAATTCATCCATGCCGGCAGCGCGGCAGGCGGCTTCGTCCTCAGCTGTGACGCTCGCGCTCAGCCCGATGATCGGCACGGTCCCGAACGGTGGTGGCAAGGCGCGAATGGCCCGGGTGGCGGCCAGCCCGTCCATGTCGGGCATCATCAAATCCATCACGATCAGGTCAAACGCGGCGACGCCGGCCCGTTCAGCGGCTTCCCGCCCGTTGCTTGCGGCGGTAACGACGTGACCGCGGCCTTCCAGCATGCGGGTGGTGACCAGCCGGTTGGTATCGTTGTCTTCGGCCAACAGGATCTGCAGCGATGGACCATCCCCCAATTCGGCTACAACCGCGCTGGGGGTGGCAATCGGATGCGATTTGACCGCAGGTTGCTTCAGCGTCACTTCGAACTGAAAGACACTGCCGTGATCCAGGGTGCTGTCCACCCAGATTGTGCCGCCCATGCGTTCGACCAGCCGGCGACTGATCGCCAGGCCAAGCCCGCTGCCGCCGAAGCGCCGGGTAATCGAACTATCCACTTGGGTGAATTCGGTGAACAGCTTGCCAATAACATCCGACGGAATGCCGATGCCGGTATCGCTGACCGCAAAGCCCAGCCGGACGTTGTCCTGGCCATCAGCGACCCGGCGCGCAATCAGCGCCACCCGACCCACGCTGGTGAATTTCACCGCGTTGCCCAGCAAATTCAACAGCACCTGGCGCAAGCGATGCGCATCCCCGACCGCGATCTGCGGCAAATCGGCGGCGATTTCCAGCGCAAGTTCCAGCCCTTTGGCGCGGGCTTCCTGGGCCATCATTTCGATCGTTGACCGCAGCATCACCGGCAGATCGAATTCCGCTTCCTCCAGATCGAGACGCCCGGCATCGAGGCGGGAGAAATCGAGAATATCATTAATCAGTTGCAGCAAATGCTGGCCGCTATCCATGATGATCTGGACGTAGCGACGCTCGGTCGGGCCCATCTCCATTTCCAGCAGCAGGCTCGATACGCCGATGATGCCGTTCATCGGGGTGCGGATTTCGTGGCTCATCACGGCTAGGAATTCTGATCGCGCCCGCCCGGCGGCCTCGGCGGCATCGCGGGCCGCGGCAAGCGCCTGTTCGGTGCGTTTTCGATGGGTGACATCGGTATAGGTGCGCACTGCGCCGCCATCGGCGAGGATTTCGGTGCGGATTTCAAGGGTGCGGCCATCGGCGCGCGCACGCTCATAATTATTGAACGCACTGGTAATGTCGCCGCTGCGAACAGTGCGCAGGAATTCGGGATCAACCGCATCGGGCGGACCGAACTCGTTCTGCCCCAACTGCCACTCCACCAGATCGCGGAACGGCGTGCCTTCATGGACCAACCCGTCGGGGAGGCCCAACAGCTCAATCGCACGGGAATTCACCACCGCAATCCGGCCG
>JANXRN010000342.1 GCA_025352995.1 Acetobacteraceae bacterium
CAGCCATCACCAGTTCAAGCATCCCACGCGCCCCGGCCGTGTGACGGTGCCGCATCCCAAGCGCGATATCCCGGCCGGGACGCTACGCAGCATCGAAAAGCAAGCCGGACTTCATTTGAGGAACCATCGATGACCGCCTACCTCGCCCTGCTGCGCAAGGAAGCCGATAGTGATTTCGGGGTGGATTTCCCCGATTTTCCCGGCTGCGTCACCGCGGGCACCACACTCGAGGACGCGCGCCGGATGGCAACCGAGGCGCTCGCGCTACACATCGAAGGCATGCTCGAAGATGGGGAGGCAGTTCCGGCGCCCTCTGGCCTCGACGCCATCATGGCCGATCCGCATCATCAGGACGCGGTGGCGGTGCTGATCGACGCGCCGATCCGCCCGGTTTCGGTCCGGGTGAACGTGTCCCTGCCAAAGGACCTGCTGGCCGCCATCGACCGGGTGTCCGCCAACCGATCGCGCTTCCTGGCCGAGGCCGCGCGGGAGAAATTATTGCAGGACTGACGCGCTATTTCTCATACCGCACGAAATGCCGCTCCGTCCCGGCAAATTCCCGCGCGTATTCGGCCACCAACCGCCAGTCGCGCGTTTCGTAAAACAACCGCGCGGCGTAATTATCGCGGAACGATTCCAAACTCACCGTCCCGCGCGCTTCGGCATCAGCCAGCAGTGCCGCCCCCACCCCGCGCCCCTGGGCGGCAGGCGCGATGAACAGCATGTCGAGATGCCGATCGGTCACCAGCGAAAACCCAACAATGCCGCGATCGTCCGCCACATGCAGCCGTTCCAGTGCTGCCACAAAGCGCCTTACGAAAAAATCCTGGTCGTAGCCCGCCAGAATCTCCGGCCCCAGAATCTCCGCAAACGCGCCCGCATAAGACGCCACCGCAACCGCGGCAGTGGCAGCAATGTCGCCCTCCCGCGCTGCCCGCACGATCACAATTCGCGCAGCCGCGGGTCAAGCCGGTCACGCAGCGCGTCGCCGAGCAAATTTAGCCCGAACGCCAGCACCAGGATGGCAACGCCTGCAAACAGCGCCCCCCACGGCGACAGCAGCAGCACGTTGCGACCTTCGGCGAGCATTAAGCCGAGCGACGGGTTGGGCGGCTGGGTGCCCAAACCCAGGAACGACAAGGACGCTTCCACCAAAATCGCCGATGACAGCAGCAAGCTTGTCTGCACCAAAATCACCCCCATCAGATTGGGCAGCACATGGATCAGCAAAATGCGCGCGTCCGTCGCACCCGCCGCCCGGGCGCCAGCCACGAAATCGGCATCGCAAATCACCAGCGCCGGGCCGCGCAGCAGCCGGGCGAAAATCGGTGTGTACACCACCGCAATGGCAATCGCCGCCGTCACCGCCCCCGGGCCCAGCACAGCCACCACCCCGATTGCCAGCAGCATCACCGGGAAGGCGAACAGAATGTCCATCAGCCGCATCACGATGCGTTCCAGCCAGCCGCGATAATAGGCCGCCAGCAGCCCCAGCCCGCCGCCCAGCACCAACGCCGAGCCCACCGATCCTGCCGCCACCAGCAACGATGCCCGGCTGCCGTACAAAATCCGGCTCAGCACGTCGCGGCCCAACTGGTCGGTGCCCAGCCAATGCGTCGCCATCGGCCCGCGCAACCGTGCGATGATGTCCTGCCCGACCGGATCGTACGGCGCTACAAAATCCGCGCCAACCGCCAGCAGCGCCGGCACCAGCACCGCCAGGACGGCAAACAGCAGCAACCCGGATCGTTTTTTCATCCGCGCAACCGCGGGTCGATCACCCGGTACAGCAAATCGACGGCGAAATTCACCATCACGAACCCTGCCGTCACCAGCAGGGTCACCGCTTGCAGCAGCGGATAATTGCGTTCGCTGATCGCCCCCAGAATAAGCCGCCCCAGCCCCGGAATGGCGAATACCTGCTCCACCACAATCGCGCCGCCCAGCAAATAGCCGGTCATGATGCCCAGGCTGGTCACAAACGGGATCATCGCGTTGGCGAGCGCGTGGCGATACAGCACAAGCGCCTCCCCCAGCCCCTTGGCCCGCGCGGTGCGGATGTAGTCCTGCCCAAGTGCCTCGAGCAGCGCCGACCGCACCAGCCGCGACAAATTGGCCAGGATCGGCAGCGCGAGACAGATCGCCGGCAGCAGCAGCCGCGCGATATTGCCCAATGGGTCATCGAAAAACGGCACGTAGCCCAACAGTTGCAATGACGGCGCCAAGGTCGCCAGCGCCAGGATCATCACGATGCCGAGCCAGAAACTCGGGATCGTCAAGCCGGCAACGCTGCCCAGCCGCAGCAGCGTATCGGCTGTCCCGCCGCGCAGCCGCGCCATCAGGCAGCCGGCGGGGATGGACAGGCCGGCCCCCAGCGCCAGCGCCAAAATCGTCAACTGCAAGGTCGGCCAGATATGCAGGGTGATTTCGTCCACCACCGGCCGGCCGGTCCAGAGCGACGTGCCAAGATCGCCGTGCAACGCTGCCCACGCCCAGCGCCCGTATTGCAGCAGCAAGGGCTGATCCAACCCTAACTGGCTGCGCAACGCCGCCACCCGATCGGGCGTCACCTCGGTATTCGCGCCCAGCATGATCGCCACCGCATCGCCCGGAATGAACCGGATCATGCAGAACACCAGCAGCGAAATCCCGATCAGGACAAATGCCAGATCAATCAGCCGCGCCGTGACAATGCGGATCACTTCGCGATGGAGGCATCCGACAAGGTCACCAGCGACCGGTTGGCGATCTGGTCAAACCCCGCAACATTACTGCGCAGGGCGGAAAAAATCTGGCCATAGGCGATATGCGCAATCGGCCCCTGGCACGCCAGGATCGCCTGCACCTTGGTATAGGCCTTCTTGCGTTCGGCCTGGTCCGGCATCTGCCGCGCGCTGTCGAGCAACTGATCTACTTCCGGGTTGGAATATTTGAACACGTTGGTCGAACCGCCGGTGCGGAAGGTGCGGTAGAAATAATCGTCCGGATCGGTGCTGCCACCATTGGTGGAGGCAAAACTATCGAACGCGCTGTTGCGCCAATCCTGGATGAACTGGCCGAGTTCCTGGTTTTTCAATTCGACCTTGAAGCCGGCCTTGTTCAACTGCGCCTGGGCAACCTGGGCGATGTCCTTGATGTCCTGGCGCGGCAGCACGTTCATGGTGATGACGACCGGCATGGGCACGCCTGCTTCTTTCAACAGCGCCATCGCCTTGGCGGGATCGTATTTATAGCACGGGAAGCTGCTGGTATCAGCCGCCCAATCCTTCAACGCCGGCGATAGCGGCCCGCCCGGCACCCCCGCGCCAAACAAGGCAGCCGCGATAATTTCCTGGCGATTGAGCGCGTAGTTCAGCGCTTCCCGCACTTTCGCATTATCGAACGGCGGCTTGGAGGTATTCATTCCGATCAGCGAGTACGCAAGCTCCAAGGTCTCCGCCAGCCGCACATTGGGCTTGCCCTTCAACTGCATCGCGGTCGCTGCATCGATATTGGCCAGCATGCTGAACTGGCCGCTGGAAATGCCGACCTGACGGGTCGCCGATTCCGGCACGATGTTGAACTTCACCCCATCGAGCTTGGGGGCGCCGGCCCGCCAGTAGCCATCGAATTTAGTGAGCGCGATGAAGCCGTTCGGCTGCCATTCCTTGAACTTGAACGGCCCAGTACCGACCGGGGCCTTTTGCAGGCTCGCCTTGTCGTTCTCGAACCCGCGCGGCACGATGGCGATGGTGGCGATCGAAATCAGCAGCGGCGCGGTCGGCTCGGACAGCTTCAATTCCACCGTGGTCGCATCAATCGCGGTTGCCTGGGCGACCGTGCCGACCCGGCTTGCCATCGGCGACGCCATATCCTTCGATTGCACCCGATGGATGCTGGCGACCACGTCGGCGGCTTCGACCGGGCTACCATCATGGAAATGCATGCCCGGACGCAGCTTGAAGACGTAAATCTTGCCGTCCGGACTGACCGTCCAGGACGCGGCGAGGCCGGGCTGCACCCGCAAATCCTTGTCGATCGCGGTCAGGCCTTCGTAAATCGTGCCGCTCACCACCTGAAACGACGGGAAGGCGGTGATCAGATGCGGGTCCAGCCCCACCGGGGACGCATCGACGCCGACTTCCAGAATTTGGGCGCGGGCACCAGGGGCGCCTGCCAAAGCGCACAGCATGGCGCCGGTCAGCAAGATATTGCGCAGCGACATCGCGGCCATGGCTGGTTGCTCCCTGGTAAAATCGTCTCCGGCAAGGCTATGACCGCAGGGCGGCAAAAACAAGGGACAGATGCGATGGACCCCATTTCAGCAATCGGCGTGATCAGCGGCACGTCCATGGACGGGATCGACGTGGCGTTGCTGCGCACCGATGGGCTGGCGGTGGTCGAAGCCGGGCCGGGCCGCACTTATGATTATGCCCCCGATTTACGCGCCGAATTGCTGGCGCTGATCGCGGACCCTGAACGCTGCGCGACCGATCCGCTTGATGCGCTGGATGACGCGGTCAGCGAAGCCCATGCCGGCGCGGTGACCCAGTTCATCAAGGATTTCGCCATCGATCGCGGCATCGTGAAGCTGGTCGGCATCCATGGTCAGACGATCTTGCATCGGCCGGAACGCCGCTTCACCCGCCAGTTGGGGCGCGGTGACCGGATCGCCAAGACGCTCGGCATTGATGTGATTTATCATTTCCGCCATGCCGATGTCGCCGCAGGCGGGGAAGGCGCGCCGTTTGCATCGCTCTACCATCAGGCGCTGGCAGCAGGCCTGGACTATCCGGTGATGGTGCTGAACCTCGGCGGCGTCGGCAATGTCACCTATATCGATGGCAGCGATATTCTGGCGTTCGATACCGGCCCCGCCTCGGCCTTGCTCGATGATTTCGTCAAGCGTCGGCGCGGCCTCGCCTATGACGCCAACGGCGCGCTGGCCGGATCGGGCACCGCCGATCAAGCGCTGGTGGCCAGGCTGATGCAGCATCCTTATTTCGCCCGCCCGGCGCCGAAATCGCTCGATCGCAATGATTTCCACGCCTGGGCGCAGGCAGTCGATGGCTTGTCGGATGCCGATGGTGCCGCAACCTTCGCCGAATTCACCTGCGCCAGCGTCGCCGCCGCACGCGCGCAAGTGCCGAAAGCGGTGAAACGCTGGCTGGTCACCGGGGGCGGGCGCCACAATGCGACCTTCATGCGCCGGCTTGCCGATATCCTCGCCGTCCCGGTCGAGCCGGTCGAAGCGGTGGGCTGGCATGGCGACTTCATCGAGGCCGAATGCTTCGCCTATCTCGCCGTTCGCTCCCAGGCCGGCCTGCCGTTGAGCGTGCCGGGCACCACCGGCGTGCCACACCCAATGACAGGTGGCGAATTATGTCGCGCCTGAGCCAAGCCTTCGCCCCCGTCGCCGAAGCCATTGCTGCTGGCCGCATTCCCGGCGCGGTGCTCGGCATCAGCGATGCCGGGATCATCGCCCAGGGCCACGCCGCCCTGGTGCCTGAACCTGCGCCGATGACCGAACATACCTGGTTCGACCTCGCATCCCTCACCAAAGTCGTCTTCACCACCACCGCCATCATGCGGCTGGTCGAAGCCGGGCGCATCACGCTCGATGATCCGCTCACCGTCGCGATCCCGGATTTGCGCCAGTACCATGTCGGCACCGCCCCGGAACGCGCGCTCACCTTCCGGCAATGCCTGTCGCACCAAACCCACCTGCCGGCGGTCGAGCCGCTTTATACGTACGGCCAGGACCCGCAGACCTTGCGCGCCTTCGTGCTGCAACGGGAATGGATCGCCGGACCGGCAGTTTATTCCGACATCAACTTCATCCTGCTCGGCATCGCCATCGAACGACTGACCGGGCGGGCCTTGATCGACCAACCAGTGCAAGCCGGTTTCAGCTTCCGCCCCGATCCGGCTTTATGCGCCGCAACCGAGGCGTGTAGTTGGCGTGGCCGCGTGATGCGCGGCGAAGTCCATGACGAAAACGCCTTCGCGCTCGGCGGTGCATCCGGCCATGCCGGCTTGTTCGGCACCGCTTCAGCCTTGCTCGATTTCGCCCAATCCCTGCTCGATGCCACTGCCCTTACCGCCACCAGCATCGCCGCCCTACGCACGCCGCAGCGTTTCGACCGTGGACTCGGCTGGCAAATCCCCCATTCCGGCTGGTCGGGTGGCGATCTTTGCTCCGCCGATACGATCGGCCATACCGGCTTCACTGGCACCGGCCTCTGGATCGATTTCACCCAGCGCCGCGCCTGGACCTTGCTCACCAATCGCGTCCACCCGACCCGCCACGCCAATACCGGCATCGCCGATTTACGCCGCGCCGTGGGGGACCTGGTGTGCGGCTGATTTGGCCCCCTGCCCCGGACCGGCTATGAGGGGTGCGCATTGAAGGAGACCGCGCCGTTGCGCCGCATCAGCCGATCGATTTTGCCGCTTATCTTGTCCGCAGCCCTTGTCGGGTGCAGCACCTTGCCCAATGTCGGCCCGAGCAAGTCCGACATGCTCGAAGCCGGCGCCAGCAACAAGGTGGCGATTGTCGAGCTTGACCCGTCGGTCGTGCAGACGCTCGCCAACGCCAAGCCAGCATCGCTGCTCGGCGCGTTCGGCGATTATCGCCCGGCCCGCGAAACCCGCATTGGCGTGGGCGACGCGGTGCAGATTGTGATCTGGGAAGCCGCTGCCGGCGGGTTGTTTTCGAGCCCGGTGGTGGATCGCAACAGCGCCGGCACAAGGTCGGCGACCATTCCTGAACAGGTCGTCGCCCGCGATGGCTCGATCACCGTGCCGTTCGCCGGCCGCATTGCGGTGATCAACCGCACCCCGCCGGAAGTCGAATCCGACATCGTCAAGCGCCTGACCGACAAGGCGATCGACCCGCAGGCTTTGGTCACCATTACCCGCAATATCAGCAATACCGTTACGCTCATGGGCGAAGGCGGCCTTGGCGCACGCGTCGGCCTTACCCCACGCGGCGACCGGCTGCTCGAAGTGCTGGCAAGCGTCGGCGGCTCGCGCATCGGTCCGCAAGATGTCACCGTGGTCCTGTCGCGCGAAGGCCGCAGCGTGCGGGTGCCGCTGCAGGCAGTGCTCGACGATCAGCGCGAAAACGTGTTCCTGCAAGCCGGCGACGTGATCAGCCTGGTGCGCGATCCGCAGACTTTCACCGCCATGGGCGCGACCGGCCGCAACAGCGTCGTGGGCTTTGACACGCTGCGCCTGTCGCTTGATGAAGCCGTCGCCAAGGGCGGCGGGTTGATCGATTTGCAGTCGGATCCCGCCGGCGTCTTCGTGGTGCGCTACGAACCTGCTGCCATCGCCGCCGCCCTGCCGCAGGCCAGCGGCGTGGTGCCGGAAAACGGCTTCGTCCCGGTGATCTACCATATCAGCATGCGCGATCCGGCAAGCCTGTTCCTGGCGCGCAAATTCCCGATGCGCAACAAGGACATTCTCTACGTGACCAATGCGCCGGCCAATGAGCTGAACAAGGTGCTGAACCTGGTTAATCTGTTGACCACGCCGATTGTCAGCGCCGCGGTCATTCGCAGCTACGCCAAATAGTCGGTCCCACGCCGCGCATGAACCTGTCCGACCCGCTGCCCTTTGCCGCCTTCATCAGCAATATCCTGTTGCGCACCCTGCCGCCGCAATCGCCGTCGCCGCGCGCGGTAACCGAAACCGAATACCCCGCCGAAGGCGATGACTGGTTCTGGACCGACGACAACGCCAAGGTGCTGGAATTAATGGCGCTGCCGGCGGTCTGGCGGCATGCGCCCGACGATGTGGCTGATATTCTGCGCTTCCTGACCGGCATGTGCGACGGTCGCTTCATCTTCCGCCGCCTCGCCCGAAACCGGCTTGTTCAGATCGAAAGCGATGGCCGCCACGCGCGTTTCATCCACAGCCTGCTCGACATCGACTGCGACCTGGCGCGCGGCGCGGTCACGCTCGGGATGCGCTTTCATGACGGGCGCGATGCCCGCAATATCACGCTCACCGGCAACTATGTCGGGTTTCGTTATCGCGACAAGAATTACGCCATCGACGTCGAAGACGGCATCGTTGCCCATGCGATCGATCTCGGCGACGACCGGCTGGGCCTGTCATTCGAAGCGGAATTATCGTTCCGCCCGCATCGTTTCGCCGCACCGTTGCGGCTCGGCCGGGTGGTGTATCGGATCGACATCCGCGCCAATTCGGTGTTCGTCGATGTCGAAGCCGCACTGACCATCGATCCGGCGATCGCGATCGATGATGTAACCCTGACCTTCGGGTTCGATGACGCGAGCCACGGCGTCAATAATGTTCGCTATGAGACGTTGCGGGCCGCCTTCCCCGCCGCGCCGACATTGGTGCGCAAGGCCGGCACCGGGGCGCTGCAAATCCCGGCGCGGGATTGCCATTATTGGTCGATCGCGCAAACCTCCGAAATTAACGGCTTTGCCATCGCCGTTCACAGCCTGCCGCGCCCCGGCTCGCCATTGCACAGCATCAACGCCACCTGCAACAAAAAGGGCGAGTTGCACTGGCTGGTCGCCGAACATCGCTTCGCCGGTCGCCAAAGCGGCACGGTGGTGGCTGCCGAACGCAAGGTGATTACCTCGGGCGGCTTCTATGAAGATGCCGACGCCTATGCCGCCATGCTGCCGGCCCAAGCCGCGCTGTCGGACGCCGGCGGCCCCGCGATCGATTTGTCGGTGTCCTATGACTACGGTGCCGAAG
>JANXRN010000039.1 GCA_025352995.1 Acetobacteraceae bacterium
ATTCTCAATCGCGGCGTCGACGTGCTGATCGCGACTCCGGGCCGCCTGATCGACATGTTCGAGCGCGGCAGCATCTTATTGACCGACACGCGGGTGCTGGTGATCGACGAAGCCGACCGCATGCTCGACATGGGCTTCATCCCCGATGTCGAGAAAATCGTCGCGCAATTGCCGTCTAATCGGCAGACCCTGTTCTTCAGCGCCACCATGGCGCCAGAAATCCGTCGCCTGGCGGACGCGTTCTTGCAGAACCCGAAGGAAATCACGGTTTCCAAGCCGGCCTCGGTCGCGACCACCATCACCGAGGGCATGCTGCTGGTCGCCGACCAGGACAAGCGCGAGGCGCTACGTCGGCTGATCCGGTCGGAAGATGTGCAGAACGCGCTGATTTTCTGCAACCGCAAGGTCGATGTCGATATTCTCTATAAATCGCTCAAGCGGCATAATTTCAGCGTCGGCGCGCTGCATGGCGACATGGCCCAGCCGGTGCGGTTTGCCACGCTCGAAAAATTCAAGGCCGGCGAAATCCGGCTGCTCTGCTGTTCGGACGTCGCCGCACGGGGCATTGATATTGGCGGATTGAGCCATGTGTTCAATTTCGACGTGCCGCACCATGCCGAAGACTATGTCCACCGCATCGGGCGCACCGGCCGGGCGGGGAAAGAAGGCCGCGCCTACACGTTTGCCACCCCGGAAGACCGGCTGGCGGCGGAGGCAATCGAAAAGCTCACCGGCCACGCGATCCCGCGCATCGTGATCGAAGGCCTCGACGTGGTTGAATGGGCCGAGGGCGATGGTCGCAGGCGCGGCCGTGGCAAGGCGCCGGCCAAAAGCCGCGAACCGGCCAAGCGCGAACGCACGCCGCGTGCGCCGAAGGCTGAGCCGGTGATAGTCGAGGCGGAGGCCCCGGCAATTGAAGCGGTGGCCGAAGCGCCAGCCAAACCCGCCAAGCGGGAGCGTACGCGGCGCGAACCGGCGCGCCGGGAAGCAGCACCTGCGGTCGAAGCCAAGCCGGAACCGCGCGCCCCCGAACCAAGCAGCGAGGAGCCGCGCCGTGATGCGCCGCGCCGCAATTACCGCCGCGACGATGATCTTGGACCGTCTGTGGTCGGCTTTGGCGGTGACACCCCCGCTTTCATGCTGATCGCCGCACGCCGCAAACGCGACCCCGAGCTGGAGCTTGACGCATGAACGACGCACCCCCTGCCCCATCGCGCCGTGGCAAGCTTGGGCCGTTCAACTGGGAAGACCCGTTCTTCCTCGATGATCAGCTGACCGAGGACGAGCGCGCGATCAAGGACGCCGCGCATCAATTCTGTCAGGAAAAGCTGCAACCGCGGGTGCTCGCCGCTTTCCGCAACGAAAGCTTCGACCGCGAGATCATGAACGAATTCGGCGAGATGGGCTTCCTCGGCGCGACCTTAGCCACCCATGGCTGCGCCGATGTCGGCTATGTCGCCTACGGGCTGATTTCGCGTGAGGTCGAACGGGTCGATAGCGGCTATCGCAGCGCGTTTTCGGTGCAGTCATCGCTGGTGATGTATCCGATTTACGCGTTTGGCTCGGACGATCAGAAGGACCGGTTTCTGCCGAAACTGCGGAGTGGCGAATTTGTCGGCTGCTTTGGTCTGACCGAACCCGATGGCGGATCGGACCCGGGATCGATGCGGTCGACCGCCAAGAAGGTCGATGGCGGCTATCTGGTCAATGCCAACAAGACCTGGATCAGCAACGCGCCTATCGCCGATGTGCTGCTGGTATGGGCCAAGGACGACGCCGGCGAAATCCGCGGCTTCATCCTCGAACGCGGCATGAAGGGCCTGACCACGCCGAAAATCGAGGGCAAATTCAGCCTGCGCGCGTCGGTGACCGGCATGATCATGGCCGACGACGTGTTCGTGCCCGAAGGCAACATGCTGCCCAAGGTCAAAGGCCTGCGCGGGCCGTTTTCCTGCCTCAACAATGCCCGCTACGGGATTAGCTGGGGCGCGCTGGGCTCGGCGGAGTTCTGCTGGATGGCGGCGCGCAACTACACGATGGAGCGCAAGGTGTTCGGCCGTCCGCTGGCGGCGAACCAATTGATCCAGAAGAAGCTCGCCGACATGCAAACCGAAATCGCGCTCGGGCTGCAAGGCGTCTTGCGGCTGGGGCGGTTGATGGATGACGGGCGCGCGGCACCCGAAATGATCAGCCTGTGCAAGCGCAACTCATGCGGCAAGGCGCTGGTGATTGCCCGCGAAGCCCGCGACATGCATGGCGGCAACGGCATCGTCGATGAATACCACGTGATCCGGCACATGATGAACCTCGAAACCGTTAACACCTACGAAGGCACCCATGACGTGCATGCCCTGATCCTGGGCCGCGCCATCACTGGCATTGCCGCCTTCGCCAATTGACCGAACTGCGCATTGACCGGGTTGGGGTGGATGGCGACGGCGTCGGGCATCTGCCGGACGGCAAACCGGTCTATCTGCCCTTCACCCTGCCCGGCGAAACCGTTGAGGCCGAGCTTGGCGACCGGCGCGGCCAGGGCTGGACCGGGGATGCGCGGGTGGTTACGGCAAGCCCGGACCGGATCGCCCCGCCCTGCCCGCATTTCGGCCCGTGCGGCGGCTGTTCGTTGCAGCATTGGGCGGATGGGGCTTACGCGGCGTGGAAATCCGGCCTGCTGCGCGCGGCGCTGATCCGCGCCGGCTTTGCCGATGCCGTGGTGGCGCCGTTGGTGCGCACCCCGCCTGGCGCGCGCCGCCGGATGGAACTGGCGGCCAAACGTTTACCGAGCGGCGTGGCACTTGGCTTGCACGTGCGCAACGGCGCGGCCGTCGTCGACCTTGCCGACTGCGCGGTGCTGCATCCGACGCTTGCGGAACTGGTGCCGGGCTTGCGCGATTTGTTACGCGGGCTGTCGGGGCTGAAGCGCGAAGGCGATGTGCTGGTCAATCTGCTCGACGAAGGCCCGGATATTTTATTGCGGATCGATGGCAATCTGACCACGCCGGATCGCACCAAACTTGCAGCCTTTGCCACCGCGTGGGGCGCGCCGCGAATTTCGGTGAGCCGCGATGGCGCGCGCCCGGAAATCGCCGCGCAAATCCGCCCGGCGCGGATGACCTTGTCCGGCACCGAAATATCGCCGGCTGCGGGTGCGTTTTTGCAAGCGTCCGCCGAGGGCGAAGCGGCCATTATCGCCGCGATGCTAGCCGGCCTGCCGGCGAAATTATCGCGCAAGGCGCAAATCGCCGAGCTTTATTCCGGGTGCGGCAGCCTGACCTTCGCGCTCGCCAAACAGGTCCGGGTGACCGCGTTCGATGGCGACCTCGATCTCACCACGGCCCTCGCCGGCGGCGCCAACCAGTCTGGCCAGTCCGGGCGGATTTCGGTGACGCGCCGCGACCTGACCCGCCAGCCGTTGAGTGCAAAGGAGTTCGCGCCCTTCAAGGCGGTGGTGCTCGATCCGCCGCATGGTGGCGCGGCGGCACAGACCGAACAGATCGCCGCGTCCGGGATTGCGCGGGTGATTTATGTCAGCTGCAATCCGGCGACCTTGGAGCGTGATGCGACGGTGCTGCGGTTGGCAGGCTACAAGCTGCTGAGCGCGACGCCGATTGATCAGTTTCTGTGGTCGGCGCGGTTGGAGAGTGTGGTGGTGTTCGATAAAAGCAAATAAGGCGCTTTGGTCGTAAAGACTGCGGGTTTTGTTAAGCAAGACTTCAAGTCAAGGGAGGTCAGAAGGCAAGCAGTTCTTTTTGTGAACAAAAAGAACCAAAAAAACTTTCTACCGATTCCTTGCCGTTGGCGTGCCTCCCCCCGAAACAGCGAAGCGCTCTGAACCAAAGTGTTAAAGTTTTTTTGCTCCTTTTTTTTCAAAAAAAGGAGTTCTTTCTTGGCTTTAGTCTTCCTCCGATAAGGTTCAGGGTGAATCTGGGCAGCTAAGGTTTTTTTGCCATTTCGTTGCGGCTTCGGCGTTTACCGCGCCATCGGGGACACGACCAGCGGCCAAAGCCGCGACTTGTTGTACGGTATCGAAAGCCTGGTGTTCGGCCGCTTCCAGGGTCAGGCCGCCAATATGGGGCGTGGCAATCACGTCGGCGCGCGCGGCCAGGGACGGGCTGGGGCGCTGATCTTGGGCGCGGCCGACATCCATTGCGGCACCGGCAAGTTGGCCATCGTCGAGGGCTGCCGCCAAGGCCTGCTCATCCACGAGCTCCCCGCGCGACAAATTGATGAAATACGCGTCTGACCGCATGGCGCGGAAGGCGGCGGCACCAAACAAGCCGGCGGTGTCGGGCGTAGAGAGTGCGAGGCAGACCACATAGTCGGCGTCGTTCAGCAATGTCTCGAACCCGGTCTGACGCGGCCCGCCCGGCGCGATGGTCTGATAAGGGTCGCAGATGATCACTTTCATTCCCAGGGCCGCACCAAGTTCGGCGAGGCGCCGGCCGATTGCGCCGTAGCCGACGATGCCCAATGTGGCACCCGCCAATTGACGGCCGCGCACCAAAGGGGGCGCCGCGCCACGGCGATAGGCCGCGACCGAAGTTGACACGCCGCGCGCCAGATCGACCAGCAAGCCCAACGCAAGTTCGCAAACCGCAGTGACAAAGCCCGGCGTTGCGCGGGTTACCAGCACGCCGGCGCGGCTCGCGGCGGGGACATCGATGGTGCTGATATCGACCGCCACCCGACAGGCGGCCAGCAAGTTCGGCATGGCATCGAACACTGCCGCAGCGATTGGGGTGCTGCGATCGGCGACCAGGATATGGGCGTCGCCCGCCGCGCGCACCAGCGCCGCCGGGTCAGCGAGCACCGTGCCGGTGGTGTTGACCCGCACATCGGCGTGTTCGCGGAGCGCCGCGAGGGCCCGGTCGCCGTAGAAATTAGCGAACATGTCGGGCGAATGGGTCAGGAAAACAATTGGGCGGCCGGCGCGCATGCGCGGCAGATCAGGTTCGGTCATGGCCTTGTGTCCCTCCGCCAGGCGTGCGGCCGAGGCGTAACCCATAATTAACACAGGATTGATTTGCGGCCGCATGGCATGGTCGTTTACGCGTTTCCAGAAAATTGGAGATATCGCGATGGCGACGACGGTGAGGACCCCATCCGCAACGCAGCAGGTCGTCGGTTATACTGATCGGGAATCCTATGCTGAAGGTGATCTGGTTGCGTTTTTTCTCAACCATGAAATCGGTTCACCCCAGGCCGGTACAGGGACCACGTCATTCCATTGGGCGCTGTATGACTGGTTTGATTTCACCGATCCCACAACCCTACCAACCGATTCCAGCAAAATCCTCAGCCAGGGAACAGCAGCGGTCGGGCGTATTGGGTGGCGCTTGACCGGCCAATCGCAGTGCCACTCGATCCTGGCAACAAATACTCCGAGGGCGAATATTTCGAAGATACCATGGGCGAACATGGCATCTGGAACTTTCTCTGGTGGATGTTGACCCAGCAGACCGATTTTCCCTGCACATTGCTGGCCGACAGCGATCTGCATTTCGATCCGACATGGCTCACCGACCGGCAATGCGCGGTTGGGATTGGTCATAACGAATATTGGTCGCTTGACATGCGGGAACAGCTGCAAACCCACCTGTAGGGCGGGGGCAGTTTTGCCAATTTCGCCGGCAACACATGCTGGTGGCAGATGCGCTACGCGCCCGGGCCGAGCGGGTCATCGCTCGATCCGCATAATTCGGGCCGGTATGTCGCGCCGACCGGCGATCCGACCAAAGATCGGATGATCGTCGGCTATAAATTCGACGACAATGCCGCACTGACGACAAAGGATCCGGCGCCGGATGCGTGGCGCTGGTCGTCACGCCGACCGATCCGCTATTTTCCGGGGTCACTTTTGGCGGCAGCCCGATCGCGAATGGCAATCCATTGCTGATGGGCAACAATGACCGGGATGTTGGCCAATACGCGCTCGATGGCGTCCGCCGAACTTCGTTCTCCTGGCGACGACCTTGCTAGAGCCGGTTTCCGCCACAGTCCCACCCACCAGTCCGACGCCCGACAGCTGGACGATCGACTGGCAGCAAGACCGGACCGACCAGGGTGCGCAGTAGCCACCCAGCTGGGCGATCGGCTATTATATGACCGAACAGGGCGGCATGGTGTTCACTGGCGCCGCGGTGGATTGGGGGAGCGCCTTTGACAGCTGGGTGACGCACCCCAACCCGTTCGTGCAGATCACCCGCAATGTGTTTACCCGAATGGGGCTTCCGACGGGTTCGACGGTCTGGAGCTAGGGGCAGGGACCGATCAGCCGGCCAAAAACCGCTCCAGGCCGGTGATCGAGGCCGGCTCGACAAGGCTTGGCGCATGGGCAACATCGGGGATCGGCAGCAGCGTGCCGTGCGGCAGGGTGGCGATCATGCGCTGGACCTGGGCTTCGGACAGCACATCGCTGGTGGTGCCCCAGATCACCAGGGTCGGGCAGGCAAGCTTGGCGAGCGTGGGCCATAAATCGGGACGGGCGGGCGGGCCGCTTTTAATGCGCTGGCTGATATAGGCATGGTCCATCTTCCAGCCATAGCTGCCGTCCGGGCGCGGCTTGATAACGCCGAGGGCGAGTTCGCGCTGATCGGCATCACTGCGCGCGGCGACGATGGCTGACGCCTGGCGGCGAAATTCCATCGCGGCATCAAGGCTCGGGAAGCTTTCCGGGCGGCTGCCGACCTGCTGGGTGATGCGCAAATTGCCGGCTTCGACCGACGGGCCAATGTCATTCAGCAGCAGCGCACGCAAACGCTGGGAATGGTCCATCGCGTAAGTCATCGCGATCAAGCCGCCCATCGAGGTGCCGAGCAAGGTGAATTTGTCCAAGCCGAGCGCGTCGACGAAGGCGGCGAGGTCGGATGCCTGATCGCGGTAGCTGTAGGCACCATCGGGCGACCAGGCGCTGGTGCCATGGCCCCGCACATTGAGGGCGACGATGTGGAAACGGTCGCGGAAATGTCGGGCGAAGCCGTTGAAGCTGTCGGCGCTGCTGGTGTAGCCATGCACGCAGACCAAGGGTGGGGCGGCATCGTTGCCCCAATCGAGATAGTTCAGATCGAGGCCGTTGAGGGTTATCTGGCGGCTGGTGGGTTGTGCAGCGTCGCTCATTGGTTGGTTCCCCGCGATGTTTGGGACATTCTCATGGCGGGGAATTTGCCTGTCAATTGCATGGCCGATGGGGCGCCTGTAGGGTCCGCCGCTATCACACTCAAGGACAGACAATGATCGACCATATTATCGGCACCGGCACCGAGGCCGTCGCCGGCAAGACCGTGACTGTGCATTACACGGGCTGGTTGTTTGATGACGGTGCGCCGGAAAACAAAGGGCGCAAGTTCGACAGCTCGCGCGATCGGAATGATCCGTTCCAGTTTCGCCTCGGCGCCGGGATGGTGATCGCCGGGTGGGACCAGGGCGTGGCGGGGATGAAAATCGGCGGGCAGCGCACGCTGATCATCCCGCCGGAACTGGGCTATGGCGCGCGTGGCGCCGGCGGGGTGATCCCGCCGAACGCAACGTTGGTGTTTGACGTCGAATTGCTTGGCGTTGGCTAGCGCGCGATCGCTTTTGGCGGCTTCGCCAAAAGCGTGAATCGCTCATTCTAATGAAGATGGGGCACCGCGAGACATGCGCTCCTGGTGCCTCGCAGAGGGCTGGTTGGTAGGGAGCCTGCACTAGCCTGGGAGGGAGCGTCACTTGGCGATGGCGTCCCGTAGGGGATTCGAACCCCTGTTAGCGCCGTGAGAGGGCGCCGTCCTAGGCCTCTAGACGAACGGGACTGAACGCTGGCCGGGCGCGGGTTCTAGGCCGTTCGGCGCAGGGCGGCAAGTGGCAGGATGATTTTCATTGCCTTAGTTTTGTTTCCGGGTATATTGCCGGAAATTATTTGAAAGCCTGACTTGATGACCGTGCTCACCGCCACCCGCCCGGTATCCACCCTCGTCGCACATCGCCAGCGCCAATCTGATCGCGGTCTGCAACGCGTCGAACTTCAGGTGCCGCGTGACGACGCTGCTTTGCTGCGGGCGGTCGCGGCGGCTTTGGTGAACCCCGATCGCGCGGCCGAGACAAGGGCAGTGCTACGCCGCAATTTCGCACCTTCAGTCGGGCTCAAGGCGTTGCTGATGGCGGCGCCGCTTGAAGGCGTCGCATTTGAGCGCGCTCGCGATCTCGGACGCACGATCGAACTGTGACCTGGCTGATCGATACCAACATCATCTCGGAAATCCGCAAGGGCCGCCGGGCGGAGCCTGCGGTGATGGGTTGGTGGGACAAAGTGGCCGACCAGGACCTGTTCCTGAGCGTGCTCACCCTGGGCGAAATTCGCAAAGGGCTGGATGCGGTTCGCCTGCGCGATCCGACCTACGCCGCCACCCTGGCGGTATGGCTTGCAGATGTCACCCATGCATTTGGCCCGCGGGTGCTGCCGGTCGATGGGGCGGTTGCCGATATCTGGGGACAGATATCGGCACGCCGGTCAGTTCCGGTGATCGACGGGCTGCTGGCCGCCACCGCCATCGCGCATAATCTGGTGCTGGTCACCCGCAACACCGCCGATGTTGACGGGCTTGGGGCGCAGCTTCTCAATCCGTTCGTCGGACCGGGTTAATCCGCCCCCACCCGCACCAACATCTTGCCGAAATTCCCCCCTTGCAACAGCATGCAGAACGCCTCCGCCGCGTTCTCCAGCCCGTCAATCACCGTCTCGCGGTAGTGCAACGATCCGTCCTTGACCCACGGCCCGGCCAGCGCCCGCCATTCGGCGAAGCGTTCCGGCTTGTCGGATACGATCAGCCCTTCGATCCGCAGCCGCCGGCCGACGACGGTGCCAAGGTTGGGTCCCGGCGGCGGGCTGGGGTCGCTATATTGCGCAACCATGCCGCACATGATCATCCGGCCGAACGGGTTGAGCAGCGGCCACACGCTTTCCTGCACGTAGCCACCGACATTTTCGAAATAGACATCGATGCCCGCCGGGCAAGCATCGGCCAGCTGGGTCGCTAGATCGGCGCTGCGATGGTCCAGGCACGCATCAAACCCGAGCACTTCCTGCACCCACAAGCACTTGTCAGGCCCGCCGGCG
>JANXRN010000399.1 GCA_025352995.1 Acetobacteraceae bacterium
CTTAGTGTCTGTCCGGAAAGTCTGCCGGCGGAGGGCCGGCGAGGGATTTTTGGTCCTGGGAAGGAGGAAATGCCGCCAGGATGCGGGACATCCTGGCAAATTTCCGACGCTCCCAGGGGCAAAAAGCACCGTCGGGCCGACCCGGCAGACTTTCCGGACAGACACTTACATCGCCGCCGGTCGGCACCGCTGATGGGGCAATCGCGTTGACCCGAATGCCGTGCCCAGCCCCGGTGATCAGGAAAGCGCGTCCGGTGAGGGGGGCCACGCTCAGCGCCCCTTGAACGCGGGCTTGCGCTTTTCGAGGAACGCGGTGCGCGCTTCCAGCGCATCTTCGGTCGCCGAAAGCTCCATCGTGTAGTTCTGTTCAAACCGATAGGCATCGCGCGGCGGCATCAGTTCGACCATGTTGGCCGACAGCTTGGCGTATTTGATCCCGAGCGGGGCTTTGCCGGCGATTTCCTCGGCGAGCGCCATCGCAGTCGGCAGCAACTCGGCCTGGGTGGTGACGGCTTCGATGATCGCGCGGCGGTAAAGCTCGGCCGCCGACAGGCGTAGGCCAGTATACATCATCCGCCGCATGGTTGATCGGCCGAACAGGGTGTTGAGCATCGCTGCGCCACCGGCCAGGCCGACATTAATCTCCGGCATGCCGAAGCTTGCTTCTTCGGCAGCGAAGTAGATGTCGCACGCGGCCATGATGCCAACGCCTGCACCCAGCGCGATGCCATTCACAGCGGCGATCACGGGCTTGGCGCATTCGCGGATTGAATTGCCAGTTTCCCGGGTCAACCTGTTATGCGCGTGATAGGCGCCGCGCTTGGACCGGTCCGGCCGATCCTTCAGATCGGCGCCAGCGCAGAAGCATTTGCCAGCGCCGGTGAGCACCGCGACCCTGATGTCGTCCCGCTCGGAAATTTCGTCGAAAGCTGCGATCAGCTCGTCGCGCATCTGGCGATTGAACGCGTTCACCGGCGGTTGGTTCAGCGTGACGAGCGCGATCTGGCGATCAACCTCGAAGCGAACAACAGACATTCACGCACTCCCCCAGATTTTGGCCGACCGTATCAGCCCCGCGTCGCCGCATACAAGCCCGGCGCCTGCGCGCTCTGGACAGGCTCGGCCTGCCGCTCTAACTGAGAATGCGTCGCAATACGAAACCCCGCACGAGACGGAGACCACCATGAAGTTCGCTGCCCTGAAGCTCGCCGGCGCCTTGCTGTTCGCTGCCCCGGCGTTCGCGCTGGCCCAGCAAGCCACGCCGCTGGTGGTCTATAACGCCCAGCATGTCAGCCTGACCAAGGCGTGGGTCGACGCCTTCACCCGCGAAACCGGCATCGCCGTCAGTTTGCGCAATGGCGGTGATACCGAACTTGGCAATCAGATCGTCCAGGAAGGCAAGGCGTCGCCGGCGGATGTGTTCCTGACCGAAAACTCCCCGGCGATGGCGCTGGTTGAACGGGCCGGGCTGTTCGCGCCGTTGCCAGCCGAAACCCTGGCGTTGGTGCCGGCGGAGTTCCGCCCCGCCGCCGGCCACTGGGTCGGCATTGCCGCCCGCAGCACGGTGTTCGCCTATAACAAATCCAAATTTACCGCGGAACATTTGCCGCAAACCCTGCTCGACCTTGGCGAGCCGCGCTGGAAAGGCCATTGGGGTGCCTCGCCCAGCGGCGCGGATTTCCAGGCGATCGTCAGCGCACTGCTCGAACTCAAGGGCGAAGCGGCAACCGCCAAATGGCTCGCCGCGATGAAAACCAACGCCACCGCGTTTCGCGGTAACGGCGTGGCGCTCAAGGCGGTCAATGCCGGGGAAATCGATGGCGCGGTGATTTATCATTATTACTGGTTCGGCGATCAGGCCAAAACGAAGGAGAACAGCAACAACATTGCGCTGCATTATTTCCGTGGCCAGGACCCCGGCGCCTTCGTCAGCATTTCCGGCGCCGGCGTGCTCGCCACCTCCAAGCATGCGGCACAAGCGCAAGCATTGGTGAAATGGATCGCCGGCCCCGGTGGCCAGGCCATTTTGCGCACTGGCGATGCGTTCGAATATGCGGTCGGCGTCGGTGCGGCATCGCATCCTTCATTGGTGCCGCTGGCTGACTTGCAGGCCCCCAAGGTCGAGCCGTCGCGCCTCAACAGCGCCAAGGTCACCGAAATGATGATCGCCGCAGGCTTGCTGTAACCCGCATGCACGGCCTCGCGCGCTGGATGACTTGGGCGGCGCTGCTGGTGGCAGCCGCCGCTTTGGTCCCACTTGGCTTCGTGGCCTGGGTCGGCGCGCAGGCTGGTTGGCCGACTATCGTCGCCCTGGTGCTGCGCCCGCGGGTTGGGGAATTGCTGATCAATACAATATTGCTGACCGTGATTACCGTGCCGCTTTGCGTGGTGCTTGCGGTTGCGCTCGCCTGGCTCACCGAGCGCAGCGATTTGCCAGCGGCGCGATTCTGGGCCTGGCTTGCGGTTGCGCCACTCGCTGTTCCGGCCTTCGTGCATTCCTATGCCTGGGTCACGGTTTTTCCCAGCCTGCACGGGCTGGGGGCAGCGGTTCTAGTGTCCGTCCTGGCCTATTTCCCGTTCATTTATTTGCCGGTCGCGGCGACCTTGCGGCGGCTTGATCCGGCGCTGGAAGATAGCGCGACAGCCCTTGGGCTTAAGCCCGCGCGCGTCTTCACCAGGGTGGTGCTGCCACAGCTGCGCCTGGCTTTGTGCGGCGGCGCGCTGCTGGTCGGGCTACATTTGCTCGCCGAATACGGGCTGTTCGTGATGATCCGGTTTGACACTTTCACCACCGCGATCATCGATCAGTTCCAATCCGCCTATAACGGCCCGGCTGCCAACATGCTGGCCGGCGTGCTGGTGCTGTGCTGCCTTGCATTGCTGGCCGCCGATGCCGGGGCGCGGGGTCGGACCCGCTATGCGCGGCTTGGGTCGGGGGCGGCGCGCATGCGGCCACGCACGCCCCTCGGCAAGGCGCTTGTCCCTGCCCTGCTGCTGCCGCTGGCGACCGCGCTGCTGACCCTTGGCGTGCCGTTGGCAACCCTCGGGCGCTGGCTGGTGATCGGCGGGACTTCAGTGTGGAAGCTCGATGAAATGGGCGATGCGTTGGGCCAGACCGTATTGCTGGCATTGACCGGTGGCGCACTCACGGTTGCTGCCGCCATCCCGATGGCATGGATTTCGGTGCGCGCGCCAGGGCGGATGCAGCGGATCCTTGAAGCCTGCAACTACATCGCTGGATCGCTGCCCGGCGTGGTCATCGCGCTCGCACTGGTTTTCATCACCGTGCGGGTGGCGCTGCCGCTGTATCAGACGCCAATAACGGTCATCGCCGCCTATGTGCTGCTGTTCTTGCCGCGCGCGTTGCTCAGCCTGCGCGCCAGCATCGCCCAGGCGCCGATTGACCTTGAGCACGCAGCCGGAAGTCTCGGCCGCAATCCGCTGGCAGCTTTGTGGGCCATCACCGTCCGGCTGGCCGCCCCTGGTGCCGCCGCCGGCATGGCGCTGGTGGCGCTCGGCATCACCAATGAGCTTACCGCGACCCAATTGCTGGCGCCGACCGGCACCCAAACTCTGGCCACCGCTTTCTGGGCTTATAGTAATGAGATCGACTATGCCGCCGCCGCGCCCTATGCGGTGCTGATGATCTTGTTCGCCCTGCCTTTGACCTGGCAACTCCACACCCAATCACGGCGCGCGGCGGGGCGATGAGCTTCTTGTCGATCGCCCATGTTGGCAAGCGCTACGGCGCAGTGGCCGCCCTCAGCGATGTGTCGCTCAGCCTGGAAAAGGGCTGCCGCTTGGCGGTGCTGGGCCCCTCAGGGTCGGGCAAAACCACGCTGCTGCGCATTCTCGCCGGGTTCGAAGCGCCGGATGCCGGCACGGTTGTGCTGGATGGGGAGGTTCTGGCGGGCAATGGCGCGCCGGTGCCGAGCCATCGGCGCCGCATCGGCATTGTCATGCAGGACGGCGCGCTGTTTCCACATCTGTCGGTGTCGGAAAATATCGGCTTCGGGCTGGACCGCGCCCTGCCAGGCCGAGCCGCTCGCATCACCGAACTGCTCGATATGGTCGGACTGGATCCGGCAATGGGCGTGCGGTCGCCTGATGCGCTGTCGGGCGGCCAGCAACAGCGTGTGGCGCTTGCCCGCGCGTTGGCCCGCGCGCCGCGGCTGATGCTGTTGGATGAGCCGTTTTCCGCCCTTGACACCGCCTTGCGGGACACCACCCGCAAAGCGGTGGCCGATTTGCTGCACGCAGCCGGCATCACCACAATTCTGGTGACGCATGATCAGGCGGAGGCTTTGTCCTTCGCCGACCAGGTTGCGGTGATGGGTGACGGGCATTTGTTGCAACTTGGCCCACCGCAAAGCCTCTACCGCCATCCGATCAGCAAACAGGTGGCCTGTGCGCTGGGCGAGGCAATTATCCTCCCGGCCCACATCGCTGATGGCATGGCCCATTGCGTGCTCGGCGCGATCGCAGTCAATGACCCGACACCGCG
>JANXRN010000447.1 GCA_025352995.1 Acetobacteraceae bacterium
CATCGGTGAAACGCTGCGTGTCAACGGCCGCGCCGAAATATCCGTCGCGCCCGACCTGCTGGCCCGCTTCATCCATGACGGCAAACTGCCGCGCAGCGTGCTGGTGGTGCATGTCGAAACCGTGTTCTTCCAATGCGCCAAGGCAATCATGCGGTCCGAACTTTGGAACCCCGAACGCCACATCACCCGTACGTCCCTGCCGAGCAACGGGACCATCCTGGCTGATATCACCAAGGGCGCGATGGATGGGGCGGCCCTGGATGCGACCGGGCATGCGCGGTTGATTGAGACGATGTATTGAGGGAAGGGGAAGGCAAGCAGTTCTTTTTGTGAACAAAAAGAACCAAAAAAACTTTCTATCCATGGCGCACCGCAGCTTGTGCGCACCCGGGACCAAAGTGTGAAAGTTTTTTTGCTTCTTTGTTTTCAAACAAAGAAGACCTTCCTTTAACCGTTACTTCAACCCCGTTGTCGCAATCCCCTGGATCAAACTGCGCTGGAAGAACACAAACAGCAGCAGCACCGGCACCAAGGTCAGCACTGCCATCGCGAACATCGCCGCCCAGTCTGACGTGCCACCGGCATCGAGGAACCCGCGCAGGCCAAGCTGCACGGTGAATTGTTCAACATCGGTCAGGTAAATCAGCGGCCCGAAGAAATCATCCCATGCAAAGATGAAGGTGAACACGCCGACCGTGCCCAGCACCGGCAACGACAACGGCAGCATGATGTTCCAGTAGATACGCCAGGCCGAGCAGCCATCCATGACCGCCGCTTCATCCAGTTCTTTCGGGATGCCGCGAAAGAACTGCACCATCAGAAAAATAAAAAACGCATCGACGGCGAGGAATTTCGGCACCACCAGCGGAAGGATGGTGCCAACCCAATCGAGATGCAGGAACAAGATATATTGCGGGATCAGCGTCACTTGATACGGGATCATCATGGTGCCGAGCATCATGGCAAAGCACAGATCGCGCCCGCGAAATTTCAGCCTGGTGACCGCGAACGCGGCGAGCGAGCAGGACAGTAAATTGCCGATCACCGCCAGCAGCGAAATCACCGTCGAATTGATAAAGAAACGTCCAAACCCGGTATGCAGCCCACGCCAGCCGCGCGCGTAGGCGGCAAGGTCGAACTTCGCCGGGATCAGCGACAGGCTGGTGAAAATATCTGCATTGTCGCGAAACGAACTCGCCAGCATCCACAGCAGCGGATACAGCATCACCAGGGACGCGGTGCACAACGCCGCGTGGGCGAACAAATGCCTATGCCTCATAATGCACCCAGCGCCGCGCGGTCAGGAAGGCCGTGGCGGTCACCGCCGCGATCGCCAGCACCAGCAGCCAGGCCAATGCTGCGGCGTAGCCCATGCGGAAATAGCCGAACGCTTCCTGATATAAATACAACGTGTAGAACAGGGTCGAATTGATCGGCCCGCCAGTGCCGCCGGAAATGATGAAGGCCGGGGTGAAGGCTTTGAAGGCGTCGATGGTCTGGACAACAAGATTGAAGAACAGCACCGGCGTCAGCAGGGGGAGCGTGATGCGCCAGAATTGCTGAAAGCGCCGCGCGCCATCCAGGCTCGCCGCTTCATACACATCGCGCGGAATTTGTCGCAGCCCGGCCAGGAAGATGATCATCGGCGACCCGAACTGCCAGACGCTGAGCGCCACCAGCGTGTAAATCGCATAATCCGGGTCCGACACAAAGCTCGGCGAATGAATGCCGACCAGCAGCAGCGCCTGATGCAGCAAGCCGTCACCGGAAAACACCTGGCGCCACAGCACCGCGACCGCCACGCTCGCCCCCAGCAATGACGGCAGATAGAACAGCGCGCGATAGACCGAAAGCCCGGCAATTCCCCGGTTCAGCACCATGGCAACGGCCAGCGCAAAGCCAAGCTTGAACGGCACTGACAGCACGACGTAGAGCAAGGTAATCCGGACTGACTCGGCCAATTTGCTGTCGGCGGTGACGATTCGCACGTAGTTCGCCACCCCGACCCAGCGCGGCGGCTCAATCAGATCATAGGCGGTAAATGACAGCACCAGCGATGCCAGCGCTGGGCCGAGCGTTAGGCCGAAAAAGCCAAGGAACCACGGCAGCAGAAACCAATGGCCGGCGGCGGGGCGCATCATGGGACGGCAGCAGTTCTTTTTGTGAACAAAAAGAACCAAAAAAACTTTCTCCTACGGGCGCACCACAGAAGGTGCGCACGCGGAACCAAAGTGAGCAGTTTTTTTGCTTCTTTTTTTCCAAAAAAAGAAGACCTTCCTTCTTTCATCACGCCCGGGCGAGGATTTCGCCAACCTCGCGCACGAAGGATTTGGCGGCATCAGCCGTCGTTGCGCGCTTAAACCCGACGGTTTCATTGGTCCGCAGTAGCATCGCCAGAACCTCGCCCGCGCCTTTCGGCGGCGGCGGCGGCAAATCACGCACCCGGTCCGAAATCTCGGCAATATAGCTCGACATGCGTTTGCCGAGCGGATCGAGGTTGGGGTCGATTGCCGTCCGCACCGCTTTGGATCCGGGAATTCCGCGTTCAACACTCAGGATTTTGCCGGCTTCGACATCGGCGACAAAGAAGCTGAGCAATTTCGCCGCCTCATCCGGGCTTTTGGTCGTTGACGCCAACGACATCAATTGCGATGGCTTGAGGTACTGGCCGGACTTGGTGCCGGGCGCACCGGCCGGATACATCGCCAGATCGAGCTTGGCCTTGTTCAACGCCTGATAGCCGACCAGCTGATTGGAATTGGCCCAGGCGACGGCGGCCTTGCCAAGCGTCAGCATCGAACTGTCGATGTCGGCCTTGTCGAGCGCCTGGGCGTCAGGCGGCACGCAGCCGCCGGCGACGCGCATGTCCTGCCAGTAGCTGAACCATTCGCTCATGTCGGCCGCATCGCCACCGAACTTGCCATCGGCGGTGAACATCAGCTTGCCACGCTCGGCGAGCCAGACATCGAGCGCGGGGCCCGATCCGCCGGCGTCCGATGACGCAAAATAGCCCGGCTTGTTGGCGGCCTTGGTGAAGGCCGCGGCGCGGCGGGCAAACTCCGCCCAGGTCACCGGCCATTCCAGCGGGCCGATGCCGAATTTCGCAAACGCTTCGCGGTCATAGACTAGCGAGGTTGAATTAAGCCCGAGGCTGATGCCGTAGATTTTGCCATCGACTTTGCCGCCTTCGATCGATGACGGGGTGAAGCCGGACAGATCAAGCTGTTTGCCGACGAAACCATCCAGCGGCAGCAGGGCTTTGCGGCGGGCATATTCGTAGATGTAGCCGTAATCCATCTGGATCAGGTCAGGTAAATTGCGCCCGGCCGCTTGGGTCGCCAGCCGGGTCCAATAATCGCCCCAGCCAACCGTTTCGCCGACGATGGCAATGTCCGGGTGCTGTTGCATGTAAAGCGCAGATGTCTTGTTGGTGCGCTCAGCCCGGTCGGTCGCGCCCCACCAGTAGAGCCGCAGGCGGGCGGCCTCAGCATGGGCAGACGATGTCCCGGCCAGCGCGGCGCTAGCGGCCAGCAGGCCCCGGCGCGTGAGTGAATTCAGCCGCATATAAGCTTCCTCCCAAAAGGACTTGTTGGCGCCAATGTTAGGGCTACCATTGGGCATCGTCAAACGGGAAAGGCCAGTTTTGGGATGAAAACCTACGCCATCGTCGGAACCGGACATCGGGCGCAAATGTATCTCGGGGCGTTGCTCGGCGCACATGCGGCCGACGGGCGGCTGGTCGGGCTGTGTGACAGCAATCCTGGGCGACTGGCGCATGCGATGGCACAGGCGCCCGGCGTACCGGGATTTGCCGCCGACGATTTTGACGCGATGCTGGCGCAGACACGACCGGATCGGGTCATCGTGACGGTACCGGACTATCTCCACGCCGACTATATTGTCCGTGCGCTGCGGGCAGGCTGCGACGTGATCACTGAAAAGCCGCTGACCACGGACGCCGATGCTTGCGCCCGCATTCTAGCTGCCAAACGGGAAAGCGGACGCCAGGTGATTGTCGGCTTCAATTATCGCTATTCGCCGGTGCGGACCTTGCTCAAGCAGGTGCTGATGTCCGGCATCATTGGCCATGTCCATAACGCCACGTTCGAATGGCAGTTGGATACCCATCACGGTGCCGATTATTTCCGGCGCTGGCATCGCAACCGGGAAAATTCCGGCGGGCTGTGGGTACACAAGGCGACCCATCATTTCGATTTGCTCAACTGGTGGCTGGCGACTGTTCCCAAGCGCGTGACGGCTTTGGGCAAGCGCGTGTTCTACCGGCCGGAAATCGGCGATGCGCTTGGCTTTACGGACCGCGCCGACCGCTGCACCGGCTGCCCGGCCTTTGCGCGCTGCGGCTTCCGGCTGGATATGGCGGGAAGCGCTGCCTTGTCCGCGCTTTACGCCGATACCGAAACCTATGACGGCTATTTGCGCGACAAATGCGTATTCAGCCCGGATATCGACATTGAGGATTCAATGTCCGCCCTGATTGAATACGCGAACGGGGTGACGGCGAACTATACCCTCACCGCCTATAACCCGTGCGAGGGCTACCGCGTGGTATTCGACGGCACCCGCGGCCGCGTCGAACTCACCAACATCGAACGCCAGGCGGTGCAGCCCGATGGTCGCCTGGTGCGTCCGGCGGCCCCCGAAACCAACCGCATCGTGGTGCAGCCGCATTTCGCCCGGCCGTACGTGTTGAAGCTCCCCGAAGCCGGCGGGCTGCATGGCGGTGGCGATGCGGTGATGCTGCGGCGACTATTTGCGGCGGCGTCGAACGATCAGTACGGGCATGTCGCCGACGAACGCGCCGGGGTGTGGTCCGCCATGGTCGGCATCGCCGCCAACGCGTCGCTGGTACGGGGTGCGGGGGTGGAGGTCGCGGAGCTAGCCGGGGATGCGGCGGTGCCGGACTACGCGCCGGCGCCGTTCGGGCCGGCGGAGATCTGGCAGAATTTCGATCCGGCGCGATATCCGTTTCTGGAGGGGGCGGAGGTTTTATGATCGTCAGAGCGCGGCCGGGCCGTCACTGTACCGCGTTAGTCGAGAGCGGCACCCTGGACTATCCGTCCCGAGACATGATGTATCGAAACCGACCCAACCGGCCGCTGACAAACGCGAAGCACGGCAGGCAAATCCAATAGATCAAGTCGGCAAGCGGGTTCACGACGACAACAGTCCAAGACATATTGTCCCAAGAGGATTGGGGGCGGATT
>JANXRN010000468.1 GCA_025352995.1 Acetobacteraceae bacterium
TTATACCACTCCCGGAAGACACTGACTCACCCGGGGGATTCCCATTCGCCTCGAACTCTGATTCGATATCGCTGTTTTACGATTCGCAGTCAGGAGCAAGTCATGGGCGCACCGGTAGCGATCACTCGGGATGATTTCACAGCGTCGGAGCTTCGCGGCGCATCGTCCAAATGCACCGATGGTGGGCAGGTTCGGCGCCTGCTTGCGCTGGCGTTGGTGCTGGAAGGTCGGCCCCGGCGCGAGGCGGCGGTGCTCAACGGCATGGATCGGCAAACGCTGAGCGATTGGGTGCATCGCTACAACGCTGAGGGCATCATCGGCCTGAAGTCGCGCAAAAGCCCGGGCCGCGAGCCGTTCCTGACCGATGCGCAGAAGGCCGAACTCCGAGCGCTGGTGATCCGCGGTCCAGATCCTGCGATCCACAAAGTTGTGCGCTGGCGATGCGCGGACCTGCGGGCGGAGGTTGCGCGGCTGTGGTCGGTCGAGGTGCATGAGAACACGATCAGCGCCTGGCTTGGCGAGCTTGGCCTGACCCGGTTGCAGCCACGGCCGGTGCATCCGAAGAAAGACCCTGATGCGGAAACCACTTTTAAAAAAACTTTGCCGATCTGGTGCGCGCCAAGCTCGTCGGCGGCCCGGCAAATAGGCCGATAGAAATTTGGTTTCAGGACGAAGCCAGGGTCGGCCAGAAAGGCACCCATGCGTATATCTGGGCGCCGATCGGCGCCAGGCCGCGGATGGTATGCGATAATCGGCATGACAGCGCCTATTTGTTTGGCGCTATCTGCCCGGCTCGCGGCGTTGGCGCCGCATTGATCACGCCCGCCGCAAACACCGAAATGATGAGCTTGCATCTGGCAGAAATCAGCACCCAGGTCGCCAGGGGAGCCATGGCCGTGCTCGTCTGCGACGGTGCGGGCTGGCACCAGCAAGGCGGCGCACTGGTAGTGCCTGACAACATCGTGTTGGTGCATTTGCCGCCCTACAGCCCAGAGCTGAACCCGATGGAAAACGTCTGGAACTACCTACGCCAGAACAAACTCTGCGCCCTCGTGTGGGAGAGCTACGACGACATCGTCAACGCGTGCAAAGACGCTTGGAACTGGCTCATCGAAGATCCAGCCCGCATAATATCTATCGGCACGAGGGATTGGGCATGTGTCAGTCTTTAGGAGGAATGGTATAAGGGAGAAGCTGGGCAGTTAAGATTAATGATTTCGTGATCGGAAAATTATCATGGACGACACGCAGCCATCGCTCGCGCTCCTGCCGCCAGTGCCGGTCTACCTGCCGTTCGAAGCCGGACCGTATCGCATGGCGATGGGCCTGCTGGCCTGCGACCCCGACGACCAGATCGCGATCGACGTCCTATACAACACGGAAATGGCATTGCGCCGCGACTTGCTCGTGGAGCAGCGCGCCGAGGTATTAGCGGCCCTGCCGCAAGCCGAAGATGCCTGTGCCGAACTTCTGGAAACGCTGACCGATCTGTTGCCGCGGCGATTTCCCGCCTGGTTCGCGCAGGTGGGCACACGGTTGGAAAATCGGCTGACCGGCGAAGAATGGGCGCTCGGCGGAACCGGCATGGCCGCATTGGAACTGGCCGGACGGCTAGTGCAAGAAGATTTGTGCATCCTGCAAATGACCGACGGCGCCCCGGTCCTGACCGCCGGCGTGCTGTGCTTCCCCAGCGGCTGGCGCCTGTTGGAAAAACTCGGCCTGCCGCTCGCCGAAGTGCATGCGCCGGTGCCGATTTATCCCGACCGTCTGGCGCGCCCGGTGGATCGGCTGATCGGCACTCTGAAAGCGGGCAGGGTGGTGGAACGGGTGAACTGGACCGTGCTGGACAGCCCGGTGTTGTTCCGGCCTGGCGGGCATTTCCGACGGGATCGCAACAAGAACGTGACGGCCGAAAACGCCGGGGAAACCCTGTTCCTGCGGGTCGAACGGCAAACTTTGCGGCAACTGCCGCGGACCGGCGCGGTGGTTTTCGGCATTCGTACTTATGTCTATCCGCTGGCCCAGATCGTGGCCGATCCAGCCGTGGCGGCAAGGCTGGCCTCGGCGGTGCGTGGCTTGCCGGCGGAACTCAGCGCCTACAAAAGCTTGCGCGTCGTCGTTGAACCGCTGCTGGCATTTCTCGATGCCCAGGCTTGACGAAGGATCAACCGCCGCGCGCAACAAGGCATGTCCGGCATAGCCGTCGCCACGCGCCATAGTCGAAGTCATGGGCGTTGTCGGCCGGCGCGAAACGCCCGAGATGGCCGATGAACATCGTCTCGGATACGCGTTCTACCGTGCCGCAAGGAAACGCCGCTGTCGCCGGCTTGACCCATAGCAGCGGCGCGGCGCCGAATTGTGCCATGGCGGTGGCAAGCAAATTGGCAGCACGCTGATTTACGTCTTTCCCAGGATGAAAGACGAAGATTTTGTCCCCAGTGCCTAAATCGCCGAGCAGCTTGTCGACCAGGAACCGCATGCGCTGCGTCTCGCGCGCCGCGATGCGCGCCGGATCACTGCCCGCGCCGGTTCCGGTGTGATACAAAATACCATAGACATCATCATGAACCATGAATTCCTGACCGTCCCCTCTAAGGGTCACCGTTACGCTGCCGGGGATGCCCATGCCGGCGAAGCCCGCTGCCAGCGCGGACAGCAAATTCGGCAGCGGCGCACTGGCAAAGCGCAGCAAACCCAGCGGCTCGGCTCCGGCGTGGCGCTGCACCAGGCCGAATTCGCAATTCTCGCCCAGGCTTTCGAACCGTAACATCAGGTCCTTGTCGTCCAACGATCCCGCCGCCTCGGCAACCGGGGCAAATAATGTCACCTCCGAGGCTCCGGCGATCGCTTCCAGCCGCAAGCGCCGAAATGAAAACCCCAGCGTTCGATCATCATTGCCGCCCACCACATCGCATGGCCGGGCGGCGTCTGGCATGTCCAGTATCATGTCGATCACCGCTTGGCCGCCGGCCACCCCGGCCGGAACGATGATCTCCAGCACACTCAGTCTTTCAAGCATGGGTGTGGCGAAATGCCAGCCATCGATGCGTCCGGTCAGGCGCTGCCCTGGCAACGCGATTCCGGCCGTGAATGGCGCCAGTTCGATCTCCAATCGAAAAGCCCCTTGCGCAACTGCCGCGACCGGGATCGATAGCCGACTTCGCGGCCCGACCGCCCAGCAATAGCCATCCTCCTGCGCCGACCATCCTTCCCCGAGCAGCCCAGCGCTGTTGCCCTGCGCGCCAAACACCAGATCAACCGTGCCGAGCAGCTGCACCGGCGGGTGCGCTCGGGCCATCGGCCAGCCCATACGGTGGCATTCAACTGCCGCGTCGCCCACTGCGATCAGCGAAACATTCATCCGGGCAGAAGCCTCTTCGGCTCGGTCATTGCGTCGCCTCCCGCTGTACGGACAACCCCCGGTATATCCGGAGCCACGACGCAGTCCATTAGTTTATCACAGCCCCCTATCGCCTGAAACATCGATGATTGAACATCACGGCGGATTGCTTGATAATAAATCGTGAAAAATGTCATTTGCGCCGGGTGCGTGCTAAGATTGGAGGGTGGGTTGAGAGGCGCATATCTTCGATGATCCCTACACCGTGAACGACGCCTCGCCGCAGCTGTCGCTTATTGAAGCCACGGCGGGCGGAATCGCGTTGTTATATCCGTTCGACGGCGATTGGTTTCGGCGCGGTGGGGTCATCAACGGAATCGGCTGGTTGGCCGGACCGGGTGATGTTGATTTCATTGATTTGTATCTTGATGCCCGTTTTGTCGGCCGGGCGCTGATTGGTCTCGCGGCCGCGGACATCGCAAGCCTCGCCGGTCAGGCCCCGGACCAATCTGGGGTTGGCTTCGTGTTCTCATTCCCCGCTGCCCGGGTCATAGGGGAAAGCGCGGTGCTGGAACTGCGTGCCACGACCGCGTCGGGGCCACATTTGCTGCGCCTGCGCCTCAATATTGTCGCCGGTGATGACAGTCCTGCCCCCCCTATCTGGGAAGCCCAGCGCCCGGTGCCGCGCTATCTGGTGGCGCATGCCGAACGCCCGCTGATCGAACCCGACCCTGCGCTGTCGGATGAACCGATCGAAATTCATGAATGGGTCTGGCGCTTGGAGCCGCTTGACCGGATTGAGCCGATTGACGTCGCCATCCCAAACCAGGCCGGCGAGGCCGCCCGACCGATCCAGCTGATGTGTGAGGAAGCGATCCTGTCCCAGGATGGCCTCGTCGCGGTGAAAGGCTGGGCAGTGGCCGCAGCTGGTGTCACCGAATTGCGGATCGAGGTCGACGGCAAGCCCGCAGGCAGCTTGGTGCCGGCCGAGGTACGCTTGGATGTCGGGCGCGCGTTCCCGGCCATTGCCAATGCCGGCAACTCGGGCTTTCGTTTCGGCCAGCGTTTGCCTGGTTCCTACGATGGCGAACATGTAATCACCCTGGTCGCCCGCGATGGCGACGGGAACGAAGCCCGCGTGGCGCACCATGTCATTGCCAACCCGTCGCCGCGTGCCGACAACGCGCCGCCGGCGGCTAGTGCGGGCGGTATTCGCGCAGTCCTGGACGTGCCGCGCATCCGTGATGGTCATGCCATTGGTGCCTCGCGCGGCAGCCTGACCATTGCCGGCTGGGCCTTCAGCACCGCCGGGATTGCGGCCATTGAGGTGTTCATCGACGACCGCTCCCAAGGCCTTGCCTATCATGGCGTACGACGCGAAGACGTGCTCGCAGCCCATCCCGATTGCCCAACCCCACGCCCTGGCTTTGCGATGGTCATCCCGCCGGAAATGCTGCGCCCCGGCATCCGCGCAGTGCGGATCGCCCTGCGTGACCAGGCTGGCGGGTGCGAGGAATTCTGCTTCACTGCCGAAATCATCGAAGGCGCGATGGGGGCCGGGCCATGGCGGCTGCGCACCCATTTGCCGCTCGCCGAAATCGCTCTCTATCGCGATATCGTCACCCGAAACGCCGCCGCATCGGCGTGGAGCATCTTGCTCCCGATCGACCCAACCCGCGCGGGGGGCGCCGCCGCCCTGGCCACCACATTGGCTAGCCTGCGCGCCCAGGCATGGCAGGACTGGACAGCATATTTGCTGGTCGCCACCAAAGCGCATGCAGCGATTCTGCGCCGCCAGATGGTGCGGTTTGGCGGTGACAAGCGGCTGCGCATTGCCGTCGTCGGACCTGCCACCATGCTCGCCAATCTTGCCAGCGCGGAACTGGTGCTGGTGCTGACGCCAGGCGATGTGCTGGGGGAAGACGCGCTCGCGGCCTTGTCGGCCGCCACCGCCACCAGGCCCGACGCTGATTTCATCTATAGCGATGCGATCCGGCGTGATCCGTCCGACGGCAAAACCAGGCCGTTTTTCAAACCTGGATTCTCGCCGGACCTGCTGCTCGCCTCCAACTATATCGGTCGTCTGTGGGCGGTGCGGCGCGATCTGTTGGCGGAAGCAGCCATCAGCTTCGGCGATCTGGTCGGCCTCGGCGAATGGGATGTCGTGCTCCGGCTGACCGAACAGGCCAGTGCAATCGCCCACATCCCGAAAGTCCTGTGCGAACAGGCGCCCGCGCGCGCCATGCCGCGCCGCGATCGTGCGACCCTGGCCCGGGCGCTGCGCCGGCGCGGGATCACCGCCGAGATCATCGCGGGTCCCGTGCCGGATAGCTATCAACTCCGCCGCGCCATTCCGGCGGGCGGCCATGTCAGCATCATCATCCCAACCGCCGGCGCCCGTGGCCTGATCGAAACGACTTTGCGGCTGATCCGCACGATGACCGATTGGCCGAGCTACGAGATCATCTGCCTCGACAATATCCAAGCCGATGGCGCGCCCGAGCATTTGCGCCTCAAAGCGCTGGTGCGCGATACCGCCGATACCGTCCTCGACATCGCCGGCGCGTTTAACTGGTCGCGCTTCAACAACCTGGCGGTGCGGGCGGCGGTCGGGGACTATTTGCTGTTCCTGAATGACGATATCGAAATCCAGGACCCAACCTGGCTGCGTCGCCTGATCGAACAGGCGCAGCGCCCCGAAATCGGCGTTGTCGGTCCGCAGCTGCTGTATCCCGATGGTCGGGTGCAGCATGCCGGCATGTTCCTGACCGAACGCTCCGCCCGCCACGCCTTTCGCCTGCTCGCCGGCGATGCGCCGGGCGCTTTTGGACTTGCCCGCACCCAGCGCGAAGTGATCAGCGTCACCGGTGCCTGCATGCTGATGCGCCGCGAGGTGTTCGACCGGCTGGGCGGCTTTGATGAGGCGCATGACGTGGTCAATAACGACCTCGATTTCAATTTGCGCGCCCACCAGGTCGGCTTACGCGTGCTCTATACGCCGTCGGTGTCGCTGATCCACCATGAAATGGCGACCCGGGCGGCGTTGCCCGATGCGTATGACGTCGCCGGCTTCGGCCGTGCCTGGAACAGCCGGTTTGCTGCCGGGGACCCGTTTCACAACCCCAATTTGTCCCGCGATGTTGACGATTACGTTCCGGTTTCCGAGCCCGTATTGATCGAAGCCGCCGGCCGGCCCTTGGCCACCCGCGCTGAAATCCGTCGTATCCTGGTGCTGAAGCTCGATCATCTCGGCGATTTTGTCACCGCCTTTCCGGCGCTCCGTCGCCTGCGCGGGCATTTCCCCAACGCCGAACTGGTGGTGCTCGCCGCCACCCCGTCGCTTGCCTGGGCCAAGCTGGAACCGGCGATCGACCGGATGATCAGATTCGATTTCTTCCATGTGAAATCGTCCAAAGGCCAGCGCGCCCTGGGTCGCGCCAGGCTGGATGCGCTCGCCGAAACCCTGGCGGGGGAGGCATTCGACCTCGCCATCGATTTGCGCCGCCAGTCGGAAACCCGGCCGATCCTGCGCCATAGCGGCGCGCGCTGGCTAGCCGGCTTCGATCGGGGCAACAGCTTTGACTGGCTCGACATCGCGGTGGAATTTGAAGGCGACGTGGCCCGCCAGCGCAAGCGCAGCCATGCTTCGGATGCCATGGTCCGGCTGGCCGATGCGGTCGGCGAACAGTTTTGCGATGACGCGCCGGCCCCGCGCCCGAAAGCGGCCCGCATCGCCGGGCGGCGCGCGTTGCGAACCCTGCTTGGCGCGCGCCACGCCGGCTTGTTCCGCGCCGGGCGCCGTTTGGTGTGCGTCCATCCTGGCGCCGGCGCGCCGAACAAGCAATGGCCGCTGGCGTCTTTCGCGTCCTTGATTGAGGCACTCGCCGCCGACGGGCTCGGCGTGTTGGTCATTGGCAGCAGCGACGAAGCCGCCTTGGTGACCCGTCTGTTGCGTGGGGTGCGCAACGACGCGCCGGTGGCAAGCCTCGCGGGCCTGGTTGGGCTTGCCGATTTGCCGCGTATTCTGTTGGCGATGGATTTGTTTGTCGGCAATGACAGTGGCCCCAAGCATCTCGCGGCAAGCCTCGGCGTGCCCACCGTCGGCATCCATTCTGGGACAGTCGATGCGGGCGAATGGGCACCGATCGGCCCCACCGCGTTAACGGTGCGCCGCGATACGGTCTGCAGCCCGTGTTATCTGGCCGATATAAAGGACTGCCATCGCAGCCTTGCCTGCCTGACCGGCATCGCGGTCGGCGACGTGTACCGCGCCTGCCACAAATTACTCGCAACCATCGGCGCACGCCGCCAATGATCGGTATGGACGCGCGGCGCATTGTTTTTGTCGGCAATTGTCAGACCCAGGCATTGTTCGAGCTTTATCGCCGCTTCGCACCGGACGCCGCCGACCAGGCGCTGGTCTTCGTCCCGTCGCACGAAGACTTGTCGGCAGACAATTTTGCCGCACTCGAACGCGCCGATATTTTGGTCGAACAGCGCCTCGACATGCAACCAGCCTTGCAACCGGCGCGTATCGCCACCTCGGCGCAGCATTTCCGCGTGCCGCTGCTGTCGGGGATGTTCCTGTTTCCCTATGCCGGCACCCCGCATCCGCGTAACGAAACGCCTTGGTTCATGGCATCGGGTCCGTTCGATGCGGAAATGAGCGACGGATTTCTCAATCTCCAGATTGCCCGGGGGGTGCCGGCCGATGACGCCGTCGCCGCCTATCTCGCGCTTGAAATTGCCCGCGTCCGCCATCTCGATGCGCTGGCGGACCTGGTGCTCGACCGCCAGCGCGCGCGGGATGCGGCCTGCGGCTATGCGATTGCCGACATTATTGCGCAGCATTTCCGCACCGAATCCCTGTTTCGCACCCCGCATCACCCGAATTTGCGGCTCGCGCGCGCCCTTGCGACCCAGTTTTTCGAGCAGATCGGGGTTGCCGATGATGCCATCGCGGTCATGCATGCGACATTGTGTGAGGCCCCGTTCCCGAAGACCGAACTGCCGATCCACCCCGCTGTGGCGCGGCATTTCGGGCTTACCTGGGCCGATGCCGATACGCGGTATCTGATCCGCTCCGAAGGACGGCAGGATTTCGCCAGCTACGCGCGGTCCTACATGGCCGGCACCTGGAATGCCGCGCTTGAAGAAGGCATCGCCAGCATCGGCCGCGACCTGTCGCGCGCGACCACGCTGCTCGAACAGGGACTGGCGCAAAGCCCCGATTCTGCCGAAGGCTGGTACTCCTACGCCGAAGTGCGGCGCAGCGCCGGCCAGACCGAGTCCGCCGAAGCCGCCAACCGCCGCGCGGTAGAGCTTGAACCCGGCAATGTCCGCTACCGCTACGGGCTTGGCCGCAGCCTGCTGGTGCTCGGCCGCCTGGACGACGCCGCAACGATTGCCGCCCAGGCGCTGGCCGCCGAACCGGCAAACGGCGAACTGCACGGGTTTTCCGCCCACATCGCGATGCTGCGTGGCGACGGCGAAGCGGCCTTGGCCGGCATAACAAGCGCGATTGCCCGCGAACCGCGCAATGCCGATTTACACAGCATCCGCGGCGATCTGCTGGTGCGCGCCGGCCAGATGGCGGCGGCGGTGCAGAGCCACCATCGCGCCGTGGAACTGGCCCCGCATTCTGCCTGGCTGCGCTACGTTCAGAGCCGCGGACTGATGTTGGCCGGGCAGCTCCCCGAGGCAATCGATGCCGCGCACCAGGCCCTGGAACGCGCGCCCGACCATGCGGAAATGCGCGCCCACTTGGAAGAACTCCAGACCCGCACCGCGCGCTGAAAACCCTGGTGTGATGCTAGTCGAGCCAGCGATAACGCTCCAAAGCGAACCGATCTCCGTCGTTGAACAGTATCCCCTCTTCTTCCAGCAAGCGCCGCTGCACATCGTCGCCGCCGTTGCGGGACAGCGTGTAAGATACCTCGCCCTTGGCGTTGACCACCCGATGCCAGGGAATCTGGATCGCCGGATCAAGGTGGCGCAGCACGTACCCCACCAGGCGCGCACGCCGCGGCAGCCCCGCCATCGTCGCGACCTGGCCATAAGTCGCAACCCACCCTTTGGGGATGCGGCGGATAACGGCGCAAATCGCCGCCACCGCTGCATCGCCTTCGGGTAAAGCCGTCGCCAGCAATTTGCGCCTTGGTGGCATTCGTAGCTCTCGCCCCTTCTCTGGTGACCAACGCGCCAAGCTAGGCCATGATGCGTCCCAACGCAGGAGGCAACCCATGAAAACAGTTCTACGCGATCTCAGCTTCACCGAAGCCCCGCGCTGGCATGATGGCCGGCT
>JANXRN010000538.1 GCA_025352995.1 Acetobacteraceae bacterium
GCGGGCTTGGCGGCCGCCACAACCGGGGCTGGAACCGGCTTTGCCGGGGCCGGCACGGCTTTGGCCACCGGCGCTGGTGCGGGAACCGGGGCAGGCGCAGGTTCGGCGACTTTGGCAACCGGCTTGGGCGCATTGGCTTGGGCAGCAGCAGCATCAGCCGCAGCTTGCGCTTGCGCGGCAGCCAGCGCCTGCGCTTTCAGCGCTTGCGGGGCGGGAATTTCAGGCGTGGGCGCCAAAATTGTCGCGCCGGATTTGCCATCATTGATGATGGTTTCATCGCCACCTTCGATCGCCAAGCCACCGGCTTTGTCCGGCTTGGCGCGCAGTGGCCGCGGATCGGGATCGACCACCGGCACCCCGGTGCTACGCCGCGCGCCGGTCAGGCTCGACGCGCCCATGATCAGCGCCAGCAAAACCGCCACCCCGCCGGCGAAATACGCCATCTTGCGGGTGTTGGCGGTGCTGGCATCGGTGCGGCGCGGCACCCGGAATGATGCGTTGATCGACCCGGCGCCATAGCTGCCTTGGGAAATATTAAGCTCGTCACGCATCCGCCGCCGCCTCCGCTTGGGCGCGGCGGGCGAAAAACTGCGGCTAGCGCATTTCCTCCACCGGCTCCACGCCCATGATTGCCAGGCCTGAGCGGATCACCACCGAAACGGCAGCGACCAGCGCCAGGCGCGCCAGGGTTTCGGCCTTCTGCTCCGCCTGCAGGAACCGCAGTGCAGCATCGTCCCGTCCCCGGTTCCATAGCATATGAAAGTCGGCGGCTAAATCATAGAGAAAAAACGCAATCCTGTGTGGTTCGCGTGCCAAGGCAGCGGCTTCCAGCACCCGTGGCCAGCCGGCCAGCCGGCGGATCACGGTCAATTCGGCGTCATGCGACAGGCTGTCCAGTTCCACACCAGCCAGATCGGCCTCCGACAGCGCACCGACCGTCTCGACCGAGGCGCGCAGCACGCTGCGGCAGCGGGCATGGGCGTATTGCACGTAGAAAACCGGGTTTTCCCGGGTTTGCGCCACAGCTTGGGCAATATCGAACTCCATCTGCGCGTCGGATTTGCGGGTCAGCATGGTGAAGCGCACCGCGTCCCGCCCGACTTCTTCCAGCAAATCCCGCAAGGTGATGAAATTGCCGGCGCGCTTGGACATCCGCACCGGCTCGCCATCTTTCAGCACATGGACGATCTGGCACAGCACGATATCGAGCGTGCCGCCCAGCGCCTTGACCGCAGACTGCATGCGCAGCACGTGGCCGCCATGGTCGGCGCCCCAGACGTCGATCATCACCTGCGCGCCGCGCGCCAACTTGTCGGCGTGGTACGAGATGTCATTGGCAAAATACGTGTTGGACCCATCGGATTTGCGCAGCGCCCGATCCACGTCATCGCCGAACTGGGTGGAGCGGAACAAGGTCTGCTCGCGCGGTTCCCAATCATCCGGCAGCTTGCCCTTGGGCGGTTCAAGCACGCCTTCGTAAATCAGCCCCAACGCCCGCAGCCGGTCGATCACCCGTTCGGTCCCGCCGGTTTCCACCAGTTCACGCTCCGAACTGAAACGATCGAAACGCACCCCGAGCAGCGCCAAATCCTCGCGGATTGAGGCCAAATTCATCGCCAGCGCGGTTTCCCGCACGATATCGAACCACACGGCTGGGTCGGCGATGCCGCCATTGTCGGACAGCAAGGTGCCGTTGCTCGCCGCCAGCGCTTCGCCAACCGGGATCAAATATTCGCCGCGATATTGCAGTCCGCCCGGGACATGGGCGTTGAAGTCGTCTTCGGTGATCGGGCTGCCGATGGCCTGCAAATAGCGGAAATAGGCTGCCCAGGCCAAGGCGATGATCTGGTTGCCGGCGTCGTTGATCAGGAATTCCTTGGTGACGTCATATCCCGCGCGCGCCAGCAAATTGGCCAACGCGTCGCCCACCACCGCGCCGCGACAATGCCCGATATGCATCGGCCCGGTCGGGTTGGCGGAGACATACTCGACGTTGACCCGCACCCCCTGCCCCACCGCGCTGTCACCATACGCCAGCCCGGCGTGCAAAATCGCCGGGATTTCCGCGCGCCAGCTTGCGTCTTCCAGCTTGAGATTGACGAAACCCGGCCCGGCCGGGGTGGCGGCGGCAATGCGCGGGTCAGCAACCAGACGCGCCGCCAAAGCCGCCGCAATCTCCTGCGGTTTGCGCCGCGCCGGCTTGGCGGCGAGCAGCGCCGCATTGGTCGCCATATCGCCATGGTCCGGGTCGCGCGTCGGGGTGACTTCCACCCTAGCGGCGATCTCCGGCGGCAGATCGGGGATGATGTCATGCAAGGCCGCGAGCACAACGGCCCGCAAATCGGCGAAAATATTCTGGGTCATGTCATGTACCTGTCAGCCGGAGACGGAAATATCCGTCAGCCGTAAATGTTCATCCATGGCGAAGCGGTCGGTCATGCCGGCGATGTAGTCGCAGACCACCGCGG
>JANXRN010000336.1 GCA_025352995.1 Acetobacteraceae bacterium
CTGATCGCCGGCGTATCGATGTCCCACATGCCGGTGTCGGAAATGATGCAAATATCGGCTTTGAGTTCGTCGCGATTGGCGATCACGAAGGGCTTGAAGTTGACGCTGCCGGTTTCTTCTTCGCCTTCGATCAGCGCGGTGATTTTGCACGGCATGCCGCCGGTGGCGTCGAACCAGGCGCGGAAGGCGCCGAGCCACATGCTGACCTGGCCCTTATCGTCCACCGCGCCACGGGCGTAGACGCGCTGACCGTGCGGGCCGTCGACAATGGTCGGCTCAAACGGCGGGGAATTCCACAAATTCAGCGGATCGGCGGGCTGGACGTCATAATGCCCGTAATAAAGCAAATGCGGCGCATCGCCGCCCGGCCCCGGATGATGGGCGACGATGGCCGGATGGCCGCCGGTTTCGCGCAATTTGGCGTCGAACCCCATATCTTCCAACTGCTGGCGGGCAAATTCGGCCGCAGCGCGGCAATCGGCCGCGTGGGCGGGGTCCGCCCCGATCGAGGGAATGCGCAGCCAGTCGATCCAACGTTGCTGGGCGGCCGCCATGCCGGCTTCGGCCTGGGCCAGGACTTTATCGATCTGGGTCATTTCAGGTCATCCTTGCGTTTGGCCACCTGGCCATAGGTTTGATAGCGGATGCGGGCAGCCTCGATTTCCGCATCATCAAGCAGGCGCGGCGTGCCGGCGGCGCGCGCGATGAGATATTGCTGGGCGAGCGCTTCGAGCCGTAGCGCGGTGAGCAAGGCAGCACGTGGATTGGGGCCGTGGCAGATCATGCCGTGATTGGCGAGCAAGGCGGCGGTGCGCCCGGCTATCGCCTCGGCGGCCGCTTCGGCGAGCGCCGGGGTGCCGAACGTGACATAAGGGGCGATCCGCACCTCCGGCCCGCCTAATTCCAGCACTGCATAATGGAACGCCGGCAGCTCCAGCCCCAGACACGCCAACGCGGTGGCATAGGGCGCATGGGTGTGCACCACTACCATCGCCGCCGGCGCGGCGCGATAAATGGCCGCGTGCATTTCCCATTCCGATGATGGTTGCAGCTTGGATTTGCTGCGCCCGTCGAGGCTGATCTGCACCAGCAGCTTGGGCGCCACCGTATCGCCGGCAATGCCGGACGGCGTGATGATCATCCCACCCTTGACCCGCGCCGACACATTGCCCGACGCGCCAACATTCATGCCGCGCTGGCCCAGTTCGCGGTACAGGGCGGCGATGTCACGTCGCGCGGTGCTCATCTCGGGGTTCCTGATCTGGCGGACTGGGTCTGTGTGCCATGCGCCACACTTCTGATCCAGTCCAAGCTGCGCTAAACGTCCTACAACAACCCAAGGGAGACGACGATGGCAGCCGCAAGGCTTCTGATGGGCGGGATTGTCGCAATTAGCCTGGCCGCCAGTTCCACGCTTGCCGCCGACCTCACCATGGCAGTGCGCACCGAGCCGAGCTCGATCGATCCGCATTTCCATGTCTATGTTCCCAATGCGGCAACCGCCAAACATATTTTCGACGCCCTGATCGGGGCCGGGCCGCGCGGCGAGCAATTGCCGAGCCTGTCGGATCGCTGGAAAGCGGTGGCCGACGATGTCTGGGAGTTCCATCTGCGCCAGGGCGTACGCTTCCATGACGGGGTGCCCTTTACCGCCGATGATGTGGCGTTCACCTTGGCGCGGGCGCCGGTGGTGCCGAACTCGCCATCATCCTATTCGCAATACACCAAACAGATCGCCTCGGTTGAAATCGTCAACCCGGAAACCATCCGCATCCGCACCAAAGGCCCCGCCCCTGGCCTGCTGTGGGATTTGATGCAGATCGCGATCATCGCCCGCCATGCTGCCGAGGGGCGCAGCACCGCCGATTTCAATGCCGGGCGCGCGACCATTGGCACTGGCCCGTATCGCTTCGTCTCCTGGCAACCGGGTGACCGACTGCGGATGACCGCCAGCCCAGACTATTGGGGTGGCGTCGAACCCTGGGCCAACCTCACCATCCGGCCGATCCCCAATGACGGCGCGCGGGTGGCGGCGATGCTGGCTGGCGACGTTGACATGATCGAAGGCGTGCCGTCGTCCGACCGTGCCCGCTTGCTCGCCGATCCCAAGCTGGCGCTGTGGGAAACCGACGCGTTCCGCATTATCTATATCGTGATGGACAGCGCCCGCGACGCCTCGCCGGGTATCGCCGACGCCGCTGGCAAACCGATGGACAAGAACCCGCTGCGCGACACAAGGGTTCGCCGCGCGATCAATCTGGCAATCAACCGGCCGGCCTTGATCGAGCGACTGCTGGGCGGGCAGGCCCACGCCGCCGGGCAATATGTGCCGCAGGACAATCCGGGCGCCAGCCCCAACCTCAAGCCATCGGCATATGACCCTGATGGCGCCAAGCGCCTGCTGGCGGAGGCTGGCTGGCCGGATGGCTTCAGCGTCACCATGGCGTCGTCCAATGACCGCTTCCCGCAAGATGCCCAGGTAGCGCAAGCGGTCGGGCAGATGCTCGCCCGCATCGGCATCAAGGTGAACGTGACACCGATGCCGGCGTCGCAACTCTTCAGCCGTGGCAGCAAGCTCGAATTCAGCATGATCTTGTCGGGCTGGGTCGGGAATGGCGATCCGGCATCGCCCTTGACCGCGCTGATGGCGACCTATGACGCGAAGACCGGCATGGGGCCATCCAATCGCGGGCGCTGGTCGAATGCGGGCTTTGACGCGGCGTTGGGCGAGGCGCTGCGGACGCTGGATGAGGGCAAACGCAATGCGTTGTTTGGCCGGGCGGCGGAGATTGCGGTCGGCGATATGGGGGTGATCCCGGTTTATTTCACCATCAATAGCTGGGCGACGCGGAAGGGGCTTCGGTATGAGGGGCGGGGGGATGAGATGTCGCTGGCGATGGGGGTTCGGCCCAGCAAGTAAGGTGTTCTTTTTGTGAACAAAAAGAACCAAAAAAACTTTCTATCCGTTGGCGCACCACTGTTTGTACGAACTCGGAACCAAAGTGGGAAAGTTTTTTTGCTTCTTTGTTTTCAAACAAAGAAGACTCTTCCCCTTGACCAACTCGCTCGTCTTCTGCACCTGATCGCCCATGACAAATCCCTTCTTCGAACCCTGGACCACCCCGTTCGGCGCCCCGCCCTTCGACCGCATCCGGCCCGAACATTTCGCTCCAGCCTTCGATCGCGGCATGGAAGACAACCTCGCCGAGATCGACGCGATCACCGCCAATCCCGCCCCGCCCAGCTTCGCCAACACGATCGAGGCGCTGGAGCGCGCGGGCGAATTACTCACCAATGTTGGCGCGGTGTTCGGCAATCTGGTGTCGAGCTTGGGTGACGACGGGTTGCAGCAGGTCGAGCGGGATTACGCCCCCAAGCTCGCCGCCCATGGCAGCAAAGTGTCGCTGAACCCGGCTTTGTTCGCCCGCGTGGCGGCATTGCACGAAGCGCGCGCCGGGCTGGCCCTGGCACCGGACGCCAATCGGCTGCTGGAACGCAGCTATCTCGGCTTCGTGCGCAGCGGTGCGGCGCTCAACGGACCGGCCAAGACCCGGATGGCGGAGATTTCCGAGCGCCTGGCAATTTTGCACACCGATTTCGGCCAGAACGTGCTGCATGATGAACGGGACTGGCATTTGCCGCTAACCGCGGCGGACTTGGCCGGCCTGCCCGATTTCGTGCGCGACGGTGCGGCCGAAGCCGCGAAAGAACGCGGGCTGGGCGGTTACGCGATCACTTTGTCGCGGTCGCTGATCGATCCGTTCCTGACCTTTTCCGCCCGGCGCGATTTGCGTGAGGTCGCTTACAACGCCTGGATCGCCCGCGGCACCCATCCCGGCCCGCATGACAATATGGCGCTGATCCCGGAAATCCTGGCGCTGCGGGCCGAGCGCGCGCGGCTGTTGGGCTACGCAAATTACGCCGATTTCCGCCTCGCCGACACCATGGCTGGCACCCCAGATGCGGTGGGCCGGTTGACCGGCGAAGTCTGGCAGGCCGCCCTGGTGCGGGTGGATGATGAACGCACTGCGCTGCTGAAAATGGCCGGCGCCGACGGGCTAAATGCGATGGAAGCCTGGGACTGGCGCTACTATGCCGAACACGTACGGCAGAGCGAATACGCGCTCGATGAAGCCGCACTTAAGCCCTATTTCGTTTTTGAAAATATTCAGCAGGCTGCGTTCGATACGGCCGGGCGCTTGTTCGGCCTGTCGTTCGAAGCCCGGCCCGATATCGCCACCTACCATCCCGACGTGCGTGCGTTCGCGGTGTCCGAAGGCGATCGCCATATCGGGTTGTTCCTGTCCGATCCGTTCGCCCGCGCTGGCAAGCGATCGGGGGCCTGGATGAGTTCGTATCGCGAACAGCAGGCGCTCGACGGCGATATCCGCCCGATCATCGTCAATAATAATAATTTCGCCAAGGCGTCCCCTGCCCTGCTGAGCTTTGACGATGCCGAAACCCTGTTTCACGAATTCGGCCACGCGCTGCACGGGCTGCTGTCCGATGTGCGCTTCCCGTCGCAATCCGGCACGTCGGTCCGGCGCGATTTCGTCGAATTTCCCAGCCAGGTTTATGAGCATTGGCTGTCGGTGCCGGAGACCTTGCAGAATTACGCCCGCCATCACGCCAGCAACGAACCGCTGCCAGTGACTTTGATGGATCGGCTGCTGTCGGCGCGCAATTTCAATCAGGGCTTTGCGACGATTGAGTATACCGCGGCCGCCATTCTCGACATGGAATTGCACGCCCATCCCGATCCGGCGAGCCTCGATATCGCGGCGTTTGAGCGCGCCACCTTGGCCCGCCTCGGCATGCCGGCGGAAATTGGCGTGCGCCATCGGCCGCCGCATTTCCAGCATCTGTTCGCCGGCGCCGGCTACGCGGCCGGGTATTATTCGTATCTTTGGGCCGAGGTGCTGGATGCGGACGGGTTCGCCGCTTTCGAAGATGCCGGCGATCCGTTCGACCCGGCAGCGGCAGCGCGGTTGAAGCGCGTGCTGCAATCGGGCGACAGCGCGGACCCGATGGCGCTTTATGTCGGGTTCCGGGGCGCGACGCCGGGAACCGAGGCGTTGCTGCGCAATCGTGGACTGACAGTTGCGCCGTAAGTGTTTGTTTACGCTGTTCCATTAAAGTTGCACAAGGAATGGGACGGCCCGCTTCAATTCCATGATCCGGGCGCGATCACCTGAGGAAAAGCCGATGTCGAACCATGGTGTTAAAATCTCCCTGCTGGCAGCAACCGTGCTGGTGGGCCTGTCTTTGTCGGCTAGCGCGCAGATCACCGATCCGGAAATGACCTGCGCCGGCTACCTCAAGCAAGTGGCAACCACCGGCCCGACACCGAAAACCGGCGATGCCGGCATGGATAAGATGGCGGCTGATCTCGACAAGAAAATGGCCGTTTATTGCACCGCGCATCCGACCGAAAAGGCGATGGATGCGGCGATGAAAGCACTGGGGGGCTAGGTTTCCGTCTAGAAAGTCTGTTGGGTCGGCTCGACGGGTTTTTTTGCACCCCGGCGCGCCGCCCGGCTATTGCGGCTTCGCCGAGGCAGTGATGCTGAAACTTCGTAGATCGATTGGATGGGGTTTCGGCCAGGCAAGCAAAGAGAGGTGAAACGCCAAGGCGCAAAGACGCCAAGTTCTTCGGGCGGAAACGGATGTGCGCGCGATCCTTGCGATGATCCGGGTTCCCACTGAACCGAGTATAGTCAAAAAAAAATGCTCTTTCTCGCGGAGCCAAAAATGCGCGCCCTGCTCATCCTCCTTTTGCTTACCACCAGCGCGGTCGCCCAAGTCGCCGAGGACGCTTCCCCGCTCGCCTTCCTGCTCACCGCCAAATCCGCGGTTGAAGCCGGTCGCTGGGCTGACGCACAGGAAGCGTTGGAACGGGCCGAAAGCCGGGTGCTGACCCGATCGGAACGCCCATCGCGGGCGGGCGCGCCCAGCGCGCAGCAAATCGTGCGGAAGTTGCAAGCCGCCCGCCAGGCGGTGGCCGACCATGATCGCTCTGCCGCCACCGACGCGATCAGCATCGTGCTCGCGGATACCAATTCCGACTGACGGGTGCCTATACTGGGCGCAATCAACATGCCCAGCGGGAGACGCCCATGCCCAATTACGACACCATCCTGGTTGACACGCCGGCCGACGGCGTCGCCCGGATCACCATGAATCGGCCGGAAGCGCGCAACGCGCAGAACCTGGACATGACCTACGACCTCAACGCGGCATTTGACGCGGCCGCGCAGGACGATGCGGTTAAGGTGATCATTCTGGCCGGCGCCGATCCGCATTTTTCCGCCGGGCATGACTTGCGCCGTACCGGGCGGCAGGGCCTGGGGACGGATTTTCCAGTGGTCGGCCATTGGGGCGGATTTGCCGAACCCGGCGCGCACGGACGAATGGCGCGCGAGCAGGAGATTTATCTGCAAATCACCCGGCGCTGGCGCAACCTTGCCAAGCCGACCATCGCCGCCGTGCAGGGCAGATGCATCGCCGGCGGCCTGATGCTGGCGTGGGCCTGCGATTTGATTGTCGCAAGCGATGACGCGACATTTTGCGATCCAGTGGTCACCATGGGGGTCTGCGGGGTCGAATGGTTCGTCCATCCGTGGGAACTCGGCGCCCGCAAGGCCAAGGAATTTCTGTTCACCGCCGATGCCTGGTCCGCCGAGGAAGCCCACCGGCTCGGCATGGTCAATCACGTCGTGCCAAAAGCCACCATGATGGATTTCACCCTGGCATTGGCGAGCAAAATCGCCAGCAAACCAGCCTTCGCCTTGAAGATGACCAAGGAAGCGGTGAACCGGTCGATGGACGCGATGGGCCAGCAAACGGCGATCGATCAGGCTTTTGCCTTGCATCAACTTTGCCACGCCCATAATCAGCAGGAATTCGGCATGGCGGTTGATCCGGGCGGGCTGCACCCGTCGGTTCGCAAGCCCGCCGCTTAGTGTCTGGCTGAAAATGCTACTATGGCGGCCATCTGGCGCGCCTTTCTGCGCTTCCGGTGCTCACGGACCAGCGTCCGCTCCGCTCCGGTTCTCGAAAACCACGCCAGATGACTCGCCCTAGCGCATTTTGCGCGAGACACAGAGACCCAAGAGGAAAAATTCAAATGCTCGGCCTGATGCAGCACCAGGAATTGATGATCTCGGCGATCGTCAAGCACGCCGCCCGCCACCATCCCAATGCCGAACTGGTGTCGAAAACCACCGAAGGCGCCATGCATCGCTACAGCTATCGGGAATTTGAAGCCCGGTCACGGCGCATGGTGCGGGTGCTGCAAGGGCTGGGCGTTGAATGGCAGGACCGGGTGGCGACGCTCGCCTGGAACGGCTACCGGCATATGGAGCTGTACTACGCAATCTCCGGCATGGGCGCGATCACCCACACCATCAACCCGCGCCTGTCGGTGCCGGACGTCGCCTACATCATCAATCACGCCGAAGACGTGCTGGTCTTTTCCGACACCACATTCGCGCCGCTGATCGGCGCGGCCGCCCCGCATTTCGGCAAGCATGTCCGCGGCGTGGTGATCATGTGCGACCGCGCCAATATGCCCGACGTCAAACTCCCCGACAGCATCAAGCTATATTGCTACGAGGAATTGATGGCGGCCGCCGACGAAAACTACATCTGGCCGGAGTTTGATGAACGGACCGCGGCCACGCTGTGCTACACGTCGGGCACCACTGGCCGGCCGAAAGGCGTGCTGTACTCGCATCGTTCGACCTTGCTGCACGCCTTCGCCGGCGGCCAGGCCGATGTGATGGGGCTGCGCGCCAGCGACCGGGTATTGCCGGTCGTGCCGATGTTTCATGTCAACGCCTGGGGAATTCCGTATGGCGCGCTGATGGCTGGCGCCACGCTGGTCATGCCTGGCCGCTTCCTGGATGGCGCCAACATGACCGCGCTGATGAACGACGAAAAAGTCACCATGTCCGCCGGCGTGCCCACCGTCTGGCTGGGATTGTTGCAGCATTTGCAGAAATCCGGCGATCGCCTGACCAGCATGCAACGGCTGATGGTTGGCGGCTCGGCCTGCCCGCGCATGCTGTACGAAGGGTTCGACGCCTATGGCGTGCGCATCTACCAGGGCTGGGGCATGACCGAAATGTCGCCCGTTGGCACCTACAACGCCCCTAAGCCGATCCATGACGGGTTGAGCCTGGATGACGAATACAAGGTCCGCATCAAGCAGGGCCGCGCCCTGTTCGGGGTCGATATGAAAATCGTCGATGATGATGGCGTGGAGTTGCCGTGGGACGGCCTGAAATCCGGCCATCTTTCGGTCAAGGGCCCGTGGGTCACCAACGCCTATTTCGGTGACGAACCCGGCAGCGCGCTTGATGCCGATGGCTGGTTTGCCACGGGTGACGTCGCGGCAATCGACCCGGAAGGCTACCTCGAAATCACCGATCGGTCGAAAGACGTGATTAAATCTGGCGGGGAGTGGATCAGCTCCATCCAGCTCGAAAACATCGCCGTCGGCCATCCGGACGTGGCCGAAGCCGCCATCATCGCCGCCACGCACGAAAAATGGGCCGAACGGCCCTTGCTGCTGGTGGTGCCCAAGCAAGGCCACAGCATCGACAAGGCGAGCGTGCTGGCGATCTTCGATGGGCAGGTGGCGAACTGGTGGAAGCCGGATGATGTGGTGGTGATCGACGAACTGCCGCATTCGGCGACGGGGAAGATTCAGAAGCTGGCGCTGCGGGATAAGTATAAGAATTATTTAGTAAGTAAGTAGTTCTTTTTGTGACCAAAAAGAACCAAAAAAACTTTCTCACACTTGTTGCCGTTGGCTCGGGACCCTGGAGAGTTCCCGCGCCAACGGCAAGGAATGGATGAAGTTTTTTTGCTTCTTTTTGTTCACAAAAAGAAGATTCTTCCTTACGCCGCTTCCTTCTCCCTCAAAAACGGACACCCCGACCTGCGCTCCTTCCGCGCCGCCACGGCATAGGCGCCGAACGGCCGGCCCGGCCGGCTCGACGGTTCGGCGATCGACGTATCATAATCCGCCCAGTCCGCTGCGCTGAACCCTTCAAGCGTCGGGCCGACTTCCATGTCGTCCACCACCGCGTCGGTATAAATCTGGCGCGGGATTGGCTGGATTTGCATCAGCGGATAGTCCGCGCGCAGCCGGATTGGCACGTTGGTGCGGGTCAGGCGCAAATTGGTGAAAAGCGGCCCGAACCAACGATCGGTTTCGACAATGCCTTCGTAGGACACGTAGCCGCCCGGCAGCGGCAGGTTCGCCGGCGGGCGCACCAGCAGGCTCCACCCCGGGGCTGATCGCGCGAACATCCCAGTCCAGATCTGCACCACGCCGGGTTCGGGCACTGCGGTCAGCATCGGCGGCGCGCAGCCTTTCAATTCTTCCGGGGCGGCCGCGTCAAAGCGCGCCGACAGGTTGGGGAATTGGGCCGCCGACAGCGGCAGCCAGCCTTCGACGCCGGCATAGTTCCAGAAAATATCGTCGCCATCCCACAGCAACGACACATCCATCGGTGCGAAGCCGTACCAGCCAAAGCCGGCGGCCTGGGTGATGGCGTCGCAAAAGCGAAAGGCGCGGGTGGGCATGGTGCCGAGCGCGGATTTATCGGCGCGTTGCGGCGGGCGGGCGGACTCGATCACGCGATAAAAGCGAACGCCAGGCGATGCGGCTGCGAACATGGGCTGTGGTCCTGCGATGGGGGACTTGGGGGCAGCGATGGCGCAGGCGCGCAACCGCACGAAGCTAGGAAAAAAATGCGGCTGGTCCGGCGAACCGAGCCAGCCGCACCGGCCTTATTTGGCGGCCGGCAGCAGGCGATAGGCCGAACCAACGCGAATACGGCCGGAATCGACGACAGCGGCAGGCACGGCCACAGTGATGTTGGACATGGGGTAATTCCTTGTTCTAAGCTTGATTGCCCAGCACCCATTCCATCGATGCAACATCACCATCGCGCCACAAGCGGTGCTTGCGGCATGATCGGGATGCTGTCGCCTGAAATGGGGGGGCTGGTATCGCGGACGCAACTCGCCCGTCGACTTCTGGAGTTTGCCTCCCAAGATTTCGCCTGTCAAGCTAATTTTCCTAGTTATGAAGATTATTTTCTATTAAAATTCTGTTAAAATCCCGTCTTTGCCTGTTCGGAAGATGTCGCCCTATTTTAGCAGCGGTCGCATCCGGTGAGACATATCTGTGAACTCCGAACTCTTCGACAGACAATCCGCGATTGAACCAGGACTGTCCGGCGCCAGCGCGGGAATGTCGGTGCCGCACCTTGGTCCTGGAACTGACTGGCAAGCCGGCAGCCCGGGTGTCGTCATGTCGCTCAGCCTGCTCGGCCGCATTCGCGCGACGGATCGCCATGGCATCGACATTCTCCCCCGCGGCCGCAAGGCACGCGCGTTGCTTGCGATCCTGGCACTCATTGCCCCGGCGCCAATCCTGCGTGAGCAAGCCTGCCAATTATTATGGAGCCGACGGGATCGCGAGCAGGCACGGGCGTCGCTGCGGCAATCCATCCACGAACTCCAGGAAAGCCTCGCCGACCTCGGGCGGGAGGTTCTGATCGTCGAGCGGGGCCTGCTGCGATTGCAGCGCGACGCAATCTGGCTCGATATCGACGGCTTCATCGCCGATGACCCCGGGAATGCCATTTCCCAGCCCTTGCCACGCGCCGCGCTGCTCGAAGATCTCGCCGGGCTCGATCAGGGATTTGATCGTTGGCTTGATGACCAGCGTCGCAAGGTCAGCCGCCTGATCGTGCAGCGGGCCGAAGCAATGCTTGCCGCCAGCGCTGTCGCGCCACGGACACGCCAGGCCGCGGCCGAGTTTTTGCTTGACCTCGACGCCGGCCATGAAAGCGCCAGTCGCACCCTGATCGGGCTGCACATCGCCCATGGCGAACGAACCGCAGCGTTGCAGATGTTCGAGCAATTGGCGCAGGCCTTGGCCAAGGCAGGGCTCGCCCCGTCCAGCGCAACGGCCGCGATGGTCGCCGATCTGCGTGCCGGTCAAACAACCCAGCTCGCTCGTCCCAGCCCCGCGCCCGCTGCCAAGCGGGTGCTGCGGCTGGGGGTATTGCCGTTCCGCACGGTTGACGGCGGAAGCGGCGATTGCCTTGCCGCCGGCCTGGCCGATGAACTGACCACCGCGCTCGCGCGGTTCCGCTGGTTCTTCCTGGTCGCCTCCCCGTCCCTTGCAGCCCTTGCCCGCGAGCCACGCGACGGCAGCGCGCGCTGGCAATCGCTCGATCTCGATTTCCTGGTCGAGGGCATTGTGCGCCATAGCGGCGAACGCCTGCGGGTCAGCGCGCGGCTGCTTGATCTGCGCGCCGGGGGCGAGGTGGTCTGGGCGGACCGCTTTGACCGTACCGGCACCGATATCATGTCGCTCCAGGATGATATCGCCGCCGCCATGGTCGCCCGGATTGACCCGCAATTGCTGATGCATGTCGGGCGCCGCAGCCTCACCCACCCAGCCGGATCATTGTCGGCCTACGAGCAGGTGCTGCGCACCGTTCCGGCTTTGTACCAGATGGAGAAAGCAGGTTTCATCGCCGCCGGGCCAGTGCTCGAACAGGCCGCCGCCATTGACCCTGGCTACGCCGGCGCCTTCACCTGGTTGGCCTATTGGCATGTCTTCATGGTCGGCCAGGGCTGGTCGGCCGATCATGCGCCGACCCTTGCCAAGGCCGGCGAGCTTGCCCAACGCGCCATCGCGCTTGACCCGTCCGATGCTCGCGGCCACGCCATCGCAGGCCATGTCCGCGACATGCAATATCTGCCAACCGAGCGATCGCACGATTTTCATCAACGCGCCCTGTTGTTGAACCCGAACCTGCCCCTCGCCTGGGGCTTTGCCGGCCTGGCGCAGTCGCTGGACGGCAACCAAAGCGAGGCAATTCGCATGATCCGCCATGCGATCGTTCTGTCGCCCTTCGATCCGCTGGGGTTCTATTTTGAAATGCTCCTCGGCATGCCGCATTTCCTGCAAGGTGATTTCGCCACCGCCGCCGAACTTGGCCGCCGCGCAATCGCGCTGAACCCAGGGCTTTCGACGACCTATAAAGGATTGCTGTCCGCGCTCGGCCATCTCGGTCTGGTCGAAGAAGCGGCGGTCATCTGCCAGAAATTATGCGCGCTGGAGCCGGGCTTCAATCTTGTGGTCGCGTCGGCGCGATCGGCGATGCGGCATGATGCGGATCGCGCGCTTTATCTGGACGGGCTGCGCTTGGGGGGGTTGCCGGCGTAGCAGGACTGGGAAGTTGTTTTTTTATTAACAAAAGGCGTAACTGCGGAGGTTCTCCGTGGCCTTTACCGCAGGAAGACTAAAGCCAAGAAAGCACTCCTTTTTTTGAAAAAAAAGGAGCAAAAAAACTTTACCACTTTGGTTCAGAGCGCTCCGCTGTTGCGGGGGGAGGCACGCCAACGGCAAGGAATCGATAAAAAGTTTTTTTGGTTCTTTTTGTTCACAAAAAGAACTGCTTGCCTTCTGATTTTTCTTTCCTTGGAGTCTTTCCTAACAAAAAACCCGCGCAGTTACCAAAAAAGCTTCTCACTTTGTAGCCCTACTGAACGCTGGAAAATTTTGTCGGCATCAGCAGCTGGTTGCTGACATTGGCGTTGATCGGGCCATCGGCCTCGCTCTCGGCGCGCGCCTTCAGCCATTCCGGGTCGGCCGCAAAGGCGGCCCATTTGGCTTCGCGCTCGGCAAGCGATTCCCAGGCCAGCATGTACGTCAAATCAGATGCCGACTCACCGACCAGCGTGGTCCAGAATCCGGCCTGGCGAATGCCATGGCGTTCCCAGATGCGCAGCGTGTGGTCCTGAAAGCGCTTCAGCAAATTGGGCAGTCGGCCCGGCAAAGTGCGATAGACGCGGAGTTCGTAAATCATCGATGTCTCTCCCTTGATGGTGCGGGGTTCCAAATCCCCCGTGCGCCTCTATCGTGCCTGACAAGTCGGTTGGGGAAAAGTGCGATGCATGTGGTGGTAATCGGGGCGGGCATTGTCGGCGCGGCAACGGCGCTGGAATTGCTGCGCGATGGGCACCGGGTGACAATCATTGAACCTGGCCCTCCCGGTGGCGAGCAGGCCGCGAGCTACGGCAATGGCTGTTGGCTCAGCCCGAGTTCAGTGCTGCCAATGTCGGCGCCGGGACTGTGGAAGAAAGTGCCGGGTTTCCTCGTCGATCCGCTCGGGCCGCTGGCCATGCGCTGGCGCTATTTGCCGCAAGCCTGGCCGTGGCTGTGGCGGTTTCTCGCCGCCGGATCGACGCCGGCGAAACTGCGGACGATTGCCGCCGCTTTGCGCCCGTTGGTCGAAGGCTGCCCTGCCCTTCATAAGCGCCTCGCCGATGAAGCGGGCGTCGGACATTTGATCCACCAGACCGGCTTGCTCTATGTCTTTCCATCGCGCGCCGCGTTCGCGGCCGAAAAGCTCGGCTGGACTATTCGCGGCGAACAAGGGGTGCGCTGGACCGAACTCGATGGCGATGAATTGCGCCAGATGGAACCCGCGCTCGACCGCCGCTACCGGTTTGGCGCGTTTGTGCAAGATGGCGGGCATTGCAGCGATCCGGGCGCTTATGTCGCGGCCCTGGTCGCCCATGCCCAGGCTCTCGGGGCCAAATTGGTTTGTGCGCGCGCCACCGGGTTCACGATGGAGGCCGGAGGTTTGCGCGCCGTTACCAGCAGCGCCGGGGACATCGCCTGCGACCGCGCGGTCATCGCTGCCGGCGCCCATTCCAAAGCCCTCGCGGCGATGGTGGGGGATCGCGTGCCGCTGGAAACCGAGCGCGGCTACCATGCCGAGATTTCCCATCCGGAAAGCGCGCCACGGCTGCCGATCATGCCGTCCGACAGCAAGGCGGCCACGACCACCACCGCGAACGGGCTGCGCATTGCCGGGCAAGTTGAAATCGCCGGGCTGGACGCAGCGCCAAACTGGCGCCGCGCGGAAATCCTGCGCGATTTCGTCCGCAGCGTCATCCCCGGCCTGCCGGCGGATTTGCCGCCCGATCGCATCAAGTTCTGGATGGGGCATCGGCCATCAACGCCGGACGGCCTGCCCTGCATGGGGCCGGCGAGCGGCTGCGCCGATGTTGTGCACGCGTTCGGGCACGGCCATGTTGGGCTTGCCGCCGGCGCGATATCGGGGCGGCTGGTGGCCGATCTGGTTAGCGGCAAGCCGCCGGTGATCGATCCCGCGCCTTATGCGGCGGCGCGGTTTCGCTAGTGGATGTGGCTGATGGTGCAGCGACGCCGATGGTTAATTTGTTGCAACCATAGGCTCGGCCGCCACCGCCCCGCTGGCCACTAGCGCGGCGGTTTCAGCGTCATCCCGCCCAAGCAGCACCAAAACTTCCCGCGTGTGTTGCCCCAGCCGCGGCGCCGGCCGACGGATTGCCCCGGGCGTTGCTGACAGGCGCGGGACGATATTATGCATCATCACCTGGCCAAGATCGTCGTCGGGCAGATCGACCAGGATTTCGCGGGCCACCACGTGCGGGTCGGCGACCAGCTGATCGATGTCGTAAACCGGGGCCGCGGTAATCCCGGCCTCGGCGAAAATCGCCAGCACGTCATCGCAGTCGCGCGCGGCGATGAAGGCGGCGATCGGCGCCTCACACGCTTCGGCGTTGGCGACGCGGGCGGTGTTGGTGGCAAAGCGTGGGTCAGCGATCATGTCTTCCCGCCCGATCACCCGCAGCAACCGTTCCGCCATCGCCTGGATCGATGCGGAAATCGAAATATATCGGCCGTCCCTCGTCACGAACACGTTGCGCGGGCTGGTGGTGTTGGACCGGCTGCCGGTGCGCTCGGGCAACTGCCCCGATGTCCGCCAGATTTCGGCTTGCGGCCCCAGGATTGAGATCAGCGGATCGAGCAGCGGCAAATCGATCACCTGCCCGGGCTGGCCCTTTTCGACCTCCCGCCGCGCAATCATCACTGCATAGGCGCCATACAACCCGGCGATCATGTCGGCCAACGCCAGCGGCGGCAGCACCGGCGGCCGATCGGCAAAGCCGTTCATCGC
>JANXRN010000338.1 GCA_025352995.1 Acetobacteraceae bacterium
TTTTTGCTTCTTTTTGTTCACAAAAAGAAGATCCTTACTTCGGCACCACGAGTTCCCGCTTAAGCACCTTACCGACCGGATTGCGCGGCAGGGCCGGCAGCACGATCAGATGCTCGGGCAGCTTATAGATTGCGATCTGCCGCCCGCGCAGATGGTCCAGCACATCATCAAGTGTGATCGCCCCGCCGTCGCGGGTGGCGACCACCGCGCACACGCGTTCGCCCAGCCGCGCATCCTTCATCCCGATCACCGCCGCTTCGCGCACATTGGGATGGGATTCGAGCAGGGCTTCGATTTCGGCGGGGGAGATTTTCACCCCACCGCGATTAATCACTTCCTTGGTGCGGCCGATGAAGCGGTAATAGCGCGGCACATCCCCATCGCCGGCGAGTTCGAACATGTCGCCGGTGCGGAAATAGCCGTCCGCGTCGAAGGCGGCTTGGGTCAGCGCGGGGGCGTTCCAGTAACCGTCAAACACGAACGGTCCACGCAGGCGCAGTTCGCCAGACTGGCCGGCTGCGCTGACTTCCTGTTCCGTCACCGGATCGACCAGCCGAGTTTCCTGCATCCGCGACGTGCGGGACGCGAAGGCGATGTCAGCCACGCCCCAGCGCGGCAGGTAAGTCGCCCGCAACGCCGGGTCCGGCACGTCGATCCGTCCGCCGAAAATCGCGCAGCCTTCGGACGACCCGAAGGAGTTCCAAACCGCAAGCCCAAGCTCGGCCTCGAACCAGGCCATCACTTCGGGCGAGAGCGGTGCCGAGCCAGTGCCGAGGCTTTTAAGCGATGACAGATCATATTTCGTGCGCAACGCTGCGTTCTGGCGCAGCAGCGCAAGCACCGCGGGCGGGGCGACGGTGTAGCTGATGCGTTCCTCGGCGATCTGGCGCAGGAACACGTCAAGATCAAACGGCTGATGCTGCACCAGCACGCCGTGCTTGATCAGCCAGGGGAAGAACATCCCGCCGAGCGAGCCGACATGGACCATCGGGAACGGGTTCAGCAAGGTTGCGCCATCACCGAGCTCGCCAGCTTCGGCGACCGCCTGGCCGGCGGTAACCCAGTAATTATGACTTCGCGGCACGCCCTTCGGCCGGGCTTCGGTGCCCGATGTCCAGGTGATGGTCAGGATGTCGTTGGCATCAGGGCGGGGCAAGCCCGCCAGCCGCAGGCGGTCCGGCGCGCCCATATCATCAAGGGTCTGGATAATCCCGTCCGACGGGCCACCCCAGGCGAGGATTTTGGTCACCGACGGCACATCGCGCGCGACCATCGCGGCGGCATCATGGCCCTTCACATCGCGCGCGGTGATGAAGGCGCGTGCGCCGGCGAAGAGCAGCAAATCGGCCAGTTCATGGGCGCGGTACTGGATCGGAAACGGGCTGAGAATGAAGCCCAGCCTTGCAGCGGCAAGATAAACCGCCGCCAGTTCGACGCAATTGGGCAGTTGCACGCCGACCACATCATCCCGCCCGATGCCAGCGTCAGCCAGCCGCAGGCTCAACGCATCAACCAGATCGGCCAGTTCCACCCAACTCAGGCGCAAATTCGGCGTCGGCATGAAGTCGGCTTTGTTGGACGCGTCCGCAATCGCCAGCCGGTCCCGCCCACTGACCACCGCGACGCGAAACAGATCGTCGACCGTGATGCTGCCCCAGATGCCGCGTGCGGTGTACTCCGCAATGCGCTCCGCCGATGCCAGGATCATGCTTGGTCTCCCTATTTTGGGACAGCGTGAAGCGGCGGCCCGGGCTTTGCAAGCGTGGGCGGGATGGCACATAGTCTGTGACTGGACGGGAAGGAAACATCGATGCGCATCACCCATCGCGAGATCGTGGCGGCAAGCCTGGCGCCCAATGATCACCCGTACCTTAACGGCGCGCATGTGCCGCTGCATGAGGAAGTGGATGCCGAGCGGCTGGAGGTGATCGAAGGGCGCATCCCGACTGACCTCGACGGGGTTTATTTCCGCAATACCCAGAACCAAATTCATCAGCCGATCGGGCGGTTTCATCCGTTCGATGGTGACGGGATGATCCATGCGATCAGCTTTCGCGATGGGGTGGCGAATTATCGCAACCGGGTGATCCGCACCAAGGGCTTCATGGCCGAACAGGAAGCTGGTGGCTCGCTATGGGCCGGGACGATGGAAAACCCGAAAAAATCCCGCCGGCCGGGCTGGGGATCGCATGGTGCGATCAAGGATGCGTCGAGCACTGATGTCGTGGTCCATGCCGGGCAGGTGCTGTCGACCTACTATCAATGCGGCGAGGGCTACCGGCTGGATGCCAACACGCTGGAAAATCTCGGCACGGAAAGCTGGGTGCCGCTCGACGGGATTTCCGCGCATCCGAAAGTAGATGAACGCACCGGGGAATTGCTGTTCTTCAACTATTCAAAATACCCGCCTTACATGCATTACGGCGTGGTCGATCGTAACAACAAGCTGACCAACTACATCCCGGTCCCCCTGCCCGGCCCGCGTTTGCCGCATGACATGATCTTCACCCGGAATTATTCGATCCTGAATGATTTCCCGCTGTTTTGGGACCCGGAGCAGTTGGAGCAAGGCCGCCACGTGGTGCGGTTCTTCCCCAATATTCCGTCGCGCTTTGCGATCATTCCCCGCCATGGCCGGACGGAGGATATTCGCTGGTTCGAATCATCGCCGACCTTCGTTTTGCACTGGATCAACGCGTTCGAGGATGGCGACGAAGTGGTGGTGGACGGCTATCACCAGCAGGACCCGATGCCGCCATCGCCCAACGAAGCGCCGACCGGCTACGAACGGATGATGGTTTATCTCGACCAGCACGCCATGGGCACACGCTTGCATCGCTGGCGCTTCAATTTGCGCACCGGGGCGACCCGGGAAGAACGGCTGGACGAGCGCATTCTCGAATTCGGCATGATCAATCAGCGCATTGCCGGGGAGCCGTATCGCTACGCCTATTCCGCCCAGGCCAAGCCAGGCTGGTTCCTGTTCACCGGGCTGGTCAAACATGATCTGAAGACCGGGGCATCATCGTCGCTGTCGTTCGGCGCCGATCGTTACGGGAGCGAGGCGCCGTTCGCGCCGCGGCCGGATGCGAAATCCGAAGATGACGGCTATCTGGTGAGCTTTATCACAGATGAGGCGACGCAGAGCGCCGAATGCATCGTGGTCGACGCACAGCATGTCGAAGATGGCCCGGTTTGCCGGATTAGATTGCCGCACAAGATCAGCAGTGGCACCCATGCGACCTGGGCGAGCCACAAGGATATCGCCGGTGGGCGGTTGCATCGGGCGGCGCATATGGAGTGAAGGAAGGTCTTCTTTTTGTGAACAAAAAGAAGCAAAAAAACTTTCCTACTTTGGTTTCGAGTGCGCACGAACAGCGGTGCGTCATGGATAAACGGAACTGCTTTCTTGGAGTGTCTTAAATGTCAGACCCAGTCTTCATCCTAGGCGGCACCCAGACCGACTTCGCCCGCGTCTTCTCCCGCGAAGGCAAAGACATTTCCGACATGATGGCGGAAAGCGTTTACTCCGCGCTTGAGCAGGCGATGATCCGACCGGACGAAATCGAAAGCATCCATGTTGGCAACGCCTTTGCCGAGTTGCAGCGCAGCCAGGCGCATCTGGGATCGATGGTGGCGCAGGTTGTGCCGGAACTCTACGGCGTGCCGGCGATGCGGCATGAAGGGGCCTGTGCGTCGGCGTCACTCGGGGTGCTGACCGCGATGGCGGAGATTGAGGCTGGCAGGTATGATTGCGTGCTGGTGGTGGGTGCGGAAGAACTGAAGAACCTGCCGGGTGACGTTTCTTCCGCGAACCAGAATGCTGCTGGGTGGCAAGGGCATGAGGATATTTCGTGTCGGTTCCTGTGGCCGGCGGTGTTCGGCCGCCTGACCGGGGTTTACGAGGAACGTTACGGGCTTGACCGGCGCTACCTCAACCGGATTGCCGAGATTAATTACGGCAATGCCAAGCGCAACCCCAACGCGCAGACGCGGAAATGGCAGTTCGATCCGTTGGGTTTTACCGATGACGATCAGGCCAATCCGATGATCGAACCGGGCACGCGGCGGCAGGATTGCGGGCAGATCACCGATGGCGCGGCGACTTTGGTGCTGGCATCAGGCCGCTTTGCCGCCGCCCATGCAAAGCGCACCGGACGCAGCCTGGCCAGCACGCCGCGCATCCAGGGCTGGGGCCATCGCAATGGCAGTTTGCGCTTTCTCGACAAGGTAGAGCGCAGCAAAGGCCAGGATTTCGTTTTCCCGCATGTGCGCCAGACCATCACCGACGCCTGGGCGCGGGCGGGAATTGGTGGGGTGGCGGCACTCGACGCGATCGAAACCCATGATTGCTTTACCTCGACCGAATATATGGCGATCGATCATTTCGGTATTACGCCACCGGGGCAAAGCTGGCAGGCGGTGGACGATGGCCGCATCGCGCTTGGCGGCAGCCTGCCGGTAAACCCGTCAGGCGGCTTGATCGGCGGCGGGCATCCGGTGGGAGCTACGGGTGCGCGGATGCTGCTCGACGCGTGCAAGCAGGTCACCGGCCAGGCCGGCGCCTACCAGGTGGAAGGCGCCAAGCGCGTGGCGACGTTGAATATTGGCGGGTCGCTCGGCACAGTGGTGAGCTTTGTGGTCGGGGTTGAAGGCTAGATCATCATCCGATCGGCTTGCCTTTTCGATCGGATAAAGATGATCGTAAAAACAAGACTCTAGCGCGTTTCCGTTGATTCAACATGGACCGATAACGCGCTAGATCAGATTTTCGGCACCCGTGGCCCGTCGGTCAGCAGGCGATAGCCGGTCTCGGTGATCACCAGACTATCTTCGACCACCCCGGTGCCGAGCCCTTCGACCACCACCATTGGTTCATAGGCCAGGGTCATCCCCGGTTGCAGCATTGTGCGGGCGCCGGCGAATAATCCGCCGGGGGCTTCGAACAAATCCATGCCGATGCCATGGCCGAACCCGGTCGGGCAGAAATCAGCCTCCCATTTTGTGCCCTTCACGACGCGGATCAGGCGTTGGGCGACATCATCAATCGTGTTGCCGGGGCGCATGGCTTCGAGGCCGGCGTGATAAAGGTCTTCGGAGATTTTCAGCAAATCGGCAGCGTCACCCTTCGGCGCTTCGCCGACCACGCAGGTGCGGCTGGTGTCGGACACGTAATTCTGGAAACTGGCGCCGAGATCGAGAAACACCAGTTCGCCGCGCAGCAATCGGCGGCGTTTGGGATAGGAATGTTTGAGCCCGGCGAGATTGCCGCCGACGACGCAGGTGCGGAAGGCTTCGATCGAGCCGCGGCGCAGCATGACGGCGACAGCGGCGGCGGCGACTTCGGTTTCCTCCGCCCCAGGCTGCAATGCTTCAAAGACGGCTTCGAAGGCAGCGTCGGCGATGCGGCCGGCTTCGTCCATGCGTTCGATTTCCGGGGCAGATTTGATCATCCGGGCGTCGGCAACCACCGCGTCGGCGGCGACCAGCCCGGGGAGCCTGGCGAGCAAGGCGGCATGCAACGCCCCCGGAATGGTTCGGCTGCCGACCAGCCCCACCCGTTTGGCCGGACCCACCGCGTCGGCCGCCATGGTGGCTGCTTCGTCGGGTGGTCCGCCATAAATCGCGCCGGCCGCGCAACGTAAATCGGCGGCCCGGCAAGTCCAGACCATGGTATGCATGGGTTCGCCATGCAGCACGCCATCGGTGGTGACGGTGATGCCGCCATCCTGCCGCACGACGACGAAGCTGGTGCCGTTGAAGGCCTGGTAGTTGGTGAGCCAGCGGGCGGTCGCGTAGCTCGACGCGCCGCAATAAATCACCAAAGCATCCAGGCCCGCACTTGCCATGTTGGCACGCACGGCGGCAAGCCGGCGGTCATATTCGGCGTCGGTAAATTCCTGTGCCAGGTATTTCTGGCGGGAGGCTAGGTCGAACGGCACGTGCATCATGGCGAAACTCCTGCGGCGCGTGCCGCCTGTTGGCCGGCGATGCGTCCGCCGACGAAGCTTTCGGCGAGGTTGCCGCCGGACATGTAGATATGGCCGAACACACTGCCGATCTCCCCAGCTTCCCACAAGCCGGGGATGGGCGCGCCGAAGGCATCAAGCACGCGCTGCTCGGCATCATGGGCGGGGCCGCCCTGGGTGTTGGACACGATCGGGACCACCGGCGCGGCGCGGAAGGGCGGGCGGGCGATGGTGGCGCGGCCGGTTGCGGGCCGGCCAAAACGATCCGGGGCGCCGGATGATGCGAGCGCGTTCCATTCGGCAATCGTTTCGGCAAGCGTCGCCGAATCCAGCCCGTAGGCGGCGGCAAGTGTGTCGAGCGTATCGAAACGCTGGAGAATGGCGTTGTCGAAATCCTTGGGCGCCTGCCCGCCAAAACGGGCCGCGACGTCCGCATCGTGCCAGGTCGGCGCGCTGAGCGGATAGAGCGCATCGCCATCGGCATCGACGATCAGCAGCGCGGGAATGCGCGGGCTGCGCAGGCGGGTAAAGTCAGTGCCTTCAAGCGCGCGATGGCCGGTATCCTGCATGTAGGGGTCGTATTCATTCATGAAGCGGCGGCCGTCGCGATCGAGCAAAATCCAGCTCATGGTGACGTTCTCGCGCAGCCCTTCATCGGCCCGCCAGTCGGGCAGACGCTTGAGGCGGATGCCGTAGGGATAGGCCGGGTCCGGATGCGCGAAGCCGTAGGAACCGTGATAATGCCACATGTGCCATAGCGCGGCGCCGGCCATTTGCGCCATGCGCAGCCCGTCACCGGTGTTGCTGTTAAGCGCTGCCGACAGCACCGGGTTCATCGCCCAGAACTGGCGCTGCAAATCCGCCGACCCTTCGAAGCCGCCAGTTGCCAGCACGACATTGCCGCGGATCGGTGCGCCCGCAACCACGCCGGCAACGCGCCCGCCCTCAATCAGCAAACGCTCCACCGCGGCGCCGCAGCGCACGTCAATTCCGCGCAGACGGACATTTTGTTCGACGATCCGGAATAGCCGTGCGCCGGCGGCCGCACCTCGCACGGCGGGGTAATCGCGCGCGGGATCGAAATCCGGCACCGCATCGATATTGACGAAGCCGAATGCGTCCGCGCCCGGGAACGGGTAGTTGCCACTGGCCGGCCGGACGGAAGCTGTGGCGCCGACCGCCTGCGCCAGGCTTTCAACCAGCGCTGGCATGGTGGCCATTCCGTCGGCCAGCGCCCGCAGCACCGGTTCCGGCGTGGTGCCGCCATTGGTGGCCAGCAAATACGCCAACGCATCGTCCGGCCGGTCCGTGCAGCGAATGCCGCCGGCGCTGCACACTGAAATGCCGCCGGGCATTGGTTGCTTTTCCAACAACAGCACGCGGGCGCCGGCATCATGGGCGGCAATTGCGGCCATGCCGCCGGCATAGCCGAAGCCGACAACGATGACGTCGTAGTCGCGGGTCATGGGCATAACGGGCGCAAGCCCGCGACGAGTTCGGCAATGGCTGAGTCTAGGATCAGCCGGCCCTTTTCGGCGCTTGCCAGCGACGGATCGCCGCGCACGCCGGTTTCGCTGTGGTGATGGCCTGATGTCGGGTCATCGCGGAACTGGGTGGGGGCGACGAACACGCTCGGCGGCGGGCTTGTGCCGTAATCCGGCCGGGCGCGCGACATGTCGACGTGGCTTGGATCGATGGCGAGGATCACCGAGGTTTCATGCTCATCACCATGTCCGCCAAAGCGCTGTTCGAGGCGCGCGGCACTGTTACGGCCGATGCGGACGATGTCGGCCACTGGCACGGTGACGCCGCGTTTGGAAAGCAGGTCGCGCACCACGATCTGGATCGGGCCTTCGGTCGATACGCCGGTGTTGACGATGGCGAGTTGCCGCGCGCCCTGGTCGAGCAGCAGGTTGAGAATGTCGCTGACCAGCGCGATGAAGGTTTCGGACCTGATATGCTGGCTGCCGGGATAGCGGATGAAGGCGGGGTAGTAGCCAAAATCCACCACCGGGGCGATCAAGACCGGCAACTGCGCCACCACCCCATCGCAAAACGCGCGCGCCAGCAGATAATCGGTGCACATCGGCAGATGATGGCCGTGTTCTTTGCTGCGGGCGCCGATCGGCACCACCACCGGCCAGCCGTCTTTGATCCGCGCTGCGACTTCGGGCCAGGCGAGGTCTTCGATCCAGGCGCCGATCACAAATGGCGCTCCAGAAAACGCCGCACGGCAGCGGCCCACACAGTCGGGCCGCGGCTTTCGAGCAGGTGGCCCTCGTGATTATTCGCCCCGAAAATTGGGAAAACCTGCGACTGCATGATCTGGCCGGTGTTTGCCAGGGCTTCGGCGAGTTCCAGCGTCGGGCGGATCGAATAGTCGTTTTCCGCCTGGATGAAAAAGATCGGCATCTTCACCCGCAGCGCCGCCTTGGTCATTAAATCCCGCAGCGCCGGGGTGCGGTCCCAATTCATGGCCGCACCGGCAAAATCGATCGCGCAGGTGAAACGATCGGTTTTCGACGCGGCGAGCAAGGTTGTTGTGCCGCCGAACGATGATCCCATGACGCCGATATGGGTCGCGTCGATCTCCGGCAAAGCCGCGACAATGTCGAGTGCGGCCAGGATATCGTCGCTTTCCGCATCGAGCCGGGTTGCCAGTTGCGCGTCATATTCGGCGGTGCCGTAGGGGGCGGAAACATCTTCGCGCCAGGCGGCGCCGGTCGATGCGCCATAGCCGTGGCGATGCGGCAGGAAGGATGCGATGCCCCAGGACATCAGCAACGCCGCGGTGCCGGGGCGGCTGGTATCTTCGGTGCCCTTGTCAATGCCGCTGCCGTGGTTGGTGATCAGGCAGGGGAATGGCCCCGGGCCTGGCGGCAGATGGAGCCAGCCGAGCAAATTATGCGCCCCGCTGGTGAAATGGATCGCGCGCGGCAGAATGGGATGGCCATCGAGCGCGGTATCGCGCACCCCGCTCGGCAGATCGAGGGCAGCCATTGCCAGCACCTGACGTTCAAAGCGCGCAATATGGGTGCGCATCTCGGCGCGCACCGCTTCGAACCCGGCACTCGCGGCGCGGGCGGCAAGGTCGGCCGCCTGTGCGGCCGCATCGGGGAAGGCACATTGCCAGACCACATCGGGGGTGCTGCCGTCGCCGCCCTCGGCGGTGACCATGATTTGCCCGCCCGGCAGGCCCTCGGCGATGCGGACCTGGCTGGCACGGCGGCGGGTGGCGAGCACTTGGGCGGCGTGGCCTGGGTGGGCGTAGTAGTGGGTGCGTTCGATGATCAGCATTTTAGGGCCTCTTTAAGTAAGTAAGCATGTTCTTTTTGTGAACAAAAAGAACCAAAAAAACTTTTTATCACTTGGTACGGTTGCCGTGCGCTCGCGGCGGGACCCAAGCCAACGGCAACAATAGATGAAGTTTTTTTGCTTCTTTTTGTTCACAAAAAGAAGAATCCTTGCCTTCATCTATCGACCCCTCAACCGCGGATCCAAAGCATCCCGCAACCCGTCACCAAGTAAATTAAACCCAATAATGGTCAGCCCGATCACCACGCTGCTCGACACCGCCAGCATCGGATCGCTGCGCAGCACCGGCAATCCGTCGCGAATCATACCGCCCCAGCTTGGCACGGGTTCCTGCACGCCGAGGCCGAGAAAGCTCAGCGTTGCCTCCGCCATGATGATGAAGCCGATGCCGACCGAAGCGCGGACCAGCAACGGGGCCGCGATGTTGGGCAGGATGTGGCGCCAGAGGATTTTGGCGGTGGTGCTGCCGCAGACGATGGCGGCCTGGACGTACGCTTCCTCGCGCTGCACCAGCACCAGCGATCGGGTCAGGCGCGCGATGCCGGGCCACCAGACCAGGGACAAAGCGGCGATGACGGTCGCGATGCCGGGCCCGAGAATGGCTGCGAGCAAGATGGCCAGCACCACTTCGGGGAAGGCCAGCACGATATCGACCGTGCCCATGATCAGCCGATCGGCCGCGCCACCGAGGAAACCCGCCAGCATGCCGGCGCTCACGCCCACCACCAGGGTGATCAGCACCACCGACAGGCCAACGGTAAGCGAAACCTGGGCGCCAACGATCAGCCGGCTGGCGATATCGCGGCCAAGCTTGTCGGTGCCGAGCGGGTTGATCGCGTCGGGCGGCGCCCAGGCATTGAGCAAATCGGTCGCATCGAATTGCTGCGGCGCCAGCAGCGGGCCGAACAGTGCCACGGCCAGCACCAGGACCACGATCACCAGGCCGATCACGCCGCCGCGCTGGCGCAGCAATTGCCTCATGCGCCCATACCTTCGCGCACCCGTGGATCGATCACCAGGTAGAACAGATCGACCAGCAGATTGATGCCGGCATAGAACAGCACGAACAGAAGCACGACGGCCATTGCCACCGGGTAGTCTCGGGCGAAGATCGAATCAATCGCCAGCCGCCCAAGGCCGGGAATATTGAAAATGGTTTCGACCACCACGGTATGGCTCAGCAGGCCGCCGAAAATCACCCCGGCCGACGTCGCCAGCGGCAGCAGCGTGTTGCGGAAGGCGTGGCGCCAGATCACCAGTCGCGGGCCCAGCCCCTTGGCGCGGGCGGTGCGGATGAAATCCTGGCCGAGCACTTCGAGCATGAAAGTCCGGGTCAGCCGCGCCAGGTACGCGCCGGCCGGAATGGCCAGCACCAGCACCGGCAATATCGCCTGGCGCCAGGTGCCCCAGCCGGCCACCGGCAATGCGGCGAGCTTCACGCTGAGCGCATAAACCAGGAAAGTTGCGACCGCGAAATTGGGGATCGACAGGCCGGCGACCAAAAGCAGGATCAGGAGTGTGTCCTGCCAGCGATTGCGACGGATGGCAGCGTAAACCCCGGCGGGGATGCCGATCAGCAGCGCCATGGCAAGGGCTGCAACCGCCAGCAGCGGGCTGATCGCCAGCCCATCGCGCAGCACGTCCGCCACCGGTTGATGCACGTAGCGAAATGACAGGCCAAAGCGGCCGGAGGCGATTTCCCCCAGATAGGCCACGAACTGCGCCGGCAGCGGTCGGTCCAGCCCGTATTCAGCGCGCAGCCGGGCCGCCATTTCCTTGTCGGCGGAATGATCCGACAGCATGACCTGCACCGGATCGCCGGGCAACGCGTGGATAGCAGCAAACGTCACCAGCAGCGCGACCGCCAGCACCGGGATGAGGGATGCGATCCGACGCAGGATGAAGGCCAGCATCCCGCGTCAGTCGATCTCAATCCGGTCAAATGTCGAAAAGCCGAACGGGGTCAGCGTGACATTGCGGACGTTGGGCTTGCGCAAGCCAACCGACGCGGTGATCGGCAACGGCACCATGCCAAAATCATCAACCAGGATTTTTTCCGCTTTGTGATAGAGCGCGAAACGCTTGGAATCGTCTGCGGTGATCAGTGCCGCATCGATCAGCGCGTCATATTCGATGTTCTTCCAGCGTGGGCGATTATAAGGGCTGGTGGAGTACCACATGTCCTGCAAATAGGTCGCGGCATCGGGGTAATCCATCGTCCAGCCCCAGGGGAAGAACGCAACCTCGCCGGCGTTCATGCCGCGGATGAAGGTCGCGCGTTCCACCACTTTCACGCTGACTGGCATGCCGAGCACGCGCTTGAGCTGATCGGCATAGTAGGTGAGCTCGTCTTTCGATGCCTCGGTGCTTGCAATGTCGATAGGCGGCAGGCCTTTGCCATCCGGAAAGCCGGCTTCTGCGAGCAGCGCCTTGGCGCGGGCGGGATCGAATTTCGGGGCTGGCAGACCGATGGTTTCGCCCGGCATGCCGGGGGTGACGGCGCCGTTCAGCATGAAGGCGGCATTGCCGTAAAGGCCACGGATCATCGCCTGCCGGTCGATCGACAAGGACACGGCTTCGCGCACCTTGATATCTTTGAAGGGCGCGTAAAGATTCTGGTTCATCCCCATGTAAACCGCCTGGGCGCGCGGCACCCGGATCAGATCCTTCGCGTAGCGATCATCGCGCAGCACCCGGCGGATCGATCCGGCATAGACATCGACGAAATCAAGTTCGCCTGCATCATATTGCGACAAGGCGGTATCGCCGTTGGGGACGATCAGGAAGCTCACCCCCTCGATCTTTGGCGCGCCGCCCCAATAGGTCGGGTTGGCATCAAGATCGACCGATACCCCGCGGCGCCACTGGCGGAACTTGTAAGGGCCGGTGCCGGCGGAGGCTTTGGCCATCCAGTCCGCGCCAAGTTCGGCGACAATGCCGCTATCCATGAAGAAAATCGGATAGATCGGGAACAGCACATCCTGCTTGGTGAAGGCGATATCGATGGTGAGGTCATCGACAATCTTGATCCCTTCGATCGTGGGCGCCGCGCCGTCCTTGAAGGCCTTGGCACCGGTGATGGAGCCGAGATGCGATGCCCCCAGCCCGCCCTTGGCGCCGGGGCGGAGCAGTTCCTCCATAGTGTATTTCACGTCCTTGGCGCCGAACGGGCGGCCGCTATGGAACTTCACGCCGGGGCGCAAATGGAACCGAAAGCCGGGACCAGTGGCGAGCGGTTCCCAGCTCAGCGCCAGGGCGGGCGCGTTGCGGCCATCTTCGGTGGTGGCGGTGAAGCCTTCATAGACGTTGCGCAAGATGCGGCCGGCGACGATTTCGGACAAAGTAATCGGGTCCATCTGCGCGGGATCGCCGACGACGTTGACCCGGAAGATTTTCGCGTTGGCGATCGGCATGGCCAAGGCCAGCATCAGCATGGCGCCTGCAAGCATGCGTATGGTTGCAAATTTCATGTGCAATCCCCCAAGACTGCCGGCACAGTATCTGTACGCGCGAGTGGCCGTCTATGGCGGCGTTTTACAGCCGGCGCGGGATACGGGTGGCAAGGGCGGCGGAGGCGAGCATTGCGCTGCCCGACGCGATGAACACCGATGGCAGGGCGAAAAAGGCGAGCAGGATTGAACAGATGATCGGCGGGGCGACCTGGGTGACATCGCGGTAGCTGGCGAAAACCGTGGTCATCTCCGCACGCTCATACGGATGCACGGCGCGGAGGAACAGCAAATTGCCGGCACCATCGAGGGCGCCGGCGCTACATGCGGCCATCACCAGGAAAAACGCGCCCCAGCCCGGCTGGCTGGCGGTAGTTGCGGCGGCGATGCTGAGAATGCCCGCGCCGGCATAGCCCACCCGCATCAGCGCGCGCAGGCCGAAGCGCTGGCCGGTCCAGCCCCAAAGCGGCACCAGCCAGGTCCAGGCGGTGCCGATCGACACCACCAGGCCGCCGGTTTCCGGGCTGAGGCCAGAGGTGACCGCCAGGATCGGGGCATAGACGAAAAACATGCTCCACCAGGATGATCGGACCGACGCCAGGGTCCAGGCCAGCAGCAGCCGTGGCTGGGAGAAAAAGCGCGGCAAATAGCGCAGCGGATTGGTGACACCACGCGGGGTGGCGGCTTGGTTTTCGGATAAATCGAGCGCGCGAAACAGCAGGTAAAGCACGATCGCACTGACCATGACGACGATGAACGGCGCGGCGAACGCGACATTGACCTGCAGATGCACACCAAGCCAGGGGCCGAAGGTCCAAGGGGCGGCCGCCGAGAAAATCCGCATCGGTTCAAACTGCCGCAACGCCTGGCGCGGGACATTGTCGAGCAGATAGAGCTGGGTGGTGATGTCGAGGCAGCCGATCGCCACCGTGTTCAGCACCAGGGCCACGGCAAAGGCCGGCACGACATCGATGGAAAATAGCAGGCTGCCGATGATGAGGGCGACCGTCCCCAACGCGAAAACATGACGACGGCCGAGCAGGCGGACCAGAATGGGAACGCTGAGCCGGCCGGCAACCGCCGCGAGGCCCGCAATTGCGTAAAGCAAGGTGACGGCCCGTGGGGTGCCAAGCAGGCGCAGCGCGCCGAGCGGCAGGACGGTAAGCAGGATCGCCTGGGCGATGCAGGGGAAGAAAAACAGGCTGAGGAAGGCGGCACCCTGACGAGGCGGAAGGCCGGCGATGGTTCTGGGGAGGAGGGCGCGGGTCATGGGGGAGCTTGGACTGTTCTTGGCGGTGGCTCAAGGTTGGGGGGAGTGGTTTGGGGACTGGAGTATTTGATCAGTCGTTGGATTGGTGCAGTTCCAAGCGGAACTGCACCCTACGGAAATAGGGAATTTTTTCCTTGACATGTTGAGTCATTTTTTATAACTGAGTGGCATGAGCATTTTCTCCAACATCCTCACCAATCTGAAGGCCGCGATTGCGGTGGTGGCGGCGCGTGAGCGGTCCTGGACGGCGTTGCTGGTGATTGTCTGGGGGCGTTTGTCGCGGATGGTGGTGCGGATGGAGCGGCTGATCGCACTGTGGCGGGCGGGAAAGTTGCCGCCTGTGCGCGCGTCGGTCGCTGGGCGGGGCGGAATGACGGGGGAGCGGGTTCGGCTGCCAACGGCGCCGGCCTGGCTGGTGGGGTATGTGCAGAATGCAGGCGCTTTTGCGGCGCATATTGAGAATTTGCTGACCCAGGAGGAGTTTGCCGCGTTCGTGGCGGCAGTGCCGCAGGCCGGGCGGATTTTGCGGCCCTTGTGCCGGATGCTGGGGGTTGGATTTCGGGTGGTTCGGGTTCCGGTGCCGAAGCTGGTTGGCGCGAGCGCGCCTGTGGTGCCACGGGGTGGGTTGGTGGTTGGGCCGGACGGTCGCTTTTTATGGGCTTAAGCAAGTCGGGATTTTTGCGACTTTTTTGTTACGATATCGAAACAAAAAAGAAAACGCTGCTGCCAGGGAGACTAAGCCAACGGCCAGGAACAGACAAAGTTTTTTTGGTTCTTTTTGTTCACAAAAAGAACGCGCTTCCGTCGCCTTACCGTAGCCCTGCACCCCAAGCATCGCAGCGACACGCGGTTTTTGCTCGCAATTCCGCCATCTTTGGGGAATACCGGGGACAACCATCTGATATGCGCGGCATTTTGGCCGTGCTGCGGTGGTGACGAACGGATTGTTATGGGTGCGCTGCGCAGTGCCGGGATATTAGACCGGCTCGGTTCCAAGCTAGCCCCCGCGCTGCCAAGCTGGATCTGGCGCACGGGCGATGGTCCGCGCGCGCCTGACGCCCCGGTCCGACCGCGGCGCAGTTTCCTCGCCATGTTGCGCCATTTGCCGCAGATGCTGCGCGCCTTGGTGCGGACGGACGAAATCTGGCTGTCGGTGCTGGCATCTTTCGTCGGCGTGATCGCAGGTCTGTGCGTGGTCGCGATGACTTTGTCCACCCAGTGGGCGCATCGGGTGCTGTTTTTGCTGGGCCCGCATGAACGTTTATCGGGCCAGGCGGAAATTGAGCCGTTGCGGGCGGTGCTGGTGCCAAGCCTGGGCGGCATCGCGGTTGGGCTATTGGCGCTGGCGGTGATCCGCTATTGGCCGCGCCGGGCGGTTGATCCGATTGAGGCGAATGCGTTGTATGGCGGGCGCATGTCGCTCAACGATAGTTTGGTGGTTGTGGCGCAAACCATGCTGTCCAATTCGGTTGGCGCGTCGGTCGGGTTGGAGGCGGGTTATACCCAGATTGGGGCGGCGCTGGCGTCGCGGTTTGGCCGATTGTTCAAGGTGCGGCGCAATGATTTGCGCTTGCTGGTTGGTTGTGGGGCGGCCGGTGCGATCGCGGCGGCGTTCAATGCGCCGCTGACCGGGGCGTTTTACGCGTTTGAGCTGGTGATCGGCACGTATTCGCTGGCGACCCTGGCGCCGGTGGTGGTCGCCTCGATTTCCGCCGTGGCGGTGGTGCGGGCGTTGATCCCGGAAGAATATGTGCTCGATATAAGGGTGCCGGGCGCGATTGAGGCAACGGCTTACGCGCCGATGCTGATGCTGGGGATTTTATGCGCGTTCGGCGGCATCCTGATCATGCGCGGGGTGACGGTAACCGAGGAATTGTTCCGCAAGTCCAACATGCCGACCTGGCTGCGGCCGGGGGTTGGCGGATTGGCGGTCGGCGTGATGGCGTTGATGTCGCCGCAGGTGCTGTCGTCGGGCCATGCGGCGCTGCAGGTTAGCCTCGATGCGCCTTATACGCTGGGCCATATCGCGATTTTGATTTTGCTGAAGTCGGTTGCGTCGGCGGTTTCACTCGGCTCCGGGTTTCGCGGCGGGCTGTTTTTCGCCTCGCTGTTCCTGGGCGCGCTGGTGGGCAAGCTGTTTGCGGCGGCGATTGCGGTGCTGGCCATTGTGCCGGCAATCCCAACCGTGGTCTGCGCGCTGGTCGGGATGAGCGCGCTGGCGGTGGCGGTGGTTGGCGGGCCGTTGACGATGGCGTTCCTGACGCTGGAAGCCACGGGCAGCTTGCCGCTGACGGTGGCGGTGGTGGCGGCCGCGGTGCTGTCGGCGCTGACGGTTCGGCGCACTTTCGGCTACAGTTTCGCCACCTGGCGGTTTCATTTGCGGGGCGAGGCGATCCGCAGCGCAGTCGATATTGGCTGGGTGCGCACCTTGACGGTTGCGCGAATGATGCGGCGCGAATTCCGCACCGTGCGGGGCGATACCGCGATCGGGACTTTCTTGCGCGACGTGCCGCTGGGGGCGGCGAGCCGCGCGGTGGCATTGGATGAAAATCGGATTTACCTCGGGATGATCCAAGTGCCCGAGGCCCATGCGCCGGATAGCGGGGCGAAAACGCTGCTGGATATTCTGCACCACCAGGACCATTGGCTGCTGCCGCAAATGACCATCAAGGACGCGGTGGAGCTGTTCGAAACCGCCGAGGCTGACGCGCTGGTGGTTGTCGACGGGCCGGAAACCCGGCGGGTGATTGGGTTGTTGACGGAACAATATGCTTTGCGACGGTACAGCGAAGAACTGGATCGGCGGCGGCGGGATATTTCTGGGGAGTAGAAG
>JANXRN010000557.1 GCA_025352995.1 Acetobacteraceae bacterium
CGGATCGGGGATTTCGTCCTTGGTCACCATCCACGGCCCGGTCGGCCCGAACGTATCGGCCCCCTTGCCCTTATCCCAGGTGCCGCCGCGCTTGTTCTGAAACGCGCGCTCGGACACGTCATTGACCACGCAATAGCCGGCCACATGCTTCATCGCATCAGCTTCGGAGACATATTTCGCCTTGGTGCCGATCACCACGCCAAGCTCAACTTCCCAATCCGGCTCGGTCGAGCCTTTGGGGATCACCACGTCATCGTTCGGCCCCTGGAAGGCGCCGAGCGATTTCAGGAAGATGATCGGCTCGGTCGGCGGCGTCGCGCCGGTTTCGGCGGCGTGGTCGGCGTAGTTTAGCCCGATGCAAACGAAATTCAGCGGGCGGGCAATGCATGGCCCGATGCGCGGATTGCCGAACACTTTCGGCAGCGTGTTCGGGTCAATCGCTGCGATCCGCGCCAGGCTGAACGGCGACAGGGTGGTGCCGTCGACATCGCGAATAATGTCTGACAATTCGCGCAACTGGCCATCGGCATCCAGAATGCCAGGCTTTTCTGCGCCGGCGGCGCCGTAACGAACGAGTTTCATCTTTTGGACCCTTAGGTTTGTTAAGATGTTCTTTTTGTGAACAAAAAGAACCAAAAAAACTTTTTATCCATTCCTTGCCGTTGGCTTGGGAACTCACCCAGTTCGGGAGCGCTGGGAACCAAAGTGGAAAAGTTTTTTGCTTCTTTTTTTCAAAAAAGAAGCGCTTGCTTTTCCCTTATAAAGATATCCCCCCATCTATAACCAAAGCCTGCCCGGTGACAAATTGCGCAGCATCGCTGGCAAGATAAACCGCCATCGCGGCAATCTCATCGGCCCGACCCAAACGGCCCAAAGGCTGGCGGGCGATGAAGGCCGCACGCGCGGCATCCATCGACCCCGCGGCGGCGGCATTGACCGCAATCCGGTCATCCAGGCTCGGCGATTGCACCGTCCCCGGGCAAATGCAGTTGCAGCGAATGCCCTGGCGGGCAAAATCCGCAGCCACCGACTTGGTCAACCCCACCACGGCGGCTTTCGACGCGCCGTAAACGAAGCGCCCGGGGATGCCTTTCACGCTACTGGCGACGGACGCCATGTTGATGATCGATCCGCCGCCGGCCGCCAGCATCGCCGGCAGAAACGCCGAGATCATCCGGAACATCGATTTCACGTTGAGGTCAAACGCGAGATCCCAGTCGGCTTCGGACGCTTCCAGCACGCTGCCCTGATGCACAAAGCCAGCGCAGTTGAACAAGATGTCCACCGACTGCACCGCGGCCTGCACCGCGGCCGTATCGCGCACATCCAAAACCTGGGTGCGCACCCCTGGCCCGGAAATCTCCGCCAGTTTCGCCGCGTTCACATCGGTTGCAATCACCTGCGCGCCCTCGGCAGCGAACGCCAACGCCGTCGCCCGCCCAATCCCTTGCGCGGCGGCGGTCACAAACGCGGTTTTTCCTTTGAGTCGCATCAGTGCCCCCCGAGCTAATGGTTATCCCGGCTTTCGCCACGCGTTTCCAAAACATTCAGGTACAACGTCGCGTCTTCCAGACACGCCCCGCTGCCCTGCTGCCCGACCATCGACCGGTAAATCTGCTCCCACGGCGTTTTGTTTTCCAGCACCGGTGGCACCCAGGCCGCCCGCCGCGCCGCCAATTCGCCTTCCGGCAACAGCACATCCACCGTCAGCTTGTTGAGATCAATCCTGATCCGATCACCGGTTTTCAACAGCGCCAACCCGCCGCCAATCGCTGCTTCGGGGGACACGTTGAGGATCGAGGGAGACCCGGATGTCCCCGATTGCCGCCCATCGCCCATCGTCGGCAACGCCGAAATGCCGCGCTTCAACATCGAAGCCGGCGGCTGCATGTTCACCACTTCCGCCCCGCCCGGATACCCGACCGGGCCGCAATTGCGGATGATCAGCACCGATTGGTCTTCCACCCCCAGCGCGGGGTCTTCAATCCGGTCGTGATAATCTTCTGGCCCTTCGAACACGATCGCCTTGCCTTCGAACACGTTCGGCCGATCGGGGTGGGACAAATACCGGGTGCGGAATTCCTGATCGATCACGCTCATCTTCATGACAGCGTTATCGAACAAATTCCCCGTCATCACCACGTAGCCGGCGCGTTCCAGCATCGGCTTGGCATAGGCACGGATTACCTGGCGATCGGCCTCGGGGAAGCCGGCAATATTCTCGGCGATCGATTTGCCAGTGACCGTCATCGCGCTGCCATCGAGCTTGCCCGCGCCGAGCAATTCGCGCAGCACCGCCGGCACCCCGCCGCCGCGATGGAACATTTCGCCCAGGAACCGCCCCGCCGGCTGGCAATCGACCAGCAGCGGCACTTCCGGCCCCAGGCGCTGCCAATCATCAAGGCTGTGTTCAACCCCCATATGCCGGGCAATCGCCACCATATGAATTGGGCAGTTCGACGATGCGCCCAAGGCCGCTGCCGCCCGCACTGCGTTTTCAAACGCCGCTTTGGTCATGATGTCGGACGGGCGCAAATTCTCATGCACCATGCCAACAATGCGGCGCCCGGTTTCGTAGGCCATTTGCCCGCGTTCCCGATAAGGTGCGGGAATGCCCGCGCAGCCCGGCAGCGACATGCCAAGCGCCTCGGCGAGCGAATTCATCGACAAAGCCGTGCCCATGGTGTTGCAATGGCCCACCGACGGCGCGGATGAGGCGACCATTTTCATGAACTCGTCATAGCCGATTTTGCCCTCGGCGTATAATTTCCGCCCCTCCCAGACGATGGTGCCGGAGCCCGACAGCCGCCCCTGCCACCAGCCATCCAGCATCGGCCCGCCGGACAGCACGATCGACGGAATATTCACCGTCGCCGCCCCCATCAGGCACGCCGGCGTGGTCTTGTCGCAGCCGGTGGTCAGCACCACGCCGTCAATCGGGTAGCCATGCAGCACTTCGACCAGCCCGAGATAAGCCAGATTGCGGTCCAACGCTGCCGTCGGCCGCTTGCCGGTTTCCTGGATCGGGTGCATCGGAAATTCCAGCGGAATGCCGCCCGCATCCCGTATTCCGTCCCGCACCCGTGACGCCAGCGCAATATGATGGCGGTTGCACGGCGACAAATCGCTGCCGGTCTGGGCAATGCCGATGATCGGCTTGCCGCCTTGCAATTCTTCCGCGGTCAGGCCGAAATTGAGGTAGCGTTCGACATAAAGTGCGGTCATCGCCGGGTTGCCGGGATTATCGAACCAGCGCCGGCTGCGCAGGCGACCGTCCATATCGTCATCGTGATGTGCCATGGTTTCCCCCTTGCCGGCGCGACGGCAAATTGGGCGGCGGCGGGCGTTGGTGTCAACCGTTTGGACACAGTAGGATCAGGCCATGAAACGCAGCATTTTGATCACCGGGGCCGCCAGCGGCATTGGCGCCGCGACCTGCTTGCGCCTGGCCGCCCCAGGCGTTGGCATCCTGGCGCATACGCGACGCAACCAAGCCGGGCTTGATCGCGTCGCCGACGCTGCGCGCGCTGCCGGCGCCACCGTCGTCACCGCTTTGGGCGACCTCGCCGATCCCAGCGTCCCGCAAGCTTTGGTGGACACCGCCATCGCGCGCTTCGGCCAGATCGACACCATCGTCAGCAATGCCGGCTTCGCCGACCGCACCAAAACTGCCGACCTGACCGACGACGCCTTCGCCCGCTCGCTCGATGCCATCCAATGGGGCTTCTTCCGCCTCGCCCGCGCAGCCATCCCGCATCTGGGCGCCGGTGGACGGATCATCGCGGTCAGCAGCTTCGTCGCCCACGCTTTCCGCCCCGGCGTGACAATCTTCCCCGCCTCCGCCGCTGCCAAAGCCGGGATGGAGGCCTTGGTGCGCGCGCTCGCGCTCGAACTCGCCCCGCGTGGCGTCACCGTCAACGCTGTCGTGCCAGGTTTCATCAGGAAGGACGAAGCCGCCCACGCCGCGATCGATCCGCAGGCGTTGCAGGCGCAACTCGCCAATATTCCTGCCGGCCGGGTCGGCTTGCCCGACGACGTCGCCGCCGCCATTGCCTTCTTGGCCAGTGCGGATGCCGCCTACATCACCGGCCAGACGCTGCATGTCAGCGGGGGCTTGGTGATCTAAGCCGCCTGCCCCATATCGGGCTGCATGATCGCTCCCCCACGGACCAAATCCATCGCATCGCTGCGGCTGATGCTGCCCTATTTGCGGCCCTATTTCTGGCGCGTCGCCGGGGCGTCGGTCGCGCTGCTGATGGCGGCAGGCCTGGTGCTCGGCCTCGGCCAGGGCGTGCGGATGCTCATCGATCAGGGTTTTGGCGGGCAAAGCCTCACCAGCTTGAACCAGGCTGCCGCGATCATGTTCGCAACCGTTGCGACCCTCGCTGCCGCCACCTTCTGCCGCTTTTATCTGGTGTCCTGGCTTGGGGAGCGCGTCGCCGGCGATTTGCGCCGCGATGTGTTCGACAAGGTGTTGACCTTGGCCCCGGATTTCTTCGAAACCGCGCGCACCGGCGATATCTTGTCCCGCATGACCGCCGACGTCAGCGTGTTGCAGGCGCTGATCGGGTCGTCAGTGTCGATGTGGCTGCGCAGCGCCGTAACCCTGATCGGCGCGCTCGCCATGCTGGTGGTGACATCGCCCAAGCTCGCCGGCCTGGTGCTGCTGGTGGTGCCGTTCGTTGTCGTGCCGATCATCCTGTTCGGCCGCCGTGAACGCCGCCTGTCGCGCAGCGCGCAAGACCGGGTGGCCGATCTCGGCGCCTATGCCGAAGAAGCCATCGGCGGCCTGCGCACCGTGCAGGCCTATACCCACGAAGCCATTGACCGGCTGCGCTTTGGCGAGGCGGTCGAACGATCCGTCGCCACCGCGGTGCGCCGCATCCTGACCCGGGCGAGCCTCATCCTGGTCGTGATCCTATTGGGCTTCGGCGCCATCACCCTCAGCCTCTGGGTCGGCGGGCGTGACGTCATCACCGGGCAGATCACCGGCGGCGAACTATCGGCCTTCGTGTTCTACGCGGTGCTGGTCGCGTCGTCGGGTGCGACCATGTCGGAGTTGTGGGGCGAAGTGCAGCGCGCCGCCGGCGCCGCCGATCGCATCATCGAATTGCTTGATGAGGTGCCGACCATCGCCGCACCGGAATCCCCCGCGCCCTTCCCTGCCCCGGTCGGCCGCATTGAATTCGATCGGGTCGGCTTCAAATACCCCGCCCGGCCCGATACCTCCGCCCTCGCCGATTTCAGCCTGACGGTAGAGCCCGGCGAAATGGTCGCGCTCGTCGGCCCGTCCGGTGCGGGTAAAACCACGGTGCTGCAATTGCTGCTGCGCTTTTACGATCCGCAAACCGGCGCCATCCGCATCGACGGCACCAACATCGCCGATGCCGACCCGACCGCGTTGCGCCAGCGCATCGGCCTGGTGGCGCAGGACCCTGTGATTTTCTCCGCCAACGCCTGGGAGAACATCCGCTACGGCCGCCCCGACGCGACCGACGCCGAGGTCCGCGCCGCCGCCCATGCCGCCGCCGCCGATTTCCTCGATGATCTGCCGGACGGCTTCAACACCTTCCTCGGCGAAAAAGGTGCGCGCCTGTCCGGCGGCCAGCGCCAACGCATCGCCATCGCCCGCGCGATCCTGCGGGACGCACCAATCCTGCTGCTCGACGAAGCTACATCGGCGTTGGACGCCGAAGCCGAAGCCGCGGTCCAGCACGCGCTGTCGGTGCTCGCCACCGGCCGCACAACGCTCGTCGTCGCCCATCGCCTCGCCACCATCCGCCGCGCCGACCGCATCGTCGTGATCGAAGCCGGGCGGGTGGTCGCTAAGGGGACGCACGATGAATTAGTACGTGAAGGCGGGTTATACGCCCGGCTAGCGTCCCTCCAATTTGACCTAGCGTCGTAGGGTGGAATGCCGCTTGGCATTCCACCAACGCAACCATCCGCCCTACTGTCGTTGACGCCGTTCAGTCCCAACGCAACCATCCGCTTCACTGCGGCTAACCCCGATCTAACTACCGGCGCTCACCCCGATCGGTCCCATCGTCGCCACCGCCGCCCCAACCAGACGGATAAAGCCCCATCGCCAGGCACCGATGGAAGGTCGAAAATCGCCAATCTCCGACATGCTCCACCAATCCATGCTTCACTGGATTGAAATGGATGTAATCCAGATGCGCCGCGTAATCTCGCTCATTGCGGATCGTGTGCTCCCAATACCGACGCTGCCAGATACCCCGTTCCCCGCGCTCAAGATGCCTTCGCTGACGTGGCTCAGTGGCCGGAATCTCGCGCGAAAACAGCATCTTGATCACCTGCCATCGCCGAGGAAAATCCGCGTCACCCCCGGGAAGTGTCCAAAGCGCATGCATATGCTCCGGCAATATGACCCAGCCATCGACATGAAATGGCATCAGTTCTCGCGTGCGCCGAACCGCTGCCCGTAACGCATCGATCTGATCGATCAGCAAACGACTACGACGATCAAGCAAGTTCACGGTAAAGAAATACGACCCACCTGGCACGCGATTGCGACGATAATCCGCCATGATGGGGCATGCCCTGGGATGGTTGCGTTGGTGGAATGCCAAGCGGCATTCCACCCTACGGTAGAAAGACGATACTATCCCGCCTGGGGAGAATCGTCATGCAACAATACGACTACATCATCGTCGGCGCGGGTGCCGCTGGCTGCGTGCTGGCCTATCGCCTCGGGGCCAATCCATCGCTGAAAATCGCGGTGCTCGAAGCTGGCGGCGCTGACCGCAACATCATGATTAAAATCCCCGCCGGCTTCAGCAAAACCGTGCACAACCCCAAACTCAACTGGGGCTACGAAACCGCCCCTGGCCCGCACATCGACAACCGCCGGATTATCTTCCCGCGCGGCAAGGTGATTGGTGGGTCGGGCTCGATCAACGGGCATCTTTATGTCCGGGGTCAGTCCGCCGACTACGACATGTGGGCGCAGTTGGGTTGCCGGGGCTGGTCGTGGGACGATGTGCTGCCCTACTTCAAGCGCGCCGAAACCCGCGGTAATGGCGGCGGCGATCCCGCCGTGCGCGGCACTGATGGTCCATTGCACATCCAGGATCAGCGCGACCCGCAGCCATTGTCGGACGCCTATATCGCCGCCAACGCCGTGTTGGGCCTGCAACGAACGCCCGACTATAATAGCGGCAATCAGGAAGGCACGTTCCTCTATCAGCAGATGATGAAAGACGGCCGCCGCTGGTCGCCAGCCGACGCCTATCTCCGCCCCGCGATCAAGCGCGGCAACGTCCATCTCATCCAGCACGCCCTCGCCGAGGCCGTCACCCTCGATGGCACGCGCGCCACCGGCGTCCGCTATCGCATCGGCGACGGCCCGGTGCAGGAAATTCGCGCAACCCGAGACGTCATCCTCTCCGGCGGCAGCATCAACACCCCGCAGCTTCTGCAACTCAGCGGCATCGGCGACCCCGCCTGGCTCGGCGACATCGGCGTCCCGGTTCAGCACGCGCTGCCCGGCGTTGGCCGCAATTTGCGCGATCACTACGCGGTGCGCGTCGCAGCCCTGGTCCGTGGCGCGGGCTCGCTCAACGAACGATCGCACGGGCTGCGGCTCGTGGCCGAAGTGATCCGCTACGCCCTGACCCGCAAGGGCCTGCTCGCGCAAAGCCCAAGCCACGCTGGCGCCTATTATAAAACCCGGCCAGAGCTTGAAACGCCGGACATGCAGCTTTATTTCGCCCCCGCAAGCTACGCGGGCGGGCGGTATGGCGCGACCGATCTGGATACGCGCGCGGGCATGACCTTGGGCTGCGCGCAGTTGCGGCCGGAAAGCCGCGGGTATCTGAAAGCGCTTAGTGCCGATCCGCGGGTCAAGCCGGAAATCCAGCCCAACTACCTTGCGGATCGGATCGATCGCGACGCATTGCTATCGGCAATGAAATATATGCGCCGCCTGCTGCAAACCGCCCCCCTGGCGCAGTTCGTTTCGGAAGAAACCCTGCCAGGCGCCGGGATTGTGACCGATGACGACTGGATGGCGCATGCCCGCGCCACCGGCTCCACCACCTATCACCCGATCGGCAGTTGCAAGCTCGGCACTGACCCGATGGCGGTGGTCGATCCGGCATCGATGCGTGTGCATGGCATCACAGGCTTGCGGGTTGCCGATGCCTCGGTCATGCCGACCATGGTATCGGGTAACACCTATGCTGCCACCAACATGATTGCCGAAAAAGCCGCCGACCTCATCCGCGCTTAACCAAGGAACCTGACCATGGCAGACACCATCATTGGCGAAATCGGTGATCTTACGCTCGAACTTGGCGGCACGCTGAAAGCGGCGCATTTGGCCTATGCCGTCGAAGGCAATTTGGCCCCGGACAAATCCAACGTGGTGCTCCTGACCCACGGCTACACCAGCAGCCACCAGATGATGGGCAGCGCCAACAGCGAAGGCTCGTGGAGCGGCCTGGTCGGCCCGGGACGCGCGATCGACACGAACCGTTTTTATGTCGTTTCATCGAACATGCTGGGCTCGTCCTATGGCAGCACCGCGCCGATGACGATCAATCCCGCAACCGGGCGGCATTACGGGCCGGATTTCCCGGAAATCACCGTTAAGGACATCGTCACCGCGCAGAAGCAGTTGCTGGAAAGCCTCGGCATTCGCCATCTGGTCGCCGTCGCCGGCCCGTCCTATGGCGGGTTCCAGGCCTTTGCCTGGGCGGGCTATTATCCGGACTGGATGGACGCAATTGTCGCCGCCGTCAGCGGCCCGAAATCGCCGAGCGATACCGATCGCGATGCCCTGCTGGCGCGCTTCCAGAAGGACCCGAACTGGAATGGCGGCCATTATTACACTGCCGGCGGGGTTGGCGCGACGATGACCGCGATCCGCGAGGCAACCTTGCGGCGCTACGGCGCGGAAGATGAACTCGCGGGCCTGGGTGACAAGGCGGCGATTGCTGCCGAAATTACCAAGCGCGCCCAAGCCTGGGCTTCGGCGTTCGATGCCCATTCGCTGATGGTGCTGGGCAAAGCGGCATCAAGGCTGGACGCCACCCCTCTGATCCCGAACTTCAAGGCGAAAGTGCTTTACGTGCTGTCGCGCACCGACCTGCTGTTCCCGCCGTCACTCGCCGCCGGCCTGATGGCGCAGTTCGCTGCCGCCGGCGTCGACGCGCAGTATTTCGAAATCGATAGCGAACACGGCCACCTCGCCGCCGGCACCGACGCCGCCAAATGGGCGCCGACCTTGAAGGCGTTCATGGCCACCTTGTAGGGTGGAATGCGCTTTGGCATTCCACCATGTCACCGCAACGACATTGGTGGAATGCGAGGGCGCATCCTTCCTTATGCCGCCTTCCACAACGGCGACGATGTTTTCATCCAGCGGTTGAGATGGCGCATCGTCGCGATCTTGCGCCCATCCGCGTCATGCAGCGCCGAATTGAACCAGGCGAATTCGGTCTTGCCGCTGCTGCCGACGCAAATCACCTCGCCGGTTTTGCGATACGCCACGCCCGTGCGGATCGGCCCGTCATGCAGCGCGATTTCGGACGCGCCAAAGAACCCGACCACCGGCTGATTGAGCAAATCGGGGAACACCACCCGCAGGGCGCGGAACATTTCGGTGGGGTCGCGCACCACGCCGTCTTCGCCCTCTTCAATCACGTACGCTGGATCAGCGGGAAACTGCGCGCCCACTGCCATGCGTGACAAAATCCGCGACGCGCCGGGCTCGGCCGGCTCCATCTTCATGCCACTGACATAAGGCGTGCCGGCAGGGTTGCCGACCGACAGCGTGCCTTTGGCAACGATCTTGCCTTCCCGGGTTTCGACCCAGGCATCCAGCATGGCATCCGTGGCACCCTTCGCCGGCGCCTTAACCACGGCGCGCACCGCCTCCTGATCAATTGTTGCGAAAGTATAATACATGCTGACAACCGACCGCATGTACCATCCCGCCCCGAACAAATCGGTCAAGATCGGCCGGAAATGCGCCAGATGCGATGATCCGGGAATGGTGCCGCCCCGCATGCCGATCTTGGCTGCGACCTCATCAGTATGGATCGAATTCGGCAACCCTTGCCATTTATTGATCGGGTGCTGCCAGTCGCCGTAAATATGGTCTTGAAGCGTCTCGGACAT
>JANXRN010000052.1 GCA_025352995.1 Acetobacteraceae bacterium
GATGTGATCGGGGACTGGGCGCGCTCAAGAATATCCGCCAAGCGGTCCGCGTCAGGCTCGAAAGTGACCATCGCCACAATTGCCGACGCGTCAACGAACATCAAAGATCGCCGCTGAGTTCGTCGTAAAATGCCTTATCAGCTTCCAGACCTGTTCGCCCCATCGCTCGCACTTCTGCCTGCAAGCCGCGCAACCGCTCACGCAATGGAAGTTTCGCGTCTTCGATCGCCAATTCATTTTCCAACGCCAGCTTCACCGCCGCTGTCTTCGACAAATGCCTGCGCGTCGCCAGCCGTTCGGCGAGCATATTAACCTCGTCACTGCGGATATTGAGCGGCATGGCAACCTCTGTGTAGACATCTTTCGCGCCTAGTCTACACAATCCCATCCCCGAACACTACCAATTTTCCTGAAAATTTGCGCCACCCGGCCCAAACTGGCATGTTGCGCCCCTCCCGAAAGCACGAGACCACGCCATGAGCTACCGCCCTTACCAGCATATCGAACGCCGCAAGTCCCGCCAGGTGATGGTTGGGTCTGTCCCGGTTGGCGGTGGTGCCCCGATCGCGGTGCAAACCATGACCAACACCTTGACCACCGATGTCGCCGCAACCGTCGCCCAGATCAAGCGATCGGAAAAGGCCGGCGTCGATATCGTGCGCGTGTCCTGCCCCGACCAGGAAAGCGCGCTGGCGCTGAAAGACATCATCCGCCAGGTCGATGTCCCGATCGTCGCCGACATCCATTTCCACTACCGCCGCGCGATCGAAGCCGCCCAAAGTGGCGCCGCATGTCTGCGCATCAACCCCGGCAATATCGGCAGCGCCGCGCGGGTGCGGGAAGTGATCCAGGCAGCGCGGGACCACAACGTGTCCATGCGCATCGGCGTCAATGCCGGTTCCCTAGAGCGCCATTTGCTGGAAAAATACGGCGAGCCCAACCCCGAAGCCCTGGTTGAAAGCGCGCTCGAACACGCCAAAATCCTCCAGGATAACGACTTCCATAATTTCAAGATCAGCGTGAAAGCGTCCGACGTTTTCATGGCCGTCGCCGCCTATCAGCAACTCGCCGAGGTATGTGACCACCCGCTCCATGTCGGCATCACCGAAGCCGGCGGCAAACGCACTGGCACGGTAAAGTCCGCTATCGGCATCGGCAATCTGCTCTGGGCCGGCATTGGCGACACGATCCGGGTCTCGCTCTCGGCCGAGCCCGAAGAAGAAGTCCATGTCGGCTGGGAAATCCTCAAATCGCTCGGCATCCGCCATCGCGGGGTGCGGATTATTTCCTGCCCGTCTTGTGCGCGCCAGGGCTTCAACGTGATCGAAACCGTCCAGACGCTCGAAGAACGCCTCGCCCACATCGAAACCCCGATGACGCTCTCCATCATCGGCTGCGTGGTGAATGGCCCGGGCGAAGCGCTGATGACCGACATCGGCGTCACCGGCGGCGGCGCCGGCCGACATATGGTCTATAATGCCGGCAAGACCGATCATACGATCGATGCGGGCGACATGGTCAGCCATATCGTGGACTTGGTTTTGGCCAAGGCCGAATTGATCGAAGCGGAACTCGCTGCCGCCAAACAGGCGAAAATCGCGGCGGAATAGCAACGCGGCCATCGTTTGCTTGCTTAACGAGTCGCCGATCTTTAGGGTCTCAGCCCATGGAGGACTTTGAAGAACTCGAATTTGTGATCCCGGCATATACGCGGGATACGATGCCCCTTGATCGGTTGCTTCAATATTTGCAGCAAATCGGGGAACTCCTAGCTGCGCCCGAAGCGATGCATTTGGTCGCGATCGAGGAGTCTAGCACCAAACCTGTTTTCCGAATGTCGTCGGCGGCTGCAACATCCGCGCGTGATCATGCACACGAAGTACGGCGCGGTGGCGGCACGCGGAGCCAGCGGGCGGCGTTTGCGCGTATTCGGCAAATGGTGAAATTGGATGGCGGCAAGCCCGCCAGCCTGACCGACCGAACGGGTATACTTTTGGACTTCCCGCCGGCACCTGAAGAAATCGGTGCGATTGCGGGCGTCCGGCAAGCGGGTAGTTTTGATGGATCTCTGCTCCGCGTCGGTGGAGTGGGAGAGTTCGCCAATATTTTGATGCGGGATTTAGGTGGAGACGTATTTTCCGGATTCAGCGCGCCGAAAGAGGTCGCAAAAGCAATGGCAAAATTGCTTTATGAGCCAATCCGCGTAACTGGTATCGGCAGTTGGGACAGAACTTCGGCGGGGACTTGGGCAATGAGCAAAATGCTCATTCAAACCTATGAACCCTTGGTCGATGAGAGCCTGGACGACGTTTTTCGGAAATTGCGCGCCGCACCGGTGGTTTGGCCGACCAATGTCGATGAATTAATGCGCACTGAGCGCGAGTTGGTTCCATGAGGCCGGTTGGCTTTGATAACACTTTCTTAAGTATCCTCCTAAATCCTAGTGGCAACATTCCTTCTGACCCGACAACCGGTAAGCCGGTTGTCATGGCGAAAAGGCGTGCTGAATTTCTTGTCGATACCCTTGGTAAGACGCGACAGCGGATCGTTATCCCGACGCCCGCAGCGGCTGAGCTATTGACGGCAATCGGACCAACAGCGCAGCAGTATTTCGACATTGTCGCCAAGTCGCGGCTGTTCGAGGTTGCATCCTTCGACATACGATGCGCGATCGAGTTAGCTTACCTTAACCGAAGCGTTTTCGCAGACAGCGACCAAAGAAATCGAGCCGAAGCCTATCAGAAGATTAAAATCGACCGTCAGATTCTCGCGATCTTCCGGGTAGCAGGTGTGGAGACAATTTACACCGACGATGTCGGATTGGCCAGGCGAGCCCGTCTCTGTAATATGACACCCGTCATGACGGCAGAGTTGGAACTTCCAGAAACGGAACGACAGCTCAAAATTAGGTTTGAAGGAAACGACGACATTCCGGAGCCGAGCGATGACCTGGATTGCTGACAGGCGACATCATCGACGTGACATAGACTCCAGTTCATAGGCTGGACATATACCTCTCTCTTGTCGCGCCCTTCGGCAAGCATGCCGGGATAAATTCAAAAGGACTTCCCGTTGGCCAACGACCTCCAGCCTGTTCGCGGCACCCGCGACCTTATTGGCGACGATGCCCGCCGTCATTTCCATGTCGTGGACGTCGCGCGCCGGGTCGCCGCGACCTATGGCTTCGATGAATGGTCCACCCCGATCTTCGAACAAACCGCCGTATTCGCACGCGGCCTGGGCGACACCACCGACGTCGTGATGAAGGAAATGTACAGCTTCCCTGACCGCGGCGGCGAAAGCCTGACCTTGCGGCCGGAAGCCACCGCCGGGATTTGCCGCGCGCTGGTCAGCAACGGCCTGACCCAGTCA
>JANXRN010000079.1 GCA_025352995.1 Acetobacteraceae bacterium
TTTTTGCTTTGACTTTGGCTAGGCGCACAGTTGCATTCAACAGGCCGTTCCAGTTGTCTTTCCCTTGCCCGAGCGGCTGCCCGTCTAGCACTATCCCGAGTACCTTGCTGTGAGTGAGGTCTGGTGCCGCGTTGGGGTTGAACGATCTTGCGTTCGAATGCTCTCTGGGCCCGACCGGGTTGCGAACGTCCACAGGACTCCTTTCGTAGGAGTCGATCAAACGATTGATCACAGTTTCGATTGTATCAACGAGCGGGACTGCAAGACTTTGCAGCCGGCCAAAAGTCTTCGGCGAAAGTTCAATAGAGGGTGTCATTTATGGATTCCTTTTTCGGCGACAAGAGCGTCGTAAAAGGCTTATACGACAAATAGAAATTTTAAGCAATAATGATTGTATCGGACTTGTCGAGAATCTATTGCTCGATTTCGTAATGTTTTCGATATGATTTTTCCCCCGCCCACCACCCATGCACACCACCCGTTCCCTCCGCCCCCCAATCCGCGCTAGTTTCCCGCCACAAGTCGCGGAGAAACGCCCAAATGCCCACCACCTGGTCGCCGGAATCATGGCGCGCCCTGCCGATCAAGCAAATGCCGACCTACCCGGATGGCGACAAACTCGTGGCCATGGAGGCCAAGCTTCGCCTCTACCCGCCCCTGGTGTTCGCCGGTGAAGCCCGCCGCCTGAAAGCGTCCTTGGCCGAAGTCGCCGAAGGCCGCGCCTTCGTCTTGCAGGGCGGCGACTGCGCAGAAAGCTTCCAGGATTTCACTGCCAACATCATCCGCGACAGCTTCCGCGTCCTGCTGCAAATGGCCGTCGTGCTGACTTTCGGCGCCGGCGTGCCGGTGGTGAAAATGGGCCGCATGGCCGGGCAATACGCCAAGCCGCGCAGCAGCGATACCGAAACCATCGGCGGCGAAACGCTGCCGAGCTACCGCGGCGACATCATCAACGGCCCAGGCTTCGATGCGGCATCGCGCATCCCCGATCCGGCGCGGATGGAAATCGGCTATTTCCAGTCGGCCGGCGCGCTCAATTTGCTGCGCGCCTTCGCCACCGGTGGCTATTCCGATCTGCACGAAGTCCATCGCTGGAACCTCGAATTCGCCGCGCGGTCGCCGCTCGCCGCGCGCTACCAGGACCTCGCATCGCGCATCGATGAAACGCTCGCCTTCATGGCCGCTTGCGGGATGACCAGCACATCAACCCCGCAAATTCGTGAAACCGATTTCTACACCAGCCACGAAGCCCTGCTGCTGCCCTACGAACAGGCGCTCACGCGGGTCGATTCCACGTCTGGCGACTGGTACGCGTGTTCGGCGCATTTCCTGTGGATCGGCGATCGTACTCGCCAGCCCGATCACGCCCATGTCGAATTCCTGCGCGGGGTGAAAAACCCGCTCGGCCTCAAGGTCGGGCCGACCACGACAGTGGATGATCTGCTGCGCCTGATCGATACGCTCAACCCCGCCAACGAACCCGGTCGCCTGACCCTGATCAGCCGGATGGGGGCCGACAAGGTCGAAACCTTGCTGGCGCCGCTGGTCCGCGCGGTCAAGCGCGCCGGCAAAAAAGTCGTCTGGCTATGCGATCCGATGCACGGCAACACCATCAGCACGGCGAACAAAACCAAGACCCGCAGCTTTGACGCGATTCTTGCCGAGGTCAGCGGCTTCTTCAACGTCCATGCCGCCGAAGGCACCTGGGCCGGCGGCGTGCATGTCGAAATGACCGGTCGCGAAGTCACCGAATGCATCGGCGGCGCGCATCAATTATCCGAAGCCGATCTCGCCGATCGTTACGAAACCTTCTGCGATCCACGCCTGAACGCCGAACAGTCGTTGGAACTCGCCTTCCTGGTATCGGAGGAATTGAAGCGCCGCCGAGATTTCACCCCGCTTGCCGCCGCGGCGCAGTAGCGGCGTGGACGCGCTCGGCGCAGACATCGCCGCCCGAACCGATGTCTATTTCAATCGCACCCGCCAGGTGGTGCAGCGCTTCGGCGACCAGCGCGTTACCTACGCGGTGTTCCTGCGCCGCCCAGTGGTGTCGGCGCCGCGACTGATGCTCGACTGGGTCCAAGCGGTCGCCAAAGAACGTGGCACCAGCTTTGACATCGATGTGACCCACCCGGAAGGCAGCTGGACCGGCGCGGGGGAACCGTTGGTCTATATCAGCGGCAGCTTCGCGCTGCTGTCCGATCTTGAAACCATCATGCTGCAGAAAATTGGCCCGGCCTGCGTTGCCGCGCATAACGCGTACCAGATGTGCCTGTCGTTGCCGGGGGTCGCCTTCCTCGCCATGGATGCCCGCCATTGCGCGGGCGCGGAAATGCAGGAAATGATGGCCTATGGCGCGTCGGTCGGCAGTGCCGCAGCTCAGCGCGAAGGGGCCAAAGGCTTTGTCGGCAACGCCAATGATGGCACTGCCCATTGGTATGGCGGCAAGCTCGGCATGGGCACCATGCCGCACGCCTTGATCGGCTACGCTGGTACCACGGTGCGGGCCGCCGAAATGTTCCACGAAACCTTCCCCAATGAAGTGCTGACCGTGCTGGTCGATTATTTCGGCCGCGAAGTGACTGATGGGCTGGCGGTCTGCCAGCGCTTCCCCGACCTCGCCCGCGCGGGGCGGCTTCAGTTCCGGCTCGACACGCATGGCGGGCGCTTCCTCGAAGGGCTCGATCCGGCAGAAAGCTACGCGGTGCTCGAACGCCATGCACCGGGCGCCATCCGGCGCTACCGCAGCGAAACCGAATTGCGCTATTTGATCGGCACCGGGGTATCGGCGGCGTCTATCTGGCGCATGCGCGAAGCGCTGGATGGGGCGGGTTTCCCGGCGGTGCGGATTGTTGCGTCGTCAGGCTTCGGCGTCGATAAATGCCGGGTGATGGCGGACGCCAAGGCGCCAGTGGACGTGGTTGGCACCGGAAGCTTCATTCCCGATAGCTGGTCCGAAACCTATGCGACGGCGGATATTGTTGAGTACGGCGACACGCCGATGGTCAAGGTTGGGCGAGAATTCCTGTTGCGGCGGAATGGCGATCGAAAGAAACCGACCGGATAATACCAA
>JANXRN010000118.1 GCA_025352995.1 Acetobacteraceae bacterium
GATTTCGGCTTTGACGGCGCCATCGAATTCCCCCCGCACAAGCTCGTCGGCGGATTGCCGCTGCAAAACCCCAACCTGTCCTATTTCGACCCCGAAGCGAGTGGGCAGGTTTATGCTTATGACGATGTCGTGGTGGCATCGCTCGCCGAACCGGTTCCTGCCTACCCGCAGATCAAAACCCTGGTGCCCAGCTGGGACAATGACGCCCGACGCCAGGGCGCGGGATTAGTGGTGCATGGCGCGACGCCGGCGAAATACGCCGCCTGGCTCGGCGCGCTAATCGCCCGCGCCCAGGAAAACCGCTTTTTTGGGGAGACGATTGTCGCCGTCAACGCCTGGAACGAATGGGCCGAAGGCGCCTATCTCGAACCCGACGTTCATTTCGGTGCTGCCTTCCTCAACGCCACTGCGCGAACCGTCACCAGCGTTGCCGAAACAGCGCCGGGCCTGCTGCTGGTCGGGCATGATGCCTTCCCAGCCGGCGCACAAATGCTGTTGTTGCATCTTGCGCGGCAATTGCAGCGGCGCATGGGGGTGCGGCTCGAAATCCTGCTGCTCGCCGACGGGCCGTTGCGGGCAGAGTACAGCGCAATCGCGCCGACGACTTTGCTGGGCGGAACTATCGGCCTCGATGGCTTTCTCGCCGGTGCCGCGGCGCGCGGCGTTACCCACGCCATCGTCAATTCGGCGGCATCTTCGGCGGCGATTGCCAACCTGCACCTCGCCGGCATCGCCAGCATCCTGCTGGTTCACGAACTGGCTGGGATGATCCAGGCCCACGGCCTGCAACAAGCGCTCGCCGTCGCTGTCCGCCACGCCGAAAAAGTGATCTTCGCGGCCGACGCAGTGCGCGATGGTGCGGCCAGGTTGGTAGAACTCGATCCCGCGCGCGGCCTGATCGCGCCGCAAGGCTGCTACCGCGCCAACAGCTTCACTACCCGCGCCCGCACCCGGTTACGCGGCCGGCTGGGTCTGGCCGCCGACACGCGCATGGTGCTCGGCGCCGGCTATGCCGATTTGCGCAAGGGCTTTGATCTGTTCCTCCATGTCTGGCGCGCCGCCCGGCGTCGCGACAAGCAGGTGGTGTTCTGCTGGATCGGCGATATTGACCCCGTCTTGCGCGCCCATCTCGCTGGCGAAATTGCCGCAGCAATCGCCACCGGCACGTTCCTGCTGCCCGGCCATCAGCCCGATCCTGGCGACTGGTTCAGCGCGGCCGATGTTTTCGCGCTGACCTCCCGCGAAGACCCATTCCCCAGCGTGGTGCTCGAAGCCATGACCGCCGGCCTGCCAACCATCGCCTTCGCCGGGTCGGGCGGCATTCCCCACATGCTCGACCAGCTCGATGCCGGGCAGATTGTGCCGATGGCGGACTGCGAGGGCATGGCGCGCCAGGCGCTGCTGTTGCTGCGCCTGCCCGCCGATCGCATCCGCCTCGCCGCCGCCGCGCGCCGCCATTTTAATTTCGATCGCTATACCGAACAGTTGCTGACCACGCTGTTGCCCGATCTCGCCAGGGTCTCGGTTATCGTGCCGAGCTATAATTACGCACGCTACCTGCCGACCCGCCTCGCCTCGATCTTTGCGCAAACCCACCCGGTGGTCGAGGTCATTGTGCTCGATGATGCTTCGACCGATGCCAGCGCCACCGTCGCCACCCGGATCGCCGCCGATTGGGGTCGTGACATCAAGCTGCTGGTCAACCCGCGCAATTCCGGCTCGGTGTTCCGGCAATGGCGCCGGGGCGTCGATTTGGCCGCCGGGGACTTCATCTGGATCGCCGAAGCCGATGACGAAGCCGATCCCGGCTTCCTCGCCACCCTCACCGCTCGCCTCGCTGCCGCGCCCAATGTCGATATGGCAATTTGCGATAGCCGCAGCATCGATGGCGACAGCGCGCCGATGTGGCCCAGCTACCAGGGCTACTTCGCCGAAGCCGGCGCCCAAGGCCTGGCGCGCGACGCCATCATCCCGGCACGCGCCTTCGCCCGAGCCTATCTCGGTGAACGCAACCTCATCCTGAATGCCAGCGCCGTACTCTGGCGCCGCACCGCGCTGCTCGCCGCGCTTGAACGTTGCCGCGCCGATCTGAACGACCTCCGCATGGCCGGCGACTGGCGGCTTTATGTCGATCTGCTCGCCCACAGCGACGGCCACGTTGCCTGGATCGCCGCGCCCCTGAACGTCCACCGCCGCCACACCGCCAGCGTTACCGGCGCGCTGGCCCGCGATCGGCAAGCGGCAGAGATCGCGCGCGTGCAGGCGGCGGCGCGGGTGAGCTTGGAGCTTGATGCGGCGATGGTGGTTCGGCAGGAGGACTATTTGAAGGAAGTTCTGTCAGGGTAAGGATGTTCTTTTTGTGAACAAAAAGAACCAAAAAAACTTTTTATCCATTCCTTGCCGTTGGCGTGCGCCCCCCGCAACAGCGAAGTGCTCGGAACCAAAGTGGTAAAGTTTTTTTGCCTCTTTGTTTTCAAACAAAGAAGACCTTTCTTTAGCCCGGCACCGCATCCCACATAGGCCCGGTCGCCGGGCTGACAAATCGTTCGTTCTTCGGCAGCGCAGCAATCGCCGCGCGGTCCGCATCATCGAGGGTGAATTTCATCGCGTCGAGATTGGCCTGCTGGCTTTCCGCCCGCCCGGCTTTCGGGATCGCGGCCACGTTGTCCTGCGACAGCAGCCAGTTCAGTGCCACCTGCGCCGACGTCACGCCATGCTTAGTCGCAATCGCATCAAGCGCGGGATAGTCGGCAAGCCGCCCTTGCGCCAGCGGGCAGTAAGCAGTCAGCGCCATGCCATGCTTGCGCAGCATCGCCAGCACAGCCGTCTGGTCGCGCAGCACGTGATATTCGACCTGGTTGCACACGATCGGCGCGCCGATCACGTCCACCGCTTCGCGCAATAATGCGCTCGGGAAGTTCGACACGCCGATATGCCGCGCCAGGCCCTGTTCCTGGAACTTCACCATCTGCCCCAGCGAGTCCGCCAGGTTCATCGTCGGCGACGGCCAGTGGATCAGATAGAGATCGACGTAATCGACCCGTAGCTGTTTCAGGCTGTTGTCCATCGCCGCCCGCATCCGGTCCGGCGCCAGGTTTTCATGCCAAACTTTGGTGGTCAGATGGATGTCACCGCGCTTGACGCTTGTGTTGGCCAAAGCCTCCCCCACCGCGTCTTCATTGGCATACATCTGCGCGGTATCGATGTGCCGATAGCCGCGATCAAGCGCGCCAAGCACCGCTTTCGCACATTCCTCGCCCTTCATCCGCCAGGTACCAAGGCCAAGTTTAGGCATGCGCATGCCGCGCGCTTCGATCATGTCCATGTCGGCTCCTATTTTTAGTAATTGTTCAAGGGTGTCAGAAGGCAAGCTGTTCTTTTTGTGAACAAAAAGAACCAAAAAAACTTTCTATCTATTCCTTGCCGTTGGCCTGGGTACCCGGGAACGGCGCAGCGCTGGGAACCAAAGTGGAAAGTTTTTTTGCTCCTTTTTTTTCAAAAAAAGGAGTGCTTTCTTGGCGTCAGCCTTGCTGCAGCACCCTATTTCTTCGAAAAATCCACCACAGCCGCGAACCCGGTTTCGGTCCCGAACCCGAGCAATGTCCCGCTATCGTTCCACGCCAGCGCCGAAACCGGCCCGCGCCCGGAATCGGCCACCGGCAAAATGCGGGACGAACTGATATCGGCCACCACCACCATGCCATCGGCAAAGCCTGCCGCCACAACCTCGCTTAACGGATGCACCGCGATCATGGTGCAGATAATGTCGTCGCCGCCGGCAAGCTCGGTGGGCGCTTTGCCCATCGGCCCGCCGCCGAAAAACGGCCACAGCACGATCGAATCGGCCCCGGAACTGGCCAGCCATTTCCCGTTCTTGGTGAACCCGATTGCCTGGGTCTTGCTCGGGTACCCGGTCATTCGCATGTGCTGGGTTTCGGTGAGCCGCCAGCCATGCAGCGAATTTTCCTGCATCGCGGTCACCACCGCCTCGGCCTCTGGATGCATGGCCACGCCGGTGTGGCTGCCTTTCCATTCCAGCCGTTTGGGATTGTCGCTTTTCGACGCCACAAACCACACGCTCGCGCCATTATAATGCGAGGCCGCCAGCCGCTTGCCCTTCAGATCGAACGCAATCCCGGTCACCGATGACGGGTGTTCCAGCGATTTCAGCTTTTTTCCATCCGGCGCGAACACATGCACGAACTTGCCGACCGTGCAGGCAAGCACGCCGCCCTTGCCATCCGGCGCGGCGGCGACATGTTCGACCCATTTCATTCCGTAGCTGGCCAATTCGGTCACCGCGCCATCGGCGGCAATGCGCAGAAACCGGCCATCATCACCGCCGCTGAGCCAGCCGCCGGACAAATCGGCCGCCAGTGACAGCACGCCCCCATCATGGGCGGCAATTTCCTGCCATTCCCCGACGCCCTTGCGCACGATCAGCACCCGTCCGTCGCCGGTGGCAAACGCGCAGGCGCCGTCACGATTGAACGCAGCGGCGACAACAAACGCCTCCAGCCCGCGTTGCACGCCGCGGGTTTGCAGGATGTTGTCGGGACTGACCGTCGCGCTCATGAAGCCTGGCAGGATTCAAAGCCGCGCCGCAGTTGCGGGCGGTTGAGGTTGCGGCCGATGAACACCAGCCTGCTGGTGCGCGGATCGCCGTCCTTCCAATTGCTGATGAAATCGCCGTCGGCGATCATGTGCACCGCCTGGAAGGCAAAGCGGCGATCATCGCCCTCATACGCCAAGATACCCTTGGTGCGCAGCAGATCGGCGCCTTTTTCCGCCAGCAGCGCGCCAATCCAGGCGTTGAAACGTTCCGGATCGAGCGGCTTTTCCGCCTCAAAGCTCATCGAGGCGATATCGTCATTATGTTCGTGTTCGTCATCGGTCAGGAAGTCCGGCGTATGCGCCAGCACCCGGTTGAGGTCGAACGCGCCCTGGTTGAGCAATTCGGCAATTGGCACGTTGGATTTCTGCGCGTGATGGATGCGGGCGAATTTGTTGATCTTGCGCACCTGCGCTTCCACTGCGACCAGTTGCTCCGGCGTCACCAGATCGGTCTTGTTGAGCACAATCACGTCGGCAAAGGCGATCTGGTCGGCGGCCTCGTGGCTGTCTTCCAGCCGCGCCGGCAAGTTCAGCGCATCGACCACGGTGATGATGGCGTCGAGCTTGGTTTTCGCCCGCACTGTGTCATCGACGAAAAACGTCTGTGCCACTGGGGCAGGGTTGGCGAGGCCGGTGGTCTCGATAATGATGCCATCGAATTTGTCGCGCCGCTTCATCAGCCCGCCAACGATGCGGATCAGATCGCCGCGCACGGTGCAGCAGATGCAGCCATTATTCATCTCGAACACTTCTTCATCGGTATCGACCACCAGGTCGTTATCGACGCCGAGTTCACCGAACTCGTTGATGATCACAGCATATTTGCGGCCATGCTGTTCGGTCAGGATGCGGTTGAGCAAGGTGGTTTTCCCGGCGCCGAGATAGCCGGTCAGCACGGTTACGGGGACAAGATCGGTATCGGCCATGATGGGCTCCAGTCGCTGCTTCGCGCCCTATATAGGGGTGGATGGCGTGCGCGACCATGCGTCCAGCGTGTTTCGGCGCAGCGTGGCAAGCGCGGCGCCAACCGGTCCCAGGCCGAACCGGGCAGCGCGGGCCGGGCAGGGGGCGGGATGGGCCGCCGCCGCAACCATAGCGGCCGCAAAGCTTTCCGCATTTTCGGGGTCAATTTCGATTCCGGCATCGCCCGCCACGTCCGGCAGCCCGCCGCGCGGCGCGTAGAGAAGCGTCGCGCCACAGGCCAAGGCCTCCAATGCGGTCAAGCCAAACGGCTCCGGCCAACGGCTCGGCACCGCCACGATTGCCGCCCGCGCCATCGCCGCCAGCACATCGCCATGCGGCCGATAGCCCAGCAGCGCGATCCCGGCTGCTTCAGCCTTGGGGCGCAACGCGCGGGTGAAGTCGGTTTCCGGGCTATCGGCGCGGAACCGATCGGCGCCGATCATTTCCGCCCGCCAGCCCGGTAATTGCGGCAAAGCGCGGGCGCAGGCGGC
>JANXRN010000122.1 GCA_025352995.1 Acetobacteraceae bacterium
GCGAGGTCAGGTGACCATGCGAACTACCGCCGCACCAGGCCCAGCGACCCACGGCTGAGCGGTTCGGCGCCATGTTCACCCACCAGCGACGTCCGCCCCAAGGTCATTGCCAGGCCGCGATCGGCGTCAAACACAATCATATGCAGGAAGAACACCATCCCCGGCTGGGCTATAATCGGCTGACCGGCATAGAGCATCGGCGTGTCCATCCAGTTCGGCGCAAACGTGGTGCCCAGCGAATATCCGCACGCATTCAGCCGTTGCGCCCGCAAGCCCGCCGCATCAAGCGTTGCCGCGTGGGCATCGAACACCGCGCCCAACGGCTCCCCGGGTCGCAACGCCGCTTCGGCCGCATATAACGCGTCCTCGCAGGCCGCATGCATTGACACCAATTCTGGCGCGGCGCGCCCGATCAGAAACGTCCGCATCAGGCAGGCGTGGTAATGCCGATAGGCGCCGGCGAATTCCAAGGTCAGTTGATCATCCGCATCCAGATGCCGCCGGCCGGAAAAATACCGGCACATCAGCGCGCCCGGCCCAGACCCGATGATGTATTCATTGGCCGGATCGTCCCCACCGCCACGAAATACCGCCGCCTGCATGTCGGCGAGAATATCGCCCTCAAACGCGCCCGGCCTGGTTCCAGCCTCGGCGGCATCCAACGCCGCATCCGCCAGTTCGGCGGCACGACGGACATAGGCTATTTCCGCGGGCGACTTGATCAGCCGCAGCGCGGAAACCAGGCCCGATGCATCTTCAAGATCGGCAAATCCATGCATCGCCGCCGTCAGTCTGTGACCATTGGCCGCGGTCAGCCCATAGGCGTCCCACTCAACCCCGATTTTGCTCCAAGCTTGGCCCAGACCGCGCAGCATTTCGCGCAATTCCACCGCCGGCATCGCCGCCGGCCCGTCCACCCAAACCCTGATGTCATCAACAATCGAGGTAAAGCGCGCTTGCAACAAGTCCGGCGCCCGCGTCAGCAACGCCAACCGCCCGTCATCGGTCAGCACCAGGCATTGGAAATAGACATAGCCGAACGTGTCATAGCCGGTGAGCCAGTACATGCTCTCCTGGCGAAACATCAGCAGCGCCGAAATCCCCTGCTTCTGCATGGCCGCAATCGTTGCGGCCTTGCGCGCCGCAAACTCGTCGAGGCCGAAATGAAGATGCTTGATCATGCCGGTAGATCGAGGTTTGCGTTAATCAGCTTGCTCGGCAGCGGATGGCCGACAATGTCCTGTGCCAGCCGCGCGCATTCCACCATCGCCGGCAGATCAATCCTGGTTTCGATCCCTAATTGCCGGCATAGAAACACCACTTCCTCAGTGCAGACATTGCCGGCGGCACCTTGGATGCCGGCAAACGGGCAGCCGCCCAATCCCCCGACCGCAGTATCGAAATCACTCACGCCTTCCAACAGCGCCGCATAAACATTGGCAATCGCCAGCGCCCGCGTGTCGTGCAAATGCAGCGCCACCCGTAAGTCCGGCCAGCGGCTCCGCACTTCGCCCACCGCGCGGCGGATCATTTCGGGATCGGCCCACCCCATCGTGTCCGCCAGCGAAACCGACTTCAACCCGCCGCCGGCAATCGCCTGCAACTCCGCGATATAGTCCAGAACGCGGGCAAGCGGGATTTCGCCCTCAAAATTGCAGCCAAAAGCGGCCATGATGTTGCCATGGGTGATCGGAATATTCGCCCCCCGATATAATTCCGCGATCTTGTCTTGCATCACCACATCTTCGGCATGGGTCCGCCGTTGATTGCGCATGGAAAATGCGTCCGACGCGGTGAAGCTCAGCTTGCCGGAAATCTCGATAACGCCCGCCTGCAAAGCCCGTTTCAGACCCGCATCATTCAGGTAAATCCCGGAATAAACCACTGCCGCGCGCGGGGTGATCGCTGCGCACACCGCTTCGGCATCGGCCATTTGCGGCACCTGCTTGGGCGATACGAAACTCACCATCTGGATGGCGCCAACGCCGGTTGCGGCGAGCGCATCGATGAGCTGCACTTTGGCCGCGGTCGAAATCCGGGTCGGGTCGCCGATGCCTTCGAATTGGCAGCCTTCGCGGGGGCCGACCTCCACCAGGTTTACGCGTTTAGGGAGGGCCATCAGGATTCTCCAAGAATGTTCTTTTTGTGAACAAAAAGAACCAAAAAAACTTTTTCACACTTGTTACGGGTACCGTGCGACTGCGGTAAGTTCCCGAGCCAACGGCCAGAAATTGATAAAGTTTTTTTGCTACTTTGTTTTCAAACAAAGTAGATCCTTACTTCAAATCCTTAACCGCCTCAAAATACCCCCGCATAGCCGCCAGATGCGCCACCATCGTCCGCCCCGCAATCCGCGCCCGCACCCCGCGG
>JANXRN010000355.1 GCA_025352995.1 Acetobacteraceae bacterium
GAAGCCGGTGGCGTTGGTGGCGGATGCGATCCGTGATTGCTCGCGCCGGGGTGATATCGTGCTGGACCCGTTTGCCGGGTCGGGCACTACTCTGATTGCCGCCCAGATGACCGGGCGGGCCGCGCGGCTGATCGAATATGATCCGTTCTATTGCGACACCATCATCCGACGGTTTGAGCGCTTCACCGGCAAGCCGGCCGTGCTGGAGACGGGTGGCACAGCGTTCGAGGTGGTTGCGCAGGATCGGAGTGGGTTGAGCCAGGTTGGGGATGTGTCATGAGCGATGGTGATGACAATGGCCGCAACGTCTCGGCGAGGACGCCAAAGCCAGGGCAGTTCCAGAAAGGCAAATCGGGTAACCCGCGAGGCCGACCGAAGAAGGTGACGCCCGCGCCGTTCCCCTTCTTACCGGCGCGCCATCCGACCCGGGAAATTCTCCGTCGTGAAGCCGCGCGCCAAATTACCGTCACGGATGCCACAGGGCGTCACGACGTATCGACCACTGCGGCGGTCTTGCGCGCTCTGGCATTGGGTGCGCTCCGCGGTGGTGTACTCGCCCAGCGTACCTATCTCGAATACCAGCAGCGCGAGGATGACCGCTATCACGGTGAGCGGAAGGAACGGTTCGAGTTCTGGCAAACATATCAGGAGCGTCAGCGGGCACACATTGCTGCCGCTCTCAAGGCCGGCGGCCCAGTGCCCGAGATCATCCCTCATCCCGATGACATCGTGCTGGACTACCACTCGCTCGACGTAACATTCCTCGGGGCGATGGATGAAGACGGGCGTGCTCGGGAGAAGAAAACCGAGGCGTTTCAGGAACTGGCGTTTGAGATGTCCCATTATCTCGATGAGGGCCACCAGCCAGGAAGGAAGGACGACGACGATTACCAACTTGGCGCCTTCATGCTGCTGCATATCTCCGCGCGCATCACCCTGCCACCGCGCCTGCGACAGTTCCCGACTGACGAAGATTGTGATGCCATTAGAGAGCGGGCCTCCCGCGGCAAGAAGGCCTGGGGCGATGATTTGGAACGCAGGTGTCGCGAGGCTGGCATACCGTTCATTCGTTGGCGTCGTAACCTCCGGATGCGAACCATCTCCCACACTCGTTTGCAAAAGCAGTGGGCCAACGCTCTGGCCAAGGCGGGGTTGGCTCGGCCGTAGGGTCGGTTCGGCGAGAGGACTTTGCTCCGTTGATGGCAGTGCTGATCGCAACGCCAAAATGCACGGCTGTCCGGTCCCGCAAAATGTGGCCAACCTCAACAGCCGCGACAACGCGCTCACGCAAGTCTAGAGAATAAGGCGCCCACATGCATGCTGGCCTCCTGACCCGGCAGCCATATTGAATCAGAAGATGCCCCGCGTCGGATCGAAAAATCGATTCAGCCTGGAGTAATCCCGCTCTAACCTTCAAGCGCCAATCTCTCCCACCTTTGCCTCCACTTCGCCAAGACAAAGCGAGGCCGGCTCAGGCTGCCCCTCGACGAGAAATCGCATGAAGTCGGCCGTAAGCCGGTTGCCGTGCCAATTTCGGGTCGGCAGACAGACATTCGGCAAGAACCGGCCCAGATCGCCCGGAGGTTGTGTTGGACTCGGATCGACGATGCCATTCAAGCGCTCCACGAACGCTCTGGGATAGGCGGGTGGCCTGTCGCAAGGCTCCGCTCTCCCCGTCTGGCGTCCTCTGGCAATTACTGCTAGGCCTTAGCCTCCGATGGTCTGATTGGAGGAGGGGCTTTGGCAATGCCGGACGAAATTCTAACCCTGCCGGAGATGGCCACGCTTCTGAAGGTGGCTGAAAAGACCGTCTATACGATGGCCCAGCGCGCCGAGATCCCCGCTTTCAAGGTCCGAGGGCAATGGCGGTTCAAGCGGGCGGATATCGACAGTTGGATTGAAAACCATACCTCCGGGCCGCTTAAGGCTACCGGGTAAGATCGATGATTTCCACCTCCCGCCAGCGCCCTCATCGAGCGAGATCACTATGACGCAATCGCACCCAACCGCCATGCATGGAATTCGAGACAACCACTCTAGGGGCAGCGTTGCGGAATTTCTCAAGAATCGAATATCGGACGGGAGCGCGCTTTCGGTCGTATCAGCGTATTTTACGATCCATGCCTACAACGATCTCAAGGGAAACCTGGATGGCATCGACAGGCTTAGGTTCCTGTTTGGTGAGCCACGGTTCGTCGGTTCTTTGGACCCGGAGAAAACCGAACGGAAGAGCTTCGCAATCGAGGACGATGGGCTGGAACTCGTCAACCGATTGCAGCAGCGTCAGGTTGCCTTCGATTGCGCACAATGGCTGAACAAAAAAGTCGACATACGCTCGGTTATCGCCGCAAATTTTGTCCACGGGAAAATGTATCACGTCGACGACGGGCGCCGGGAGCACGCGATTGTCGGGAGCTCAAATTTTACGCGCCGCGGCCTGGGTATATCAAATACGCCAAACATCGAGCTCAATCTGATAGTGGACAGCGACCGTGATCGTGCCGACCTAAAATCGTGGTTCGATGCTCTATGGAATGATCGAAGTCTCGTCTCGGATGTAAAGGCCGAGGTTCTTCGCTATCTTGAACAGCTTTACGTCAATCACGCACCAGAGTTTGTCTATTTCAAGACACTCTACCATATTTTTGAGCGATTCATCTCAGGGCAGGATGCTGACGCGGCTCTATTCGAACAGACGGCGATCATCGACACGGACGTGTGGAAGGCGCTATTCGACTTTCAGAAGGATGGCGCTAAGGGCGCAATCCATAAAATCAATGCCCACAACGGGTGCATTCTCGCCGATAGTGTTGGCCTCGGGAAGACCTATTCAGCGCTGGCCGTCATTAAATACTTCGAACTCCGCAATCATCGGGTTCTAGTATTATGCCCAAAGAAATTGCGCGATAACTGGACTGTCTTCTTGGCCCAGAACAATAGCGATCTGAATCCCTTCCTGCGGGACCGTTTTAGCTACACGGTTCTCTCACACACGGACCTATCGCGGGAGTCTGGGAAGGTTGATGGGATCGATTTAGCGACGATCAGTTGGGGCAACTTCGATCTGGTTGTGATCGATGAATCCCACAATTTCAGAAATAACACAAAGGGGAAGCGCGACGAAGACGGAAACATCGTCCGAAAGAGCCGCTACGAGCGACTGATGGACGACGTGATCAAGAAGGGTGTCAGAACCAAGGTACTGTTGCTGTCGGCGACGCCGGTCAACAACGATCTGCGCGATCTTCGGAATCAAATCTACTTTTTGACCGAGGGGCGTGATTCAGCGTTTGCGCCCGACTTGGCGATCAACAGCATTAAGGACACGCTCGCTACAGCGCAAAAGACCTTTATGGAGTGGGCGCTTCGGAGCGGCGAACGCGACGCTCGCGAACTAATGGATCGTCTTCCAGCCGCCTTTTTCACGCTACTTGACGAACTCACCATCGCCAGGTCGCGCAAGCACATCAAGAAATACTATCGGGCATCTCTGGAGAAGATCGGCCATTTTCCAAAGCGTAGGAAGCCACTTTCCGTATTCTCCGAAATCGACCTGCACGGACGGTTTTTGTCCTACGATCGACTAAATGACGAGATATCCAAATACGAACTGTCACTCTTCAATCCGTCGCGATACGTGCTGCCCGCATACGCGGCTCAATATGAAGAGCGGAAGATCGTCAACTTCTCGCAAGCTAACCGTGAGAAATTCTTGATCGGCATGATCAAGGTCAATTTCCTCAAGCGTCTCGAAAGCTCGGTCCACGCCTTCGCGATTACGATGGAGCGCACGGTCACGAAGATTGAGCAGCTTGAGGCCCGCTTGCGTGCCTACACGCTTCATGCACAAACAGAGGCGGAAGACCTGCAGCCGGACATGTTCGCGGCTGAGGACGAGGACGACGACGACCTGACGCAGGCCTTTCAGGTAGGCACCAAGCTCAAATTTCAGATGGCGCATCTCGACGTCAATCGGTGGCTGAAAGACCTAGCTACCGACAAGCAGCAGCTATCCCTGCTGTCAGTTGCCGCAAAAGCCGTCGATCCTTCACGCGACGCCAAGCTCGCAGAAATTAAGAAGCTGATCGAACAAAAGGTCCGGCATCCTGAACGCAATATGCGCGGTGAAGAAAATCGCAAGGTAATCGTGTTTTGTGCGTTCGCCGACACTGCGGCCTACCTGTACGAGTCCTTGGAAGATTGGGCCAGGCAAACGCTTGGCCTGCACATCGCTCTTGTCTCCGGCGGCTCAAAGCCGAATCGGACCACATTTGGCAAGGCAGAGTTCTCTCAGATACTGACGAACTTCTCTCCGCGAGCCAAACAGCGCGCAAAAATCAAGTCGATGCCACAGAATGGCGAGATCGACATTATGATCGCCACGGACTGTATTTCAGAGGGACAGAACCTTCAGGATTGCGACTATTTAATAAATTACGACATCCACTGGAACCCCGTTCGCATTATCCAGCGCTTCGGCCGAATTGATCGTATCGGAAGCCTGAATCAGGAAATCCAACTGGTAAATTTCTGGCCGACGCCCGACCTGAATAAATACATCAATCTGAAAAACCGCGTCGAAGCGCGTATGGCGCTAGTGGACATATCGGCGACTGCTGAGGACAACATCCTTCAAACGAAGGATATTGAAGACCTTATTCAAGATGACCTCCGCTACCGCGACAAGCAATTGCTGCGCCTGAAAGACGAGGTGCTCGATCTTGAGGATTTCAATGAGTCTGTGGCATTGAATGAGTTCACGCTGGATGATTTCCGCACCGAGCTAATGGGCTACATCGAGGCAAATCGGGAACGATTGGAGGCCGCGCCGCTGGGTCTCTATGCGGTCGTACCACCGCACGCAGATTATCCGACAATCCAGCCCGGCACGATTTTCTGTCTCAAGCAGCGGCTGGCATCGCCAGATGGCGAGGCCGTTAACCCTCTACAGCCCTACTTCCTGGTCTACGTGCGCGAGACCGGCGAAATCCGGTACAATTTTACCGCGCCGAAGCAGGTGCTGGAAATTTTCCGCGCCGTCTGCCAAGGGGCGACCGAGCCATATGCCAAACTCTGCGAGATTTTCGACGAGCGGACCGACGACGGCAGGGATATGGCACGCTTTAGCGGCCTGTTGGAGGCGGCTATCAGCGCCATCGCCTCCCAATCAGAGAAGAAGAACCTCGGCAATCTGTTCACGGGTCGAGGTGGGAAACTGATCGACGACACCAAGTTGCCCAAGTCCGCGACCGACTTCGATCTGGTAACATGGCTCGTCATCATGCCGGAAACGGAGCGCGTGGATGGCTGATCCCCGCCTTCAGGTCCGATGCGCGCTCAAGGCGCTTGCCACAAAGCCGGTCAAGGCAGCCGCGACGGGGTTATTCGCAGCCCTTGGCTATGTCAGCCGGAAGACCGTCGATCTTGACGGGACTGCGGCGTCCTTTCTCGCGTTTTTGGACCCGGCTGGCACCTTGTCCACGAAGCCAGTGGCGCAAACCGACAAGTGGCGGCGCGTCGATTTCCTTTTTCAGCTAACCAACGACGAAATTCCGATCCTCGCACAGGCCAACCGCAACCTCCTGCACAGCCAGCAGGACTACCGGACCTCCATCATCGAATCATTCGTCTTCCTTGCTATCGAGTTGGCCGGCGACGAGTGGACCCGTGGCGGGCTGGCCGGCATCACGCGCGAGATCAACCGGCTTTTCCCGATGCCAGCCGTTATTCTTTTCACGCACGGCGCGTTCGCGTCGCTGGCCGTGATCGATCGTCGTCCGAACAAGAAGGATGGATCGCGGGACGTGCTGGAGAAGAAGATATCGATCGTCAAGGACATCAACCTTGCAGCACCTCACCGTGCGCATGTCGATATTCTATGCGACATCGCCCTCTCGGTGGTGAAGGTGCGTGGTCGAGGCACACCAACCAATTTTCGTGACCTCTATGACGGCTGGATCGAGGCCCTATCGGCGCAGGCGCTGAATACGCGCTTCTACCGCGAATTGGCGAACTGGTTCTTCTGGTCGGTCAACGAGGTGACGTTCCCCGCCGCTGCGATCGAGACGGACGAGAGGAAGCGTGGCGAACAAAACCAGATTGCCGTCATTCGCCTGTTGACCCGACTCATCTTCGTTTGGTTCATCAAGGAGAAGGGGCTTGTCCCCGAGGGCCTGTTCGAACTTAGTCAACTGGCCGGGTTACTGAACGAGAACCCCGCCAATCACCGCGAGAGCAGCACTTTTTACAAGGCCGTGCTGCAAAACCTGTTCTTTGCCACCCTGAACACGGAGATGACCGAAGATCGAAGGTGGCGCACCAAGGCGATTGGCACTGGTCTTGATGGGCAATATCTCATCCACACCGTCTATCGCTTCCGTGACGCCTTCCGCGATCCGGAGGGGGCGCTCAAGCTATTCAAACAGGTTCCCTTCCTCAACGGCGGTCTGTTCGAGTGTCTTGATCGTGAGGTGTCAGCACTCGACCTTGAGCGCAATCCTGATCTGACGCGACGCCTGGTTAAAGAGGGCAGCCGCGAGGTCATCCGGATTGATGGATTCTCCGAGCGGCCTGGAAATCCTCTCCACGTCCCCAACAAGATATTCTTCGCGCAGGGAGAGAGGGTCGATCTCAACACGGAATACGATACCAAGGGCAAGACGTACGAAGCCGATGGTTTGATCGAGCTGTTTTCCCGCTACAAATTCACGGTCGAGGAAAATACCCCCGTCG
>JANXRN010000245.1 GCA_025352995.1 Acetobacteraceae bacterium
AACTCGCCGAGGCCAATCCGATGCTCGGGCATCGCGGCTGCCGTTTGGGGATTTCTTATCCGGAAATCTACGAAATGCAGGCGCGCGCGATTTTCGAGGGCGCGATTGCCATCGCGCGGGAAACCGGCAACGCGCCGGTGCCGGAAATCATGATCCCGCTGGTGGGGATGATGAAGGAGCTTGAGATCACCCGCGCCCAGATCGAAAAAGTCGCTGCGGAGGTGTTTGCCGAAGCCGGCATGTCGATCGAGCATTCGATTGGCACGATGATCGAACTGCCACGCGCCTGCATCATCGCCGATAAGATCGCCTCGGTCGCCGATTTTTTCAGCTTCGGCACCAATGACCTGACCCAAACCACCTATGGCCTGTCGCGGGATGACGCCGGCAAGTTCCTGCCGACTTATATCGACCAGGGCATCCTCGACCGCGACCCGTTCGTGACCCTGGACCCGGAAGGGGTTGGCGCGCTGGTGCGGATGGCGGCTGAAAAAGGCCGCGCCACCCGGCCCGACATCAAGCTCGGGATTTGCGGCGAACATGGCGGCGATCCGGCATCGATCGCGTTCTGCGAAAGCGTTGGGCTGGATTACGTGTCGTGCAGCCCCTACCGGGTGCCGGTGGCGCGTCTGGCGGCAGCCCAGGCGGCGCTGCACCGGGCGGGGGGCGACCGGACGGCATGATAGCCCGTGCGGGTAGCGCGTCTTGATAATACCTAAAGCTGCCCTTGTAACGGGCGGTGGCAAGCGCCTTGGGCGTGCCATCGCCCTGGCGCTGGCAGAAGCCGGCTATGCGGTGGCGGTCCATTATAACGACAGCAACATGGATGCGGCGGAAACCGCCGCCGATGTCGCGGCGTTCGGGGTGAAATCGATTGTCCTGAAGGCCGATCTGTCGGATGAAAACGCCGTGCGCGGCCTGGTGCCAGCCGCAACCGCCGCACTCGGCCCGATCGGGGTGCTGGTCAATAACGCCAGCACCTTCGAACGTGATGAATGGGACGATGCCAGTCGCGAAAGCTGGGACCGTCATATCGAACCGAATTTACGCGCGCCGTTCGTGCTGATGCAGGATTTCGCCCGCGCCCTGCCAGCCGACGCCGAAGGGCTGGTGGTGAACATGCTGGATGAGCGTGTCTGGTCGCTGACCCCGCATTTCGTGTCCTACACCGTGTCCAAAATGGGGCTGTGGGGTCTGACCCAGTCGATGGCGTTGGCGCTGGCGCCGCGCATCCGGGTGAATGGCATCGGTCCAGGCCCGGCTTTGCCCAATAGCCGCCAGACCCAGGCGCAGTTTGACCGTCAGGCGAAGTCCGTGCCGCTGCAACGCGGCCCGGCACTGGCCGAAATCGGCCGCGCGGTGCTGGCGATGCTGGAATTGCGGTCCATGACCGGGCAGATGATCGCCCTCGATGGCGGGCAGCATCTACAATGGGGGCCGAATGCCGGCGCGCAGGTCGAGGAATGACCGGCCAAGGCATCCGCCAGGTTTTCCTGCGCGACATGGTGCTGATGGCGAGCATCGGCGTCTATGCCCATGAGCGCACGGCGCGCCAGCGCATCCGCATCAATGTCGATCTGTCGGTGGCGGATGACAGCGCCGGGGTTGGCCACGACGACCTTTCCCGCGTCGTCGATTACGCCAAACTGGCTGACCAGGTGCGGGCACTTTGTGGGGCCGAGCATGTCCGTCTGGTGGAAACCTTGGCCGAGCGCATCGCCGAAGCGGCTCTGGCAGATATCCGGGTAATTGCTGCGCGAATCACGGTCGAGAAGCTTGACATTTTTCCCGATGCGGTGAGTGCCGGGGTTACCGTCGAGCGCCGCCGCCACTGAGATTGTCCACCGCAGCGCAGTGGTCGTTAATTTTCAATATGATGGCGGCCTGTCTTCACCGTGTAACCTGTTGGTAATGTTTGAAGGAAACAAAAACAACGACTTAACCGTGATGCGCAAAAATGAGGCAATCCGAGCAGGTGCAGCAATTCCAAGGGCGTAGGGGGCAGGTTCAGGGTTTTCCCACAGAGTTATCCCCAGAAATGGTGGATGAATTTGGGTGGATTTTTGTGGTGTCGGCGGACTGCCCGATGTTGCAATAACGTCACTTTCATCCAGCTCCCCATCAGGGTACGGCCCGCGACGGCGGATGACGCAAGCGCTGATCCGCCCTACAATCAAGCCGCCCTGTTTGCTTGGACCCAATGACCGACCAACCCACCGATCCCCCCCCCAAACGCGGCGTTGCGGTGATTGAAACCGCGCTGGAAACCATGCCGCAATCGCCCGGCGTTTATCGGATGCTGGGCGCGGCTGGTGAGGCGCTGTACGTCGGCAAGGCCCGCGTGCTCAGCAAGCGGGTGCAGTCCTACACCCAGATCGGCCGGCTGTCGGAACGGCTGCGGCGGATGGTGTCGGAAACCGTGACGATGGAAATCGTCACCACCCATACCGAGGCCGAGGCGCTGTTGCTGGAGGCCAACTTCATCAAGCGGATGAAGCCGCGCTACAACATCGTGCTGCGCGACGATAAATCCTATCCGTGGCTGCTGTTGACCGAGGATCATCCGTTTCCGCAGATCACCAAGCATCGCGGCGCGCGCGGGCGCAAGGGCAGCTATTACGGCCCGTTCGCCTCGGCCTGGGCGGTGAACAATACCGTGACCGCCATGCAGCGCGTGTTTCTGCTAAGGTCTTGCGCCGATACCGTGTTTGCCAACCGCACCCGGCCCTGCCTGCTGCATCAGATCCGGCGGTGTTCGGCGCCTTGTGTCGGGCGGATCAGCACCGAGGATTATGCCGGCCTCGCCGATCAGGCGCGCGCCTTCCTCGCCGGCAAGGCGTCGAGCGTGCAGCGCGATCTGGCGACCGAGATGGAAGCTGCCGCCGAAACGCTGGAATTTGAGCGCGCCGCTGCGATCCGCGACCGCATCCGCGCGCTGACCACAGTGCAGGGTTCGGATGTCATCAACCCGGCCAGCATGAATGATGCCGACGTGATCGCCGGCTGGCAGATTGCCGGGCAAAGCTGCGTTCAGGTGTTCTTCTTTCGCGGCGGGCGCAACAACGGCAACCGCGCCTTTTACCCAAGCCATGGCCGGCACGAAGACCTGCCCGAGGTGCTCGCCGCCTTCATTGCCCAGTTTTACGACGACAAGCCGCCGCCGCCGCTGGTGCTGCTTAACCGTGAACTCGAAGAACAAGGCCTGATCGAGGAGGCGCTGAGCCTGAAGGCGCAAACCTTTGGCAATGGCAAACGGGTCGAAATCGCGGTGCCGCAGCGCGGTGAAAAGGCCGCCGTGGTCGCCCATGCCGAGCTTAATGCGCGGGAGGCGTTGGAACGGAAACTCGCCGAAACTGCTGGCCAGGCCAAGCTGCTCGAAGCGGTCGGGGCCTTGTTCGCCATCCCGACACCTTCCCGGATCGAGGTTTACGATAACAGCCACATCATGGGCGCCAACGCCTATGGCGTGATGATCGTCGCCGGACCCGAAGGGTTCACCAAGGCGGCGTATCGCAAATTTTCGATCAAGGGCCCGATCACCCCAGGCGATGACTTTGCGATGATGCGCGAAATGCTGACCCGCCGCTTTGCCCGTGCGTTGAAGGACGCGGAGGCCGAATGGCCCGATCTGCTGCTGGTCGATGGCGGCGCCGGGCAGTTGTCGGCGGTACGTGGCGTGCTGGACGCCCTTGGCATCGACGATGTGAAGCTGGTCGCCATCGCCAAGGGCCCGGACCGCGATGCCGGGCGCGAATGGTTCCACATCGACGGGCGGGAGCCGTTCCAACTGCCGCCACGCGATCCGGTGCTGTATTTCCTGCAACGCCTGCGCGATGAGGCGCATCGCTTCGCCATCACCACCCATCGCGCCGGGCGGTCAAAATCCCTGGTGCAAAGCGAACTCGATGACATTCCCGGCATCGGCCCGGCGCGCAAGCGGGCGCTGCTCAATCATTTTGGCTCGGCGCGCGGGGTGAAGGCGGCGGGGTTACATGATCTGGAAGCCGCACCTGGGGTGTCGCGGGAGATTGCCAGCCGGATTTATGGGTTTTTCCATCCTGGGGTGCGGGTGGGGGACGGGGCATGAGGGGTTTCATCGCTGCCGTGTTGATCGCCCTGGCGGGAGAGGCGATCGCTGGAACGCCTGGGTAAGCTGGGCGAGCCAGCCCGGCGGCATGTCGCCATCAATGCCGTACTCGGTCGGGCGGCTGCGGGGCAGATGGAATGTCCCGAAGGCCCGGTCGAGCACCGGCAGGATGGCCGCATAGTTGTGGTCGCGCATGGCATCGTTGGTATGGTGCCAGCGATGAAAGGACGGCGTGGAAATCACCTGCTCCAGCCAACCCAGCCGCCAACGCAGATTGGCGTGGACCACAAAGCTCCAGACCGTGCCGATCAATGCCACCATCACCGGCAGCAACTCCGCGCCCCCTGACGCCTGGGCAAGCCCGGTGGCATAGAGCGGCACCAGCCCGCAGAACCTGGTAAACACCAGATCGAGCGGGTGGGCGCGGGTGTTGGTCAGCCAGTCCAGGTCTTTCGCGCTGTGATGGACCGAATGGAACCGCCACAGCACCGGCCATTCATGCGACCAGCGATGGCCCCAGTAGGCGCCGAGATCACCGATCACCAAGGCTGCGACCACCCGCAGCCAGAGCGGCATTTCGGCGGTGGCGTGCATGATCGGTGCTGGCACCAGATGCGCGGCCGCCACGCCCAGCAACGCCGCCGGCCAGGCCAGCAGCACGCTCAGGATCAGGCCGTTGAAGAAGTAATAGGCGAGGTCGTTGACAGCCTCCCGCCGCCAGATTGCCTGTGGTCGCTCGGCAAACAACCGTTCCAGCGGCACAAACACCGCCGCCAGAACCGCAAACCAGATCGCCAGCCGTGTGACGTCATAGAGAAACCCGCCTTCCATGCTATCCACGCGCCTTGGCCGGCCGATAGACCGGCCACGGGTTGGGCAGCACCCCGACCGGGATGTCGATCACCGTCGGCACATCGGCTTTAAAGCCTTCGATGATCGCGGCTTCCAGTGCAGCCGGGCCTTGGACCCGACGGCCAATGGCGCCGAAGCTTTCCGCGAGTTTGACGAAATCCGGGTTGTGTAATTCGCTGGCGATGATCCGCCCGCCATAACTTTCATCCTGGATGCGGCGGACATTGCCGAACGCGCCATCATTGGTCATCACGTAAACCACCGGAATGCGGTGCTGCACCGCGGTTGCCAGTTCCTGGACGTTGAACATGAAGCCGCCATCGCCGGTCACGCACACAACCTGCTTGTCCGGACAGGCAACCTTGGCGCCCAAAGCTGTCGCCACGCCCCAGCCCAACGTGCCCTGATAGCCTGGCGACAGGAAGGTGCGTGGCCGGTAAACCGGGAAGGTGGCGCGCGCCATGTAGCCAAGCTGGGTCAGTTCATCGACGAAAATCCCGTCTTCGGGCAGCGCGCGACGGATGGCGGCGAGCAGCGAATTTTGCGGCTCCATCCCGGCCATCAATGCGTGGCCCTTGGCGCGAATTTCGGCGATGGCGTCAGTGCGTGATGCCCGAACGCTGTTGTGTCTGCCAAGGGCGTTAAGCAGAAGCCGCGTGCCATCGGCCGCATCGCCGGTGATCGCCACATCGGGCTTGGTGATACGGTCATGGGCTTCGGGGTTGGCGTCGATCCGCACGATCTTCAGCGCGTTGTCGTAGCCCCAGCCTTCGAGCTGCAACTGCAAGCGCGAGCCGATGGCGATGACGACATCGACATCCTTCCACAGCAACTGTCCGGCAACCACATTCAGCGCCAACGGGTGGCGCGCATCCAGGATGCCCTGCCCCATCCGATGGGCCACCACCGGGGCTTGCAACGCCTCGGCCAGGGCGCGAATTTCGGCGCTGGCATCCTGGGCGCCGGCGCCGACGACGATCATCGGGTTGCGCGCCGCCCCCAACAGCTTGGCCGCCTTTTCGATCAGATCGGGGTTGATCTCCAGGCGGTCTGCCTGGGCTGGCGCGTCTGGCAGGGCGACCGGCGCGGGCCTGCCCCAGACATCGAGCGCGCATTCAAGCCCGACTGGGCGCGGCTGGCCGGAGCGCATTTGGCGGAACGCGTGCTGCATCATATCCGCGCCGTGTTGCGGGCCGGTGATGCGCTCGGACCATTTGGTCAGCGATTTCAGCACCCCCAACTGGTCGGGGATTTCGTGCAGGTGGCCAAGATTGCGTCCGATCGCCGATGACATGATCTGCCCGGTCAGCGCCAGAACCGGCGCCGAGCAGGCATAGGCGGTGGAGAGGGCTGCGGTGGTGTTCAGGATGCCGGGACCGGGAACCACCGCATAGACCTGCGGCTTGCCGGTCGCCATCGCCGCGCCGAGGGCCATATAGGCGGTGCCCTGTTCATGGCGGGTATGGACCGGGCGGATCGCGTTCTGCTGCTTGTAAATGGCATCGAACAGATGATCGTTCTGGACGCCGGGCAGGCAGTAGATGGTGTCGATGCCGTTTTTGATCATCGTCGCGACTGCGGCATCGGCCGTGGTCATCATCTGGGTGGGTGATGGCATGTGGATGGTTCTCCTGGACTTTCGGCGTTTCAACCAGTTACATTGACTTTGCGCCGCGAAGTGTGGTTTCCCATGGCGCGGTATTTTCAACATAGATTGCAGCAGCGATGGCTGACAAATGAAGGTGGGCGGGACCGGTGTTGCGCTGATCGCGCGCAGGGCGGTTTTGCAATCCGTGCCTGGCGTGCTGGGTCTGGTTGGGGCTGCAAGCGCCCAGACTGGCGCGGCATCGAACGGTTTCGTACTGTCGCGACAGGATGGCCTGCTGACCGCGACTTTTATGGATGGCACCGATGACGCCACCCTGTTGCAGGCGCTGCCGGCGTTGGCGGCGCGCAGTGTGCAGGCAGTGAGCCTGCGCGGCGCCCCGGTGCGGGATTTAGCGGCGCTGACCACGCTCAAAAGCTTAAAATTATTGGATCTTTGTGGATCGCAAGTGCGCGATGCATCCTCGCTTATCGGCCTGACCAGTCTGCGGTCGCTGAACCTGCAATTTCTCCCGATTTCCGACCTGCGGCCGTTATCGGCGATGACCAGCCTGCTGGTGCTAAACCTGTCCGGTACTGAAATCCGCGATCTTGGGCCCCTTTCCAATCTGGTTGCGCTGGAGGAACTGGTGATCGGGGTCACCAAAATCCGCGATCTGGCACCGCTGAGCAGGCTGCATCGGCTGATCTCGCTCGACCTCGCCGGCACGCCGGTCAGCGACATCATGCCGCTCGCCAGGATGACCGGGCTGCGCTATCTCAGCCTGAATGGCACCAAGGTGAGCGATCTGCGCCCGCTCGCAGCACTGGGCATGCTGGAGGAGCTTGATCTTAGTGGCACCCCGGTCAGCGACATCAGGCCGCTGGCAGGGCTGGGCAGATTGCGTACGCTCGATCTGGAAAGCACACGGGTCGCCAATATTGTCTCGCTGAGCAAGCTTGGCGCGCTGCGGTCGCTGTCGCTGGGGGGATCGCAGGTGTCGGACGTGTCGTTGTTGGCGGGGCTTCCTGATCTTGTTGTCCATCGATGACCGACCGGGCGGCAGCACTTGTCGTATTTTGGGCATGCGGCGCCAGCGAAGTCGTGCAGGAAGCTCTGCGGTTGCTGGAGCGGTCCGACGCGCGTGACATGGACGCATCTGCTGGATTGCGTCGAGCCTGGAACGACGGCGTTGCCAGCGGAGATGCCGGGGAGTTTGATTGTGCTGACCTTATACCAAACGCCGTTGACCCATGAAGACTGGGTCAACGGCGTTTGGTATAAGTCTTTGCTTGGCGCACCGCCGCCGGCCAACCCGGTGCGCAATAGCACGCGCCCGAATGGCTGGAAGAGTCAGCCATTCGGGCGCGTGGTATTATATGTCGGGAGCAGAGTCACGGGATCGACATGACTGGGAAATCCATGGTCAGATTGGGACAGCAGCAGGAGACACCGTGATGGCCCGCCTGGACGACATTCCCGAACCCACGCGAACAGCGGTTCGCGACCTGCCATGCCCGACGCCAGCGACATCGCCGTTTGTCGCGGGCCCTGCGTTGACCCAGCGCAAAATCGCCATGGTCAGCAGCGCGGCGCTAATCCACCGCGGCGACACACCCTTCCCGGTTGGCTCCGGCGAGGTCCGCGCGGTGCCCGGATCGTGGGACAATGGCGATATCCTGATGAGCCATGTTTCGATCAATTTCGACCGGGCCGGGTTCCAGCGCGACATCAACGTTGTCTACCCGATCAACCGGCTGCGCGAGATGGCCGCCGACGGCGCGATCGGTGGTGTGGTTGACACCCATTACACTGTCATGGGTTCAACCGATCCAGCCGCGATGGCGGATGCCGCCGACAGCATCGCCGCCGCCTTGCATGCGGAGGGCTGCACCGGCGTTCTGCTCTTACCGGTTTGACCGCTGTGCACGCGCGCCGTGAGCGGGCTGGCACATATGTTGGAAGCGCGCGGATTGCCAACGGTGGTGATCGCGCTGGTGTTGCCGCAGGTGGAAAAATCGCGCCCGCCACGCGCGCTGATGGTGCCGTTCATGCTTGGGCGCCCGCTCGGGGAGCCAAATGATGCGCCGTTCCAGCGCCGTGTGCTGACCCAGGCGCTGGGGTTGCTGGAACGGACGGACGGGAAGGTGATTTTGGAGGATTTCCCCGATGACAACCCAAGCTGGGTCGATCGGCCGGATTGGGTGCCATCGGTGGCATTGATCGCGCCCGGGAGCGGTCCGCCCTGGCGTTCGGCCTTCGCGGCAGAACTTGCGCGGGTGCTGCCGGTCTGGGACCGCTTCAAGTCCCGCTTTGGCCACACCACCGTCGGGCTTGCCGGACTGGCGCCGACGCAATGGCCTGGATTTGTCGAGGAATTTATCGAAGACGGGCTGCCCACCCTGCCCTTGCACCACACGCCCGCATTGGCGTTGCGCTTCCTGGTTGATGACATCAAGGCGCTCTATGGCGAGGCGGTGCAGGCCGATGGCGACACCCCGTCGGCACGGCAGATCGACGGGTGGTTCTGGCGCCAGACCGTCGCCGGGCAAATGCTGATTGCGCTGCGCGCGATTGCGTTGGCGAGCCCGAACAGCGCGCTAAAGACCGTGGGTGGACGGTTTTTTGTCCCCACCCCGTATCTGCCAACATGAGCGCGATTGCGGCGGTCGAGCAGGTGCTCGCCAGCCTGCCCGCCGGGGTGCGCGGTCCGGGCGGGGCGGTGGCGGTGTTGAAGGATGGCGCGGTGGTGATGCGCCACAGTTGGGGCTGGGCCGATGTTGACCGGCGCATTCGGTTCACCCCGGCGACGCTGTTTCGGATCTGCTCGATCACCAAGCAGTTCACCTGTGCGACGATGCTGGAACGCCATCCCGACCCGACAATGCTGAATGCCGATCTGGCGGCGCATCTGCCCAGGCTCGCGGCGCCGCCGTCGGTGCTGCATCTGGCGCATAACCAGTCCGGACTGCGCGACTACTGGGCGACCACGGTGCTGTGCGGGGCGACGCCGGAAAGCGTGTTCGGGCCAGATGATGCGCGCGTGCTGACGGCGAAATCGGCCTCGTTGCAGTTTGCTCCTGGCACCCGCAATTCATACTGCAACCAGAATTTCCGTATCCTGGGTGAGCTGGTGCAGGACCGCGCCGGTCGCGATCTCGGCCAGTTGATGCGGACCCATGTGTTCGATCCGGCCGGGATGCCGTCCGCGCTGCTGTGCCCGGAAACCGCTGCCATGCCGGATGGCACGATCGGGTACGAAGGCTCGCTCGAAGATGGCTGGCGGCCGGCGGTCAATCGGCTGCACTGGACGGGGGACGCCGGGATTGCGGCGTCGCTCGACGACATGATCGCCTGGGAACAGACGATTGACGCCGCGCGCGACGATCCAGCCAGCCGCTATGCGATCCAGTCCGCGCCGCAGGATTTCGCCGATGGCACCCCGGCCGGCTACGGCTTCGGGCTGGCCCGGATGACAATCCACGGCAAGCTTGCCATCGGCCATGGCGGCGGCTTGCGCGGCTGGCGCAGCACGCGGTTTTATGTGCCGTCGGAACGGATTTCGGTAGTGGTGCTGTTCAACCACATGGCCGATCCGGGGGCGGTGGCGGGCAGTTTGCTCGGCGCGATGCTCGATGTTGCGGTGCCGCAAGCGGCCCCGGCGGCCGATCCGGCCTGGGCCGGGTCCTACCGCGATAGCGAAACAGGGCTGGTGGCGCGGGTGGCGATCACCCAGGCAAACGCGGTGCAGCTTTGCTTCGGACCAGGTTCTGAAACGCTTGATCCAACCATCGATGGCGAGGCGGGCAACACATCGGTCCGCTTGCGCCGCGATGGCGGCAATCTGTTGATGGAACGCAGCAACGAAAATCTGCGCAGCACCCTGGTCCGTTGCGAAGGCGAGGCAGCGCGCGACATCGAAGGCACGTTCCACAACGCCGAATATGGCGCGACCTTTACCTGCGTTTCGGCTGGCGGGGTGCTGTATGGCGCATTTGCTGGGTTTCTCGGGCGCGGGCTAATGGAACCGCTGCTGCCGGTTGGCCCCGATCTCTGGCGCCTGCCCTGCCCGCGGGCGCTGGATTTCTCCGCACCGGGGGACTGGACGCTGGAATTCAGCCTCGACCGCACCCGGCTGACAGTCGGGTGCTGGCTGGCGCGCGGAGTGGGGTTCGTCCGGGTTTAGCTCGCCGCCTGCAAAACCTCCTGCACCAGCTTATACCAAGCACCGTTGACCCATGAAGACTGGGTCAACGGTGCTTGGTATAAGTCTTTGCTTGGCGCACCGCCGCCGGCCAACCCGGTGCGCAATACCAAGCGCCCGAATGGCTGGAAGAGGCAGCCATTCGGGCGCTTGGTATCAGACGCGATTGAATGGGATCGGCTGCTGAGCAAACTGCCGCCGGTGAATGAGCCTACCCGCGCCCCGCATCTGCCAACGTCGCCGCAATATCCCCTTCGGCGCTTATCCCCAGCACGTGATGGCTGTGCCACAGCGCGTAGAACAGCAGGCTCCAGGCAGGTTGTGACTCGGCGGCCGCGTTGGCAAACGCGCCACGGATCATATCGGTTGGCATGCAGGCCGCGATGCCGGGCTGGGATGCGACGAGGCTGCCGAGTTCGCCCGATCGTGCTTGCATCCAGGCGCCCACCGGGGGCTTGAAACCCTTTTTGCGGGCGTAGGCGCCGGCTGCGGGGAATGCCCCGGCCAGCCAGTCGCGCAACAGATGCTTGCCGAAGCGCCAGCCGACTTTCTGCGCATCGGGCAAACGGAAGGCGAAATTCGCCACGACCGGATCGAGGAACGGCGTGCGCCCTTCCACCCCGTGCGCCATCAGGCAGCGATCGAGCTTGGTGAGCAGATCGTTCGGCAGCCACGCGGCGATGTCGATGGCTTGCGCCGCCTGCACCGCGCTGCGGTCCGGCATTGTGTTGGTTTCCAGCGCCGCAATCCCGTCGCGCCAGCCAGCCAGGCCCGCCGGATCGCCGAATACGCCCATGCTGCGCGGCTTGCGGCTAATCCAGGATAGCGGCGCGCGGCGCTTGCGGTAGCGGCTATAGCCGCCGAATAATTCGTCCGCCCCTTCGCCACACAACGTCACCTTTAGCCCCTGTGCACGGGCGGCGCGGCCGAGCATCCAGGTTGGTAATACCGCCGCATCGGCGGTTGGGTCATCGATGGACGCTGCGATCCGTGGCGCGAGCGCCCAGAAATCTGCCGGCCCCATTTCGACCCGATGGCAATCAGCGCCCATCGCGGTTGCCAACCGCCGCGCCTCGGCGGTTTCATCCACGCCGGCGCCGTCCGCCCAGCCGCAGGTGATCGCCTGCACCCGCTGGCCGGTGGCGCGCCGCATCAGCGCCAAAACGCTGGCGCTGTCGATGCCGCCGGACAGGAACAGCCCGTAAGGCACGTCGGAGCGCAAATGCACCGCGACACTGTCGAGCAGGGTGGTTTCCAATTGGGCGACCGTGCCCGGCATGTCTGCACCGCCAGGGGGCAGGGCTGCCTGCTGGCGGCGGGCGACGATCTGGCCATCTTCGACAACCAAAGTTTCACCCGGCAGCACGCGCCAAATGCCGGGGAAAATTGTCTCGGCACCGGTGGAGAATTTCAGTTGCAACAGTTCGTTGCGCGCCCGCGGATTGATCGCGGCACGGGCGAAGCCGCTGGCGATCAGGGCCTGCGGTTCGGATGCGAAGGCGAAGGCATCGTCGGTGATGGCGTAGTAGAGTGGTTTGATACCAAAAGGGTCGCGCGCCAGCACCAGCCGCCGCGCCGCCGGGTCGTGAATGGCGATCGCATACATGCCGCGCAGCCGCTCGGCGAACCCCAAGCCGTCGGTTTCGTAGAGAAACAGCGGCACTTCGCAGTCTGACCGGCTGACGAACGGCGTATCGCGCATCACCGCACGCAGTTCGGGATTGTTGTAGATTTCGCCGTTGGCGACCAGCGCGGTGCCGCGCGGGGTGAACATTGGCTGATCGCCGGTGGCCAGATCGACGATCGCCAGGCGGGTTTGCAGCAAGGCGACATTGTCGCGCACCACGGTGCCATTGCCGTCCGGGCCGCGATGGGCGAGCGCGGCTAGCAGACGCTCCACCGCCGGGGCTTGTGGTGCGCGCGCGCCGCGCATCATGATCCCCGCAATGCCGCACATGATCCGAACTCCGCTGACCCGGCCCGCGCTCTACACCCCCCAAGCCTTGCGGCCAAGGACGTGCTAGCCAGACCGTATGCGTATCTTGTTCATCACCTCGAGTCGGATCGGCGACGCGGTCCTGTCGACCGGGCTGCTTGATCATCTGGCGCGTACCTATCCGGACGCACGCTTCACCGTGGCGTGCGGGCCGGTGGCGGCGGGCTTGTTCGCGCATATGCCCCGGCTCGACCGGCTGATTGTGTTCGACAAGCGTCGGTACGGACGGCATTGGCTTGGGCTGTGGGCGAAGACGGCGTTTAGCTGGTGGGATTTGGTGGTCGATATTCGCGCATCCGCCCTGGCCTGGCTGGTGCCGACCCGCCGCCGCGCAATCATGCGCAAAAGGTCGGGCCATAAGACCGCCCAGATTGCCGCCATTCTGCCCGTCGCCCCGCCGCCGCTGCCAGTGACCTGGACCAGCGCTGCCGATCGCGCCCGCGCAGCCGAACTTTTGCCCGACGGAACCAGGTGGATCGGCCTGGGACCGACCGCGAACTGGAGCGGCAAGGTCTGGCCGGCGGCAAATTTCGCAGCCCTGTTCAAGGCGTTGTCGCCAGGCGCGCGCCCGGTGATTTTCGCCGGGCCAGGAGCGCAAGAACGCGTGGGCGCGCAGCTGGTGCTGGACCAGTTGCCTAATGCGATCGATCTGTGTGGCCAATTATCCCTGTCCGAAGCCGCCGCCTGCCTCGCGCGCTGCGCGCTGTTCATCGGCAATGATTCCGGCCTGATGCATATTGCCGCTGCCAGCGGCACGCCGACCCTCGGGGTGTTCGGCCCGACCTCGGTTGCCGAATATGCCCCTGCCGGTCGGGCGGTGGCCGTCGCGGTCAGCAAGGCGGGGGACATGGCGTCGCTGTCGGTGGCCGATGCGCTGGCCGCCGCCGCGCCCCTGCTCAGCCTTGGCCCTCGGCAATAATCTGATCGAACGCTGCCTGTCGCCGCGCTGCCCGCACCAGTTCGGTGCCCGCCGGCGTCACTGACATCAAAATCCCACCATCCCCCAATGGCACGATCTGTTCGACATAGCCGCCATCTTCCAACGACGCCAAGGCCGCCATTATTTGATCGCCACCCAGCAGGAGCTTGGCCTGGCGCATCGCCACGCCGAGGTCGGCCTGCCCCCTTGTGCTGCGGGCGGCCATATCTGCCAGGGCTGCAAGCAATGTCATGTGCGTGGGCGATGGCCGCGCGTCCGCGCGCGGCTCCGCCGCAATGTGGACCATCGCCTCCTCCCGAGGTTGCGGTTTCCGACGCTATTGCCCATCGTTTTGGGGAGGCGAGTCAAGAAAAAACGATTGCCGAACATTCATGCGATGCGAAATCGCATCGGCCTTGCGGGGTCAGTGCAGGCGCGGCGAGCGGAATAGCGATGTGCGGTCGGTCGACGTAATCCGCACCGCCATGTCGCTGCCGTCGCGTGACACCCGTAGCAGCACCGCAGCCCCGGCTGGCCCGCTTGCCCACAGCTTGCGCCACAGCCCAGCGAGGTCGCCGACTTCCTCATCCCCGACACCGAGGATGCGGTCGCCCTGTTGAATGCCAGCTTTCGCCGCCGGTCCGCGTTCGGACACCCCGCCCACCACCACGCCGCCATCGTTTTCGAGCGCATAAAGCCCGAGCCAAGGACGCGCCGGGCGCAGCAGTCGGCCATGGGCGAGCAGATCGTCGAGCACTGGGCGCAAATAGGCGATCGGCACCACCATGTTCATGTCCATTCGCCGCTTGCCGTCGCCTTGCTGCAAGATCAGCGATCCGATGCCGAGCAGCTTGCCGTCCCGTCCGATCAATGCCGAGCCGGACCAGAACGGATGCGCCGGTGCGGTAAAAATCGCGTTGTCGAGCAGATATTCCCAGTAGCCGGCAAATTCCTGGCGGCCGAGCACTCGGGTTTGGATCGCGTGTTCGCGCCCGCCGCCGGCGGCGAGCACGGCGTCGGCGCCGATTTCGAGGGCGTCCGAGTCGCCCAGTTCCATCACCGGCACATCAAGCCGCCCCAGCGCCTGCACCAGGCCAAAGCCGCTGATCTGGTCAAAGGCCAGCGCGTGGCCTTGCACCGCGCGCCCGTCATGGGTGATCAGCCACACGGTTTCGGCTTCGGTGATCAGATAGCCGATGGTCAGCACCAGCCCGTCAGCGCGGATGACCACGCCGTTGCCGGTCCGTTCGGTGCCCAACGTGTTGGCGGTAAAGGCGTCGGATGGCACATTGGCCCGTAAGCCGACCACCGCGCGTAACGCCCCTTCAAGGTCGTAAGGGTAGTCGGTCGGGTCGGGTTGCAAATTATGCGGGATTTCCCAGTCGTTTTTCGCCATATCGCCTATCGATGTTTTGGATGTGATTATCCCCACTATATCGGGTGACATGGCCGTCAGGGCAACAGGGTGGCGCGCGGCATCGTCGCCCGCCCGCCACCCCGCCCCCGATCAGGTGGCGCCCGCCGGGTCAATCCAGCCGATATTGCCGTCGCTGCGGCGATAAACCACGTTCAGTTCGCCGCTGGCGCTGTTCCTGAACATCAGCACCGGCGCGTCGGCGAGGTCCATCCGCATGACAGCGTCGCCCACCGACAAGATCGAGATTTCCGCCGCGACTTCAGCGACCACGGTTGCGTAGGTGACTTGTTCGACCACGCTGCCGCCGCCATCGGCGTCGGGCGCATCATCCTCCTGGCGTAAAATATACTGGCGGGCGGCTTGCGGGCGGGCGCGATGGGCCTGGTCGCGCGAATGGTCGTTGACCCGGCGGCGATAGCGCCGCAGCCGCTTGGCGATGTGCTCGGCGGCGTCATCCAGGGCGCCGTTGGCGTCGGCCGCTTCGCCTTCGGCGCGCAAAGTCAGCCCGCGCCCGGCATGGACGGTGATGTCGCAGGTGAAAAAACTTCGGGCACGGCCAAAAGTGACCTGGGCATCCTGGGCGTGGGAAAAATATTTCGCGGTGATCGTGGTGAGTTGATTGTCGACGCGGGTGCGCAATGCATCCGACAGTTCGACTTGTTTACCCGAGACGGTGATCTGCATGGGAAACTCCCACTTGTCGCGTTCGGGACCGCCTACCGTCCTGTTTTATCAGGCCGGCACGGCCTTCTCCCGTTTGCGCTGCACTGAGCTTGGGATGTGCAGCGCATCGCGGTATTTGGCCACGGTCCGGCGGGCAATGTCCACGCCTTCTTGCCGTAAGGTGGTTACGATTGCGTCATCTGACAGAATTTTCACAGGATCTTCCGCCGCCACCATGGTTTTGATGCGCTGGCGGATGGCTTCCGCACTGTGGCTTTCGCCACCGGAATTGCTGGCAACCGCGGTGGTGAAAAAATATTTCAGCTCAAAAATGCCGCGCGGGGTGGCAATGTATTTGTTCGATGTCACCCGGCTGACCGTGCTTTCGTGCAGTTCCACGGCTTCGGAAATATCACGCAAGATCAGTGGGCGCAGATGGGTGACGCCGAAGCGGAAGAACGCATCCTGGCGGCGGACGATCTCGGCGGAAACTTTGAGGATGGTGTTCGCCCGTTGTTGCAGCGATTTAACCAGCCAGGTTGCGGTATGGAGTTTCTCGGCGAGGAAATTCTTGTCGTCTTTGCTGCCGCCCTTGCCGGCGCGGGTCAGCACCTGGGCAGAAAATCCTTGATTGACCAGCACCCTGGGCATGGTTTCGGGGTTGAGCTCCAAAAGCCAGCCGCCTTCTTCGGCCGGCGATGGCCGCATGAGCACGTCGGGGATGACCGGCGCCGGTGGGGTTGCGTCCCAGGTTGCGCCGGGTTTGGGGTCGAGCCGGCGGATTTCGGCGATCATGTCGGTGATATCGGCGCCATCGACGCCGCACACCGCCATCAGCCCCTTCAGGTCACGCCGCGCCAGCATGTCGAGATTGTCGAGCATGGCGGCCATTGCCGGATCGAGCCGGTTTTTCTCCGCCAGTTGCGCCGCCAGGCATTCGCGCAAATCCCGCGCGAACATGCCGGTCGGGTCAAAGCGCATCATCCTTGTGCGCACCGCCTCGACCGCTTCGAGCGTCGTGCCAAGCGCGTTGGCCAGGTCCTGAGGGGCCGCCGACAGCCGCCCGCTCGGTTCAAGCAGCGCAATCAGATAGGCGCCGATCAGCCGCTCGGCGGGATCGTGAAAGGACAGGCGTAGCTGTTCGCCGAGATGTTCGCGCAAGGTCGCGGATTTTTCGGCAAAGTCATCGATGCTGCGATCATCGTCGTCAAAGCTCTGGCTGCCGCCGGGCGCGCTGACCCCATCGCCCGCGCCGCCCGGATCGTAGCTTTCGGCGGCATCGGCATCCAGCGGCGTGTCCTGGGCGTTCGACAGCGTTTCGGACGATGCGGCATCGGCTGAATCGCGGGATGGTGCGCCATCTTCCCAGGCCGAGTCGGACTGGTTTTCCGCTGATGCGGTGCTTTCCAGGCGCTGGTCGCGATCCGGGCGTTCGCCGATCGGGGCGTCAAACCCTTCGTCGCGTTCCAGCAGTGGGTTGCGTTCGAGTTCTTCCTCGACGAAGGCGGCAACCTCCATATTGTTGAATTGCAGCAGTTGGATCGCCTGACGCAACAGCGGCGTCATCACCAGCGATTGGGACTGGCGCAGGTCGAGACGGGGGCCGATCGCCATGACTAGCGCGCGATCGCTTTTGGTGGCTTCACCAAAAGCGTGAATCGCCCGCTCAAACAAAGAGCTAGAGCAGGATAAGTGAGCGAAAGTGAACGCGTCATGCTCTGGAAGAACTCACCGGTTGCACACAGGTGGCGAACCACCCGGCGTGCAGAACACCGCGCCTGAGCAAAAGATGCAAGCAAGAATCGTGCTAACTGAACCCGGCAGCGCGAAAAATTACCGGCTGAACCGTTCCCCAAGATAAAATCGCCGGACATCCTGATCCGCGACGACTTCTTCCGGGGTTCCCTCCATCAGCACCAGCCCTTCGTGCATGATGTAGGCGCGGTCAATGATTTCAAGCGTTTCCCGTACATTGTGGTCGGTGATCAGCACCCCGATGCCGCGATCTTTGAGGTGGGATACCAGATCGCGGATTTCGCCGACCGCAATCGGGTCAATGCCGGCCAAAGGCTCGTCCAGCAGGATGTAACTGGGTTGGGAGGCCAGTGCGCGGGCGATTTCGACGCGACGGCGCTCCCCGCCCGACAGCGCCAGCGACGGGGTGCGGCGCAGATGGCGGATGCCGAATTCGCCGAGCAGTTCATCGAGCATCTGGTCGCGCCGATCGCGATCCGGCTCGACGACTTCAAGCGCCGCCATCACGTTCTGTTCGACATTCAAGCCGCGAAACACGCTGGCTTCCTGCGGCAGGTAGCCGATGCCAAGGCGGGCGCGGCGATACATCGGCAGGCCGGTGATGTCATGGCCGTCCAAGGTGATGGCCCCGGTATCGGGCCGCACCAGGCCGACGATCATGTAAAACGTCGTGGTCTTGCCCGCGCCGTTGGGGCCGAGCAGCCCCACCGCTTCGCCGCGTCGCAAGGTCAGCGAGACATTCCGCACCACCGAGCGTTTGCGGTAGGTTTTGCCGACGCCGGTGGCCGACAGGCCGCCGGTCTGCAGCGCAACGCCCAAATCGTTCATGGCTTGAGTTTGTTGACCGGCGCCGGGGCGGCGACCGGCGGCGGCTTGCCGACGCTGGGTGGGATCATGCCCTGCGCGCGGTTGCCGGGATTGTTGACGGTGCGGAAAATGCCGGTTTTCTTGTTGGCGACCGCCGCATCGACCTTCATCTGCATGCCGTTGCTGGCCGAAAGCCGCACATTGCCGAGCAGCCAGGCCGAATCGAGCGCCGCGACATATAGCCCGCGATCGGCGCGGCCCGTATCGCTGGTGGTGCGGACTTCCACATTGCCATAGGCTTCCACCCGTTCGAGCGTGCCGGATGCGGCGGCCGGATCGGCTTTCGGTGGCGCTGGCTGATCCGATTTGGGCGGCGCGGTGTAGCCCACCAGCGTGTCGGCGGCGATCCGGCGGCCATCGCTGGTCACCACCACGGCAGCCCCACGCGCCACCGCCATGCGCTTTTCGGACCAGTATTCCAGGCTGTCGCGCGCCGTCAGGGTCTGTTGCGGGGTGGTCAGGCGCAACGTCGACCCGGTCATCACCAGCACGGCCTGATCGATGTCATACACCGCCGCGTCCCCGACCGCTTCGTCGGTGGGGGTCACGATGCGGACATGGCCGTGCGCTTCGAGCCGATAGATTTCGTTGCCAGCATCGCTGCCGCCGCCGGCTTTCTTGCGATAATGGGCCACCAGCCTGTCGGCCAGCACGGTCACGTTGCCGCGCACTGCCCGTGCATCGCCGGTAACGGTTGCGGTTTTTTCCTGATCGCGGACTTCCGATTCGTCGCGCCACGTCAGTTCGATCGCGCCGCCCTTGGTAAGGTCGAGCGGTTGCGCCCGTGCTGCCTGCGCGAGCGCCAAAACCGCGAAAATCATCGCTGCCAATGCCCGCATCTACCGTCCCGCCCCATCCAGCTTCAGTCGCCCCGGTCCGGTGAAATAGAGCACCGCGCCGCGATCCATCACGCTGAAACCTTGCGCGTCCAGCGTCCCGAACGGACCTTGGACATGCACCTGCTCCGGCCCGACCACGGTCGCGGCTTTCAGGTCAATCGTCAACGCGCTGGTTTGCATTTCTATGCCGTCATCCCGGTACAAGCTGACCTCGCCATATAAATCGAGCTGCCCGTCGCGTTGCATATAGACCCCACGATCGGACTTCGCCATCAGCCAGACGCCGCCGACCAGCACGATGTCGCCAGCAGGTTCAAACAATTCGGTGCGGCCAGGGGTTTGCGGCCCGGCCATGGTCTGGCGGGCGGAATTGGCGGTGATGGTGAACGGGCTGCCGTTTTCGTCAAACCCGGTATAGCGTGGGTCGCGCACCGTGCCGCCCTCTTGCACCATTGTCGGGCGGCGATAGCTGATGCGGGCGCGATCGAGGTCCCCGGTGAACTCCGGCCACAAGGTCAGCAGCGCGAGCAGCGCCACCGCTGCAAGCGGCAGCGCGCCCTTCGCCAGGCCGATCAGCCAGCGCCGCCGCAAGGCCTGGGCGCTGCTCGGCGCGGTGCGGCGGGCGCGCAGGAAATGGGCGCGCCGGCGGTCCGGGCCGGGAAAAGATGATCCTAAGTCCGACATTCAGGCCAATCCGGCCCGCAGCAGATCATGGATATGCAAGATGCCGAGCGGCCGGCGCGCCGCATCGATCACGAACAAGGTGGTAAACGGGTTCTGCGCGGTGTTCATCGCGTGCAGCGCCTCGGCGGCCAGCGCATCGGGGCCGATGCTGCGCGGCGCGGTGTTCATCACTGCGCCGACCGTTCGGGTCAGCAAATCGGGCGCCATGGCGCGGCGCAGATCGCCGTCGGTCAGGATGCCGACCAGGGTGCCGGCATCGTCGATCACGCCAAGGCAGCCAAAGCGCTTTTCGGTCATCAGCACCAGCGCGTCCGCCATCACCGTGGCGGTCGGCGCCAGCGGGATTTCGGCGCCGGAATGCATCAGATCGCGCGCCCGCAGCAGCCGCGCGCCGAGCTTGCCGCCGGGATGAAAGCGGCGGAAATCGCTGGGGCCGAAGCCGCGCCTGGTGAGCAGCGCCACTGCCAGCGCATCGCCCAACGCCATTTGCATCGTCGTGCTGGTGGTCGGCGCCAGGCCCATCGGGCAGGCTTCCGCCGCATCAGGCAAGATCAGCGCGACATCGGCGGCCTGTGCCAGGCTGCTCGCGCCGCCGGCGGTAATGGCGATCAGCTTGATGCCGAAGCGGCGCGCGTAGCCGATCAGATCGGCAAGCTCGGCGGTTTCGCCCGAATTCGACAGTGCCAGGATCGCATCGCCCTCGGCGATCATGCCCAGATCGCCGTGCGACGCCTCGGCGGGGTGGACATAAAGCGCGGTGGTGCCGGTCGATGCCAGGGTGGCGGCAATTTTGCGGGCGACATGGCCGGACTTGCCCATGCCGGACACCACGACGCGCCCGGCGACGGCCAACAGCAGGTCAACCGCCGCGCTGAAGCCGCGATCAAGCGTTGCCGAAAGCGCTGCAATCCCAGCGGCTTCGGCGTCCAGCACGGCGCGTGCGGCCGCGAGATCGGCGGACTCGGTCATCGTAAGGTCAGTCATGGCGTGGTATTTGGTCCCACAAAAGCGATTATGCAACGCCTTGGGTCAAGCCGTGCCGAAGCCGCCGCCGCCCGGCGTTTCGATGGTGAAGCGATCGCCGGGCAGTAACTCCGCCTGATCGGTGCCGGTCAGCGCCTGCAATGTGCCATCGGCGCGGTCCACCCATTGCTGTCCGGCCAATCCATCGGCGCCACCGGCCAGCCCGAACGGGGGCACATTCCGCCGCGATGAGACGATTACCGCCGTCATCGGTTCCAGGAACCGAAGCCGCCGGCGGGCGCCGTTGCCGCCATGGAATTTGCCAACCCCACCCGAGCCACGGCGGATGGAAAATTCCTCCTGCACCACCGGGTAACGCAATTCGAGGATTTCCGGGTCCGTCATGCGGGTGTTGGTCATGTGGGTTTGCACTGCGTCGGTGCCGTCGAAATCCGGCCCGGCGCCGGTGCCGCCGCAGATGGTTTCGTAATATTGTCGGGTGGCGTCGCCGAACAGGAAGTTGTTCATCGTCGCCTGGCTGCACGCCAAAGCACCCAGCGCGCCGAACAGCGCATTGCAGGTCGCCTGGCTGACCTCGGTATTGCCGGCAACCACCGCCGCCCCGGGCAAGGGCGACAGAAAGGTGCCAGGTGGAATGATGATTTCAATTGGCTTGAGGCAGCCATCATTGAGCGGGATGTCGGTGCCGACCAGGCAGCGGAACACATAAAGCACCGCGGCGCGGGTGACCGCAGGTGGGGCATTGAAATTGTTGCCGCGTTGGGCGCCGGTGCCGGTGAAATCAACGATGGCGCTGCGTTTGGCGTGATCGACGGTCACCGCGACCCGCAGCGGCGCGCCGTCATCCATGGTGTAGTCGAAGCGGCCATTGCCGATGCGTGAAATCACCTGACGCACGCTTTCTTCGGCGTTGTCCATCACGTGGCGCATATAGGCGCGCACCATGTCCCAGCCATAGCGCGTGACGACGCGCTGCAATTCCTGCACGCCTTTTTCGTTGGCGGCGATTTGCGCCTTGATATCGGCGACGTTCACATCCGGGCTGCGGGCGGGATATTTTGCGCTGGCCAGCACGGCGCGGAATTCGGCCTCGCGCAGATGTCCCTGTTCCACCAACAGGAAATCATCGATCACCACGCCCTCTTCTTCGAGCGTGTGCGACGCCGGTGGCGTCGAGCCAGGGGTGATGCCGCCAATGTCGGCGTGATGGCCGCGGCTGCCGACGAAGAACAGGATGTCCTTGTCCGCCGCGTCAAACACCGGGGTGATCACCGTCACGTCCGGCAGATGGGTGCCGCCATTATAAGGATTGTTCAGCGCCACCACGTCGCCCGGCCGCAAAGTCGCGCCGCGCGCCTGCAACACGGTGCGCACGCTTTCGCCCATCGCGCCAAGATGCACCGGCACATGCGGTGCATTGGCGACCAGCGCGCCGGTACCATCGAAAATCGCGCAGGAGAAATCCAGCCGTTCCTTGATGTTGACGCTTTGCGAGGTGTTTTGCAGCACCGCCCCGGTTTGCTCGGCGACGTTCATGAACAGATTGTTGAACAGTTCGAGCAGCACCGGATCGGCGCGATCAGTGCCGGACGCGAACAAGGTCGGCCGTGCCTCGGTGCGGCGCAAAATCATGTGGTCGAGCGCGGTAACTTCGGCGGTCCAGCCGGGTTCGACCACGGTGGTGGCGTTGGCCTCCCGGATCAGCGCCGGTCCTGGGATGCGATCGCCGGCGCGCAGTTCGGTCCGGTCGAAAACCGGCGTCGCGTGGTCAGCGCCACCGCTCCAGATGCGGGCCTGGTCCACCGGGCTTGGCGCGCCGGACAGCCGCGCGGCCAGCGGGGCTTCAATGATCGCCTCGCCCGGGGCGACGGCTTCGACGGCGACGGTTTCCACCACCAGCGCCCGATCGGGCGTGGCAAAGCCGAACCGGGCGCGGTGGGCAGCGGTGAAGGCGGCGATGATTTCGGCATGATCGATAAGGTCGATGATCAACGCTGCCTCGGTGCCGGCGTAGCGCAGATGAAGCTTGCGGCTGATGATCGGCGTGGCGATGTCGGCGCCCTGGCGGCGCAAATCTTCGGTGGCAATAGCGGCGAGCCGGTCGGCCACGTCGCGCAAGGCGGGCAGTGCGGCGGCGGTCAACGGCGTTTCAACCGCCTGTTCGCGCATCACGCTTTGGTCGGCCAAGCCCATGCCATAGGCCGACAACACCCCGGCGAACGGATGGATGAACACGGTTTGCATGCCCAATTCATCGGCGACCAGGCAGGCATGCTGCCCCCCCGCGCCGCCGAAGCATTGCAGGGCAAAGGCGCTGACATCATGGCCTTTCTGCACGCTGACTTGCTTGATCGCGTTGGCCATGTTGGCGACCGCGATGCGCAGGAAGCCTTCGGCGACATCGCGCTTGTCCTGGGCGTGCCCGGTGGCGGATTCGATCTCGCCGGCGAGAATGGCGAACTTTGCCGCCACGATTTCGGCATCGAGGCTGTCGTCGCCATTCGGCCCGAAGATCGCCGGGAAGTGCGCCGGCACGATCTTGCCGACCAGAATGTTGGCGTCCGTCACCGTCAGCGGTCCGCCGCGCCGATAGCCCGCCGGCCCTGGATTGGCGCCCGCGCTATCCGGCCCGACGCGCAGCCGTGCGCCATCGAAATGCAAGATCGAGCCGCCGCCAGCCGCCACGGTGTTGATCGCCATCATCGGCGCCCGCATCCGGACGCCTGCGACCGCGGTTTCAAAGGCGCGTTCGAACCCGCCATCGTACAGCGCCACGTCGGTGGAGGTCCCGCCCATGTCAAAGCCGATAATGCGGTCGAACCCCGCCATCCCAGCGGTGCGGGCCGCCCCGACAATCCCGCCGGCCGGCCCGGACAAGATCGCGTCCTTGCCCTGAAAGTGGCGCGATTCGGCCAACCCGCCGCTTGACTGCATGAAATAAAGCCGCACGCCGTCGAGTTCAGACGCCACCTGATCGACATAGCGCCGCAGGATGGGCGACAAATAGGCATCGACCACGGTGGTATCGCCGCGCGGCACGATGCGCAGCAGGGGCGATGTCGCGTGGCTCGCCGAAACCTGGGCAAAGCCGGCGTCGCGCGCCAGTTCCGCCAGTTTTTGCTCCATCGCCGGATATTTCCAGGCATGCATCAGCACGATGGCGACGGCGCCGATGCCCTTTTCGCGGGCGCTGGCGAAGGCTGCGCGGGCGGCGCTTTCGTCGAGGCTTTCCAGTTCGCCGCCATCGACCCCGACCCGGCCGGCGATTTCGACGACGTCCTCATACAGCAAGCTCGGCAGCACCACTTTCAGATCAAACAAACGCGGCCGCGCCTGATTGCCGATCCGCAGCATGTCGGCAAAACCCTTGTTGACCACCAGCAAGGTCCGTTCGCCCTTGCGTTCCAACAGCGCGTTGGTGGCAACCGTGGTGCCCATTTTCACGCAATCGATCAGCCCGGGCGGGATAGGCGCATCGAGCGGCACGCCCAGCACCCGCTTGATCCCGGCGATGGCCGCGTCCCGGTAGCGTTCGGGGTTTTCGCTGAGCAGCTTGTGGGTGGATAACCGCCCGTCCGGATCGCGCGCGACGATATCGGTAAAAGTGCCGCCGCGATCAATCCAGAACTGCCAGTCCGCCATCAAACGCTGCCCCTCGGGTTGTGGTCGCCACTTGGCGGTGTGCGCGCGGAAAAGCAAGGCGGGGCGGCGGGTGAGATGCGAAGCAAGACTCTTCTTTTTGTGAACAAAAAGGTAACTCCCAAGCCCCCCTCCGTTTCGCCCAGTTCCCATTCCCTCCGGCTTTTTTTGCGGCGACGAGAAACCTATTGCCCCGGCTCCAGTTTGTCTGATTCTCTACATCCATGGCCATCCCCCCCGATCTCGTGTCCCTGATCGCGCAACTTCGAGCAGAGATTGCGTCGCTGAAGTAGGAGGTTTCCGCCCTTCGCCGCCAACTCGGCCTGGATAGTTCGACCAGCAACAAGCCGCCGTCGAGCGATGGTTTGGGCAAGAAGCCTCGGATCAAAACCAGCCTGAGGGGCCGATCTGGCGGCGAAGGGCGGAAACCTCCTGCTTGAGGGCGGCGTTCTCCGCGCGAAGTTGCGCGATCAGGGTCACGAGATCGGGGGGGATGGCCATGGACGTAGAGAATCAGACAAACTGGAGCCGGGGCAACAGGTTTCTATGGGGATCGATGTGGGTAGGTG
>JANXRN010000362.1 GCA_025352995.1 Acetobacteraceae bacterium
GCCGCCCAGCGGTCCAGGATTGGCAGAATCGTATCTGCTTTTTCTGAATCAAGTGCTACCACCACGCGCTCGACCCCGAGATCGCGCCATTCCTTCATTTTGCCGAGGTCTTCCTGCCCGCCGAACATCGACACCGGCAACTCCGCCGGATCGCGCCCGGCTTCGCGCGCCATGGCATGGAATTTCGGCATCAGCACTGAAATATCACCATAGGCAGCGCGCCCAGCGATCGGGATCCAGCCATTGCCGTAACGGATCGCGCGACGTGCGCTTTGCGGAAAAGCGCCACCGACAATCACTGGCGGATGCGGCTTGGTCACCGGCTTCGGCCAGGCGTAGATCGGGTCGAAATTCACCATCTCGCCGTGATATTCGGCCTTGGACTTGGTCCAGATTTCCTTCATTGCTTCGATGCGTTCGCGCACCAGTTTGGCGCGGCTTTCAAACACCGTGCCGTGATTTTCCATTTCTTCCGCGTTCCAGCCTACGCCGATGCCGAACAGGAAACGCCCGGCGGAAATCTGATCCAACGACGCCACCTGCTTGGCGGTCTGGATCACGTCGCGCTGGTTGACCAGACAAACTCCGGTGCCGATACGCAGGTTTTTGGTGACCGACGCCGCCGCCGTCAGCGACACAAATGGATCGAGGCAATCATAATAGCGCTTCGGCAGATCAACCCCGCCCGGGAACGGCGTGCGCCGCGATGTCGGGATGTGGGAATGTTCCGGTGCCCAGACCGATTCAAAGCCGCGTTCTTCCAACGCCCGGCCCAATTCGGCGGGCGACATGGAATAGTCGGTAAAGAACATTGACGCGCCGATATGCATGGGCTTGCTCCCGAAAGGATGTTGCCACCACTCTAGCGCATTCCCGACAAGGGGCCAAAGATGCTCTCCCCAACGCAGGCGCAGCTGCTTGAAACCGAACGGGTCGGCCATCTTGGCACGGTGGACGAAGCCGGCCGGCCGCATGTGGTACCTGTCTGCTACGCCGTGGCGTGGCCGGCGCTCTACATCACCATCGACGGCAAGCCCAAGCGCCAGGACCGGCCGTTACGCCGCCTGCGCAATATCGCCGGCAATCCGCAGATAATGGTGACGGTTGATCATTACGACGAAGACTGGTCACGCCTTGCCTGGGTGATGCTGAGCGGCCCCGCCGATATTCTGGCCGATGGCGTAGAGCATGACGCTGCCCAGGCCCTGCTCGTGGCGCGCTATCCGCAACTTCGGGCGATGCACATTGCGGACCTGCCGGTTATCGCGTTGCGCATATCTGAAGTGAGAAGCTGGCAAGTTTAAGCAAGGGTCTTCTTTGTTTGAAAACAAAGAAGCAAAAAAACTTTGTCAATTGTTGCCGTTGGCTTGGGAACTCCCTGCGGTCCCGAGCCAACGGCAGCAAAAAAGACCGCGCTTCCGTTAAACCCGCTTAACCCCCCACATCAAAGCAACCCCAGACTTGATCACCCCGGTCAGATTGCTCCGATACGCGGTGGGACTGAAATACATCCCCGTCGGCAGCACCGGCACGTCCTCGAATGCCTGCAACTGCATCGCCTTGGTGATTTCCTGCTGGGCGGCAAGATCGGGGGCGTCGAACCACTGGTCACGCAGCGCCTCCATCTTCGGCATCGTCGCCCAACCGAACCAGCCATCGACACCATTGCCACGCAAGATCTGGCTGCTGCCCGGATTGGCGGTCGCAAGCCCGGCCCAGGTCGTGCAGAACACGCTCCACCCGCCCTGCGCCGGCGGCTCCTTCTTGGCGCGGCGCGCGATCAGCGTGCCCCAATCCATCGACGTATAGGCAACGTTCAGCCCGGCCTTTTTGAAATAATCAGCCACCACCTGGCAAGTCGCCTGCAGCCCCGGCTGATCGGTCGGCGACATCAGCAGCACTTCTTCGCCCTTGTAGCCACTTTCGGCGACCAGCTTGCGCACTAGCGCCATGTCGCGCTTGCCGTTCAGCGCTTCCATGCCTGCATTATTTGCGTAGGGCGATCCGGCGGTGAAGAACCCTGCGCCGGCGCGGCCAAGTTCGCCCGCCAGGTCCCCGTAGTTCGCCAGCAGGCATTCATTCTGGTCAATGCCGGGGATCAGCGCCCGGCGCAGCTTGGGGTTGTCGAAAGGCGGGTGCAAATGATTGAACCGCACCACGCCGAGCGCGCCGAGCGGGTCGAGCACTTCGGTCTTGATCCCCGGCGCCTTGCGCAATTGCGGCACCAGATCGGGCAGCGGGTTTTCCCACCAGTCGATTTCACCACGCTGCAACGCCGCCGACGCGGTGGCCGGGTCAGGCATGATCTTCCATTCTACCCGATCGAAATTGGCAACCTTGCCACCCGACCACATCGATGGTGCTTCCTGGCGCGGCACATAGGCAGCATTACGGGCATAGGCTGCCGATGCGCCCGATACCCATTCGTCGCGCAAGAACGTGTATGGCCCGGACCCGACATATTCGGTCACCATGGTAAACGCATCGGTCTTGGCGACCCGTTCCGGCATGATGAAGCAGCCTTCGCCGCCCAGCACGTAGGCAGTGATCGGGAAGCGCTTTTTCATCCGAAACTGCAACCGCTTGTCGTCGAGCGCGACTAATTCATTGCAGCGTGCCATCAAGGTGCCGCCCATCGGATTGCGCTTGGACCACCGGATGATCGATTGCACGCAGTCCGCCGCCCGCACCGGGACGCCGTCGCTAAACTTAAGTCCTTCACGGAGTGTAATGGTAAAAGTCAGCCCGTCGGCAGATTCCTCGTGCCCGGCTGCCATTTGTGGTTGCGGCATGAGCTTTTCATCAAGCCCGTACAACGTATCCCAGATCATGTAGCCATGGATGAACGCGACTGTTGCGGTCGTCCAAATTGGATCGGGACTGGACAAATTCGCCTGCGGCACGAAGCGCAGCACGCGGCTGCCTTGGGCCAGCGCCGGTCGGGCCAGGCCGGCAAGCCCTGCCACGGCACCCGTCTTCAACACATCTCTGCGCTTCATCGCATCAACCCCCGTTGTGGAAAGCCGGATGCTAGGGACATCGCCCAGGGTCTGGCAACCGGATTTTCCGCGTGGATCGGCTATTATTCTGACGAGACGAGGTATAAATTGCTCTGCGGCGCCTTGATCACCGCCTCCAGCCGGTTGCTCGCGCCGAGTTGGCGATAGAGTGCGCGCAAATGCGATTTCACCGTGGGCACCGCCACGGCAAGGGCCGCCGCAATCTCGCGGGTGGTGCAACCTTGCCGCAACAGGGCCAGCACTTCCCGCTGGCGGGCGGTCAGATCGACCATCGCCGGCGCCTTGGCCGCGGGCGCCGCGCCGGTGATCATTTCGGTCTGCGGCGAAATCAACCGCATCGCGCGCAACAGCCGGTCGGTGCCATCGCCCTCGCTCACGGTTGGCAGTTCGGCCGCATCAAGCGTAATGATCGGCAGGCCCGGATTTTGTCGCCGCAAGCCGACTTCATCAAATTCCCGTCCGTACCCTGCCACCCGCACGTCAATCACCAGCGTGTCGCAGCGCGCATAGGGCAGCAGATTGCGCAGTTCCGCATAGGACGACACCCGAAACAACCGTGGCCGAGTGCTGTGCTGGTCAAGCAGGGTCAAGACCATGGCATCGATGCTCGGCCGGCTCGACAAAATCAGCACATTCATCGGTGCTGGCTGGGGTTGGGCCGAATGCACCTGGCTGACACGCAACGGTCAGTGCTTCGCCAGGGCGACAAAATGCCGCAGTGCGACTTCAACCTCCGCCGGAGGCATGTCACGCCCCAGCAGCCGCGCTGCGCCCGCTCTGTCACCGGCCATCGCCAGCGCTACCGCCAAATCCTGCCTGGTTTTCGCGTCAGCGGTTGGGGCCTCGGCGAGCGGGCGCAGCAGCGGAATCGCTTCGGCCGCACGTCCGCTCACGCTGAGCGAAAGTGCGAGGTTCACACTTGCCGCCTGCATCGATGGCGCCATTCCCAGCGCGGAACGATACGCCGCCTGCGCTTCGACATGGCGACCCTGCAAGTCCCGCGCAATGCCCAGATTATTGGCAGCGATCGGGGTGTTGGGCGCCTTGGCGAGCACCGCGAGGAACTCGCCCTCGGCCGCTTCGGCGTCGGTTGCCAGCAGCACCCGGCCTAACCCGATATGGGCGTTGATCGAATTCGGATCGAGCGCCAGCAATTGCCGGTAAACCGGGACTGCCTCGGCGCCGCGTCCCAACGCGGACAGCGCATCGGCTTGCAATGCCAAGGCTTCGGGGTCCTGCGGCCGATCTTTCAGCATGCCGGCGCCAACTTGCAACGCAATCGCTGGTGCCCCACCCGCCAGCGCTGCGCGCCCCATTTGCACGTTGGTATCGGTGCTGCCTGACAGGCTGCCCAGCAGCTGGCGTTCGGCCGAACCCGAGCAGGCCGCGAGCAGGGCGCTAAGCATCACCGGCAGACTTGCCTTCAACAGCGCGCGCATTGTTTTTTTCCTATTGCTTGTCATGCCATGAAACCCCGCATGAGTTGGACCACCGCCGGCCCGCCGACCACGATGAACACGCTCGGCATGATGAACGCCACCATCGGTAGGGTCAGCAGAACCGGCAAACGCGCCGCCTTGGCTTCAAAATTCATCATCACTTCGTGACGCATTTCCTGCGCCAGCAATCGCAATGCCTCGCTCAGCGGAGTGCCGAACTGCATCGTCTGGATCAGCGTCGAACTCAGCCGCTTAAACCCATCGAGCTTGGTGCGGGTGCCGAGATTAACCAACGCGACCCGGCTGTCCGACAGGATTTGCAACTCGGCCACCGTTTGCGCCAACTCCCACGCCAGATCGGGGTGGACAGTGCGCATTTCGGTTTCCACCCGCGACAGGCTCGGCTCCAGCGCCAGGCCCGATTGCGCACAGATCAATAGCAGATCGAGCGCGTCAGGCAGCCCACCAGAAACGCGTTCGACATATTTGGTGCGGAACTTCTGGGCCAGCCAGTCCGGCGCCAGCATGCCAATCCCCGCGCCACCAGCGGCGAGGCCATAGGCCGTGAGCGGATCGACAACGCCGTGCAGCAGCATCAGGATCAGCAGCGGAAAGGTCGTCAGCATCAGCAGCTTGCTGCCGATGAACAGGCCCAGCGCGTTATTGCTGGTCAATCCCGATGATATAAGGGTTTGTTCCAGATCGGCCAGCATGCGCCGAGACATCACGCCGCTATTGGCAATCGTTTCGCCGATTGAACTGATCAGATCCTTGACCGCCGCGACCAGCCGATGTTCAGGCCGGACATGGCGGCGCTGCGGGGCTGCCGCCACCGGCTTGCGCTGGGTCTCGGTCACCCGCACACCGAAACGTTCTTCGTCCTGGGAAATCCGCAGCAGCATCCAGGCAGCAACCGCGACCAACATTGAAAAACCCATGGCCAGCAGCATGATTGTGTCAGTGGTCATGGCACGCTCAGTTCAGACTTTTGTTGATCATGGTGTACATTATCAGCCCGCCCGTGGTCAGCATGGCAATGCCGACGCCCAGCATTTGTTTGCCGGTCGGATCGTAAAACAAAATACCGATATAGTCGGGGTTGAGGAAATACATCCCGCCACCTGAAACGAACGGCATCGCGCCCAGCACCATGGCGCTGGTTTTGGCCTG
>JANXRN010000253.1 GCA_025352995.1 Acetobacteraceae bacterium
TGACTGCTTCACCTATATTGTGCTGTGCCAGCTGGAAGATCTCGGCTTTTGCAAGAAGGGCGAGGGCGGGTCCTTTGTTGAAGGTGGGCGCTTGAAGCTTGGCGGCGCGCTGCCGACCAACACCCATGGCGGACTGCTGTCCCAGGCGCATATGGTGGGGATGAACCACATCATTGAACTGGTGCGCCAGTTGCGCGGCCAGGGTGGTGCGGCGCAGGTGGCGGACGCCGAAATCGGCTTGGTCACCGGGTATGGCGACCTTGGCGATGGCGCAATGGCCATCATGGCGCGGGGGTAAGGCAATGGAACTGAATGCCGCAAACAAGCCGCTGCCCGAACCAACCGATGCCTCGCAAGCTTATTGGGATGCGGCCGGACATGGGCGGCTGCGCCTGCAGCGCTGTGCCGGCTGCGGAACATTTCGTCACTACCCGCAGCTGGTCTGCGCGGCCTGCCATTCGCTGGCGGTCGCCTGGGTTGATGCGGCGGGCACTGGCACCGTGCATAGCTGGACCATCGCCTACCACCCGTTCCATCCGGCCTTCCGCGATGATCTGCCCTACGTGCTGGCAACGATAGATTTACCCGAAGGCGTGCGGCTGATGGGCCGCTTCCCGCTCGAACAGGCTAATCAACTGCGGCTCGGCCTGCCGGTCCGCATCGCCATGGTGCGAAATGATGCCGGCGTGCCGTTGCCGATATTTTCGCTCGCCTGACCGCGCCTGGCCCGGTAGCTTCCAGATAAATCTCGGGAGGTAGGGCGATGCTGACACAGGCGGTGGATTTTCGTGCGGAGGCCGATGCGCTTCACGCCGTGCTCGGCAAACTGGCCGAGGCGGACTGGGATCGTGCGACGACATTCAAATCCTGGACGATCAACGATGTGATCCAGCATTTGCATTGGGGTGATCTGATGGCGGCGTCATCGTTCGCCGGCCCGGAGCATTTCGCCCGGTTCCGTGCTGATATGACGGCGCTGCGCGATCGGGGCATGAATAATGTCGCGGCGACACGGGTGATGCTGGAAGGGCTGACGGGTGCGGCACTCGGCGCGCGCTGGCATGCCACAATGGTCGATCTCTGCGATCAGTTGACCGCCATGCCGCCCGATACGCGGCTGAAATGGGCCGGCCCCGATATGGGGGTGCGGATGTTCACCACCGCCCGGCAGATGGAAACCTGGGCGCACGGGCAGGAGATTTACGATCTGATGGGGGTCGCGCGGGAACCCACGCAACGCCTACGCAACATTGCCGAAATTGGCGTGCGCACCTATGGCTGGACGTTCGTTAATCGCGGGATGGAACTGCCTGGCCCGGCGCCATCGGTCACGCTTGATGGTCCGGATGGTGAAATCTGGCAATGGCATGATCGGACGCCGGATAATTGCATCACTGGCAGCGCAGTGGAATTTTGCCAGGTGGTGACCCAGGTGCGCAACATTGCCGATACCAGCTTGCAAGTGACCGGTTCTGCGGCCACCGAATGGATGCGGATTGCGCAATGTTTTGCCGGCCCGCCTGAAACCCCGCCGACGCCGGGGAGCCGTGCGCCGAAGAAATGACCACCCAGTCGGTTTATCAACGCGGGCTGGATCGGCCGCCGGCGGGTCCGCATTTACGTGGCGCCAAGCGGGTGGCGGTAATTGGCGCTGGGGCCAGCGGCCTGTGCAGCGCGAAATACCTGCTGCAAGCGGGCTTTGATGTCACTTTGTTTGAAATCGGCAGCCAGATCGGCGGGATGTGGTGCTATCAGAACGATAGCGGCATGTCGTCGGCGTACCGTACCTTGCACATCAACACGTCGCGCGGGGTGACCCGCTTCAGCGATCTGGATTTCGACGCCGACACCCAGCCATTTCCCGATCATTTTGATATGCATCGCTATCTGGTGGCCTATGCCGATCATTTCGGCGTCACCAAGCACATTCGGTTCAACAGCCGGGTCACTGCGGTGCGGCCGGATGCGGCACCGTCGCGATGGGTGGTGGAATTGGCGGATGGGGAGGAGGTGTTCGACGCCGTGCTGGTCGCGACCGGCCATCTCAGCACGCCGCTGCACGCGCCGGAATTACAGAGCTTTGCCGGGCAGTATTTGCACGCGCATGACTATCGCGAACCGAACCAATTTGTCGGCAAGCGCATCTGCGTCGTTGGTGTCGGCAACAGCGCCTGCGATATCGCGTCCGATGTTTGCGTAACGTCGCCGCGCACCGTGCTGGTGGCGCGATCGGGGGTTAACATCCTGCCGAAACTGATGTTCGGCCGTGCGTTTACCGACATCACCGCGCAAATCCAGCGCCCATGGATTCCGCGCGCGCTGCGCCGCCGGCTGATCCGGGCGCTGGTCTGGCTCGCACATGGCGACCTCACCAAACTCGGCTTCAAGTGCCCGACCGAGCTGACCCATGTGACGTCCAATGCGACCGTGGTGACCGACATCGCTTATCGGCGCATCACGGTGAAGCAGGGCATCGATCGGATCGATGGCAAGATTATTCATTTCGTCGATGGTACGGCGGAGGAATTCGATACGCTGATCGCGGCCACCGGCTACCGGATCGACTTGCCCTTCATTGCGCCCGATATCCTGACGACCGACAATAACCGCCTCGATCTCTATTTGCGCATCGTGCCGCCCGACCATCCCAGCCTGTTCTTCATGGGCTTTTTCAACACCGATACCGCGCTCAACATGGTGTTCCTGGGATTTCTCGCCGACCGCACCGGCCGGCCGGCGGCGAACCTCACCGTGCAGGCATTTCTCGCTGCCGGGTGCGTGGTGCTTTACGCCTTCATGCCGGCTGAATGGAGCGTGATGACCAAGGCGTTGATCGGGGTGTTGACTGGGTTTTTCGCCTGCTCGTGGAACGGGATTTACATGGCTGAAGTCGCCAGGCTATCGCCGCCGGCGCGAATTGCAGACGCAACGTCGGGGTCAACCCTGGTGGTATTCCTCGGCTATGTGGTCGGGCCAAGCCTGTTCGCGCTGGCGGTGCCGTTGCTTGGCTGGCACATCCCGTTCGCCATCGCGGCCGGACAGCTGACCTTAATGGCGCTGGGGCAAACTATTTTGTTGCTGCGCGAATGGCGATCACCACGCGCGGGCGCGGCCTGAACCAGGCCATCACCCCGAGCAACTGCTTGATCGGGAAATATTTGCGA
>JANXRN010000255.1 GCA_025352995.1 Acetobacteraceae bacterium
CGGACAATCCGGGGATCGCCGCCTCACGGTCGCCGCCCGGCAGCGCCAGCCATAACGCGCCCGCGATGGCGGCGACGGCGAGCAGCAGGATCGCGGCGAGCAGTGCCGCCGCGCGGCGAAGCCAGCGGAACGATGAGCGCATCGCCGTAGAAGTGGCCCTGTCGCGCGGCCGATGAAAGGCCCGAGTGGGTTTGCTTGCCGACCGGCGGGGCGCTTCGTAGGCTTGTGGTCCCGAACCGCGCCCGGAGGCACCATGCCCGACACGCCCGATCGTCCCGAATACGCCAGCGACCTGTTCAAGTGCGGGCTCGCGGTGCGGCGCGAGGTGCTGGGCGCCGACTACGTGGACGCCTCGCTGGCCAGGGCCGACGATTTCATGGCGGGCTTCCAGCAGCTCACCACCGAGATCGCCTGGGGCAGCATCTGGACCCGCCCCGGCCTCGACCGCAAAACCCGTTCGATGCTGAACCTTGCCATGCTGACCGCGCTCAACCGGCCCAACGAATTGCGCCTGCACATCAAAGGTGCGGCCAATAACGGGGTGACGCGCGACGAAATGAAGGAAATCTTCCTCGCCTGCTGCGTCTATGCCGGGGTGCCCGCCGGCCTCGATGCCTTCAAGGTTGCCTCCGAAGTTTTCCGCGAAGCCGACACCAAATGACCGAGACCATCGGCTTCGTCGGCATCGGCAATATGGGCTGGCCGATGGCGGCAAGCCTGGCGCGCGCTGGCTATGGCCTGGTGGTGGCGGACGCGCGCAAGGCGGTTGCGGATAATTTCGTCCAGCAGATCGGCGGGCAAACCGCCGACAGCCTGGCAGCCCTGGCCACGGCGTCGGACGTCGTTATCACCATGCTGCCGACCAGTGGCCATGTCTCCGCCGTCATGGCCGACGACATCGACCATCTGCTCGCCGGATTGAAACCGGGCTCGGTGGTGATCGACATGACCTCCGGCCAGCCGGCGATCACCCGCGCTTTGGCTGCCAAGGTGGCGGCTGCCGGCAGCGTGATGATCGATGCCCCAGTCTCGGGCGGCGTATCGCGCGCCAAAACCGGCGAACTCGCCATCATGGTTGGCGGCGATCCGGCGGTGATTGATCGCGTCCGCCCGGTCCTGGCCGCGATGGGCACCTCGATCTTGCCATGCGGCGGCGTCGGCGCCGGGCAGGCGATGAAGGCGCTGAATAATCTGGTGTCCGGCGGCGGCTTTCTGATCGCGGTCGAAGCCCTGCTGATGGGCCAGGCCAACGGGCTTGATCCGGCGGTGATGGTCGATGTGCTCAATGCTTCGACCGGCATGAACAACGCCACCCAGAAGAAGCTCCGCCAGTTCATCTTGTCGCGCAGCTTCGATAGCGGCTTCAGCCTCGATCTGATGGTCAAGGATTTGTCTATCGCCACCGAAATCGGCCGCGATGGCGGGGTGGCCACCCCGTTCGCCGCCTTGTGCCGCGAATTATGGGCGGCTGCCGCCAAAACCCTCGGGCCGGGCCAGGACCACACCGCCATCGCCAAATTCTCCGAAACCCTGGCCGGCCAGGAATTGCGCGACCCGACCGCCACCAAATGACCGATCTCGGCCGCGTGATCGCCTGGATGTCGGGTGCGCTGGTGTCGTTCTGCGCCCTGGCGCTGGCGATCCGTGGCCTGTCAGCATCCTTGTCGGTCTATGAAGTGCTGACCCTGCGCAGCTTCGGTGGTGTCATCATTCTCGGGGCCTACGGCGCCATGCAAGGCGGCATTTCCAGGCCACGGCCGTTGCATTTGCATCTGATGCGCAATTTCGTGCACTGCGCCGCGCAAGTCTGCTGGGCCTGGGGCGTGGTGTTGCTGCCGCTCGCGACCGTTTTCGCGTTGGAATTCACCACCCCGGCCTGGACGCTGGTGCTCGCGGTGGCCTTCCTTGGGGAACAACTCACGCGCGGCCGGATCGCCGCCGTGGCACTCGGCTTCGTCGGCGTACTCATTATCCTGCGGCCCGGCGTGGGCAGTTTTGACACGCGCGGGCTGCTGGTGCTCGCGGCCGCGGTAATGTTTGCGGTGCAGCTGACCACGACCAAATTCCTCACCGGCAGCAACAACGTGCTGACCATCTTGTTCTGGATGAACGTCATGCAGTTGCCGATGAACTACGCAGCCCATTTTGCCATCGATGGCCACGCCGCAATCTGGACCGGCCTCGGCTGGTCGCTGGCGCCGATTGCGGCGGTGCTGCTGATCGCGGGCCTTGCCGCCCATGTCTGCCTCACCAACGCCTTCCGCTTCGGCGATGCCACCCTGGTGGTGCCGCTCGATTTCCTGCGCGTGCCGCTGATCGCCGTGATCGGGGCGGCGGTTTATGGGGAGCCGATTGACGTGCTGGTGCTGGTCGGCGCGGCGGTTACGGCTGCCGGGATTTTATGGAGTCTGCGGGAACAGCGGGCGGCCGTGGCGCGGTAAGGTACTCCAGGCCAAACCCGATCATCAAGTAGAACAGCACCGCCAGTCGGGGCGCTTCCAAAATCGCGTCGAACAGGAACGACACCGCAATCGCCGCCAGTGCTGGCGCCAGGCACGCCGCCATCGGATCGCCATGGCCCATGCCCCGCACCGCGCCGAGGAAGCCAGCTGCGCCGAGCAGTAATGCTGCCACCGCGCCGATCAGGCCAAGTTCGAACAAGGTCATCAGATACTGGTTGAAGATCCGCCAAGACCAATGATGATCATCGGTGAAGAACCAGCGCGCCGTGCCACGGGCGAAGTCCCCGTTGACGATATGTTCAGCGCCCCGGCGGTCGGTCAGGCTGACGGCTGCAACTTCCACCGTCTGCCCGGTTTGCACCCCGAGGCTGAGTTCGAGTGGCCGCAGATTTTCCAGCGCCCAAACATCGCCGCGCACGCCGGGGGCGGTGATATCGTGGTCGATGTCCAACCATGTCGCATCCGCCGGCAAGGTCTGGCTAAACCCGGTACAATTCTGCGAGTAGAGCAGCATCTTCTCGCACAAAATGATCCCGAGGCTGGTGGGCATCGGTGCGCGGGCGCGCAAACGCACGCGATAGGTTTCCCCCGGGTCGAGCCATACTTTCTGGCCGAAATAAAGTCGCAGCTTCATGTGCATCGCAAGCGACCGGCCAGCCTCATTGTCCACCAGCACATAGTTGCTCGGGCCCTCATTGGCCGGCAGATGCGATGCCGCAACCCGCGGATAGCTGCCCAGTCCCATGCCGAACAGACGGGTGGTGAGGGTGGCTTCCGCAAGATTGACGCCGCCTACCCAATTCGTGGCGCGGAAGTTCAGATCATTGATGACCGTTCGCATCCGCTGGCTCATCAGGCCATCTTCGAGTCCAACCACCACGACGCCCAACCCGATCAGCAGTGGCACGATTGAGGCGAGCACGGTCACGGTGCCGGGCTTGCGGCGGCGCAACCAGATTACCGTCGGCGGACCGAAGGCTGCGACCATCGCGCCGACCACGCCGGCGGCATAGGCGGTGCGGGCGAACGTCACCAGCAGCGCGTAGGCCGCCAGCACCGCCACCACCGCAAGAAGCACCATCGTCCAGCGCCGTCGATGCACCAGGCAAACATTGAGGAACGGCAGGCTGAACGCGATATAGGCACCGATATGCCCGCCGCCGACATGCATGCTGGCAAACGGCCCGACCACCCGATAATCCTGGGTCAGGTTCAGCAGGCCAGGAAACACCAGCCGCTCGGCGACCGCCAGCAGCGATACTGCGGCAAGCCCTGCGACCATGCCAAAGCCGAACCAGACCATGGCGTCACCAAGGCAGCGCTGGCGCGCGCGGGCAAAGCCCAGCAAGATGATGGCGACCAGGCAGGGCCAGGCCAGACGCACGCTCTCCCAACCCGTCAGATAGGGATTATCGCTGCCGCCCGCCGGCCCCGGCGCCAGGACTCCGATCAGCGTCCCGATGGCAATGCAGACAAAAAACGGGATAGCAAAGCGCGCCGCACGCACCCCCGGCCAGAAATCCGCCCGTCCTGGCCGGTGGCGCAGCGCCATGATCGCGATGGTCAGAAGGATGAAAAAATCCGGTTCCACCACCACCAGCCAACCGCTCCACGGCGACAAATCGTAAGCCGGCAGGACGGCGGGGATGACCACCAACCAGGCAGCGCTTTGCCGCCACAGCCAGGTGCCATAGGCCACCAGCAGCGCTGCCAGCGGCCACGGCGGCAGCGGATAGCGAAACAAGCCATAGACGATCAACGCCATCGCAAGGACGGCAATAGTGGCCGGAACGGTATGGCGCTGCATCTACAAATACCGCCCGAGGCCACGGGGCGGGGCAGGGGCCCGGCGCTCGGCGACGATGTCTTCCAGCAATTTCCACAGGAACGGCGCAAGCCTGGTGCCCAAGGCTGCGGCCAGTGCCCCGACTGCGAGATTATTCACCTCCGGAACCATGCCCGGACGCAACCAGCGCGCCATTTCGACACCAGCGGCCAGGACCAGGCCAAGGATAAAGGCCTGCGCCGCGCGCCCACGCCCATTGCCGGCGATCGCCCACAGCAGCATGCCAATCGGCGCATACATCGCCGCATGGGTGGTCAAACTCAGCACCGCCTGCGCCTTGCTGATGTTGTAGTAGGTCCACAGCGGCAACAGTCGGTTGGGGTCCATCCGTTCGGCGAGGGCTGCCGACAATGTGCGCCAGCCGCCGCCGGCCAGGCCATTGGTGGTGGCCACCACCAGCAAATAAGGCGGGATTGCGATCCAGCCGCCGCGTGCCAGCCATGGCCGCAGGCGGGCAATATCCTGCCGACCCAGCCAGCGCATGAAACATACCCCGACGACAAAGCCGATCGCGTGCAATGGGATGGTCACCAGCGCCGGATTGGTGCTGATGATGAACAGCGACGGCACCAGCAAAGCCGTCATCGTCAGCAGCGCGGTTGGCACGATCAGCGCCATCGGCCGGCCAGGGCGCAGGGCTTCGAGCAGCATGCCCATCGGCACGGTAAGGCCGATCGTCCCCAGCAGAAGGACCACCCGCACCCCGGCCGAGCGCCCGGCGCCGGGCACCCCGAACAGCACCTGCGGCAAGCGCGCCATTCGGCTGGCGAAATCTTCGGGGGACACGACGATGTCAAACGGCACCAGGGTGAATATCACCGCCGCAATTGTCGCTGCGGCCAGCGTCACCACCAGCCCGGACCGCCCGCCGAGATGCAGATGCCCGACCGCCCGGCCCAGCCGCGCATGCCCCAAACTATACGCCAGAACCCCGAGCGTCGCACCAATCGATTGCGCGAGGATGTAGTTGATGGTCACCGTGCGCGGAAACCAGAGCTGGACGAACTTCACCGCCAGCACATAGGCGATCGCCAGGCCTAACGCCGCCAGCGCCGCCGGAACTCGCCACCCGCGGGACTGTCGCGGCCACAATCCGGCGGTCAGCATGAACCCGAGCGGCACAATCATCAGCAAATTGGCGGTCCAGTCGGCGCGCTGATCCGATCCATGATCGATATAGCGCACCGTCTGAAACCGCCGCCAGCCCTCGGCAAGGTCGAAACCGGCCGGGTGGAAGCCGATAATGCTGACCACGGTGCTGACATAAAGCACGGCCAGCGCGTAAAGCGCCGCCCATCCCAGCCAAACCGCCCGTGCCATTGTCCGAACCGATTCCATGGACTGCTTGTGCCGGATTCGCCTCCGTCTGTCAGGCCTCTCGCAATTGGGAAAAATTCGGCTGTCCGGTCGCCGCCGTCAGCCCGCCATCGACCACCAGGCAATGGCCGGTGATATAGGATGCATCGTCGGACGCCAGGAACGCGACGGCTGCCGCCATTTCGTCTGGCCGCCCGGCGCGGCCCATCGGCAGGCGCTCGGCATAGGCATCGCGGATCGCCGGGGTTTCGCGCAGCCAGGTGGT
>JANXRN010000269.1 GCA_025352995.1 Acetobacteraceae bacterium
ATCGGCGACCACCGCCACCGCATCATCCCCGACGGCGACAACATGGCGGACGCCAGCCATTGATTTGATCTTGCTGGCATCAAAGCTTTTCAGCTTCCCGCCCGGCACCGGGCAGGCCATGATGGCGGCGTTGAGCATGCCTGGCAGCTTCACATCGATGGCGAAGACCAGCTTGCCATTGAGCTTTTCTGCCGTATCGAGGCGCTTGACCCCCTTGCCGATGATTTTCCAGGCTTTCGGGTCTTTGACCGGGACATCTGCCGGCACTGGCAGTTTGGCGGCAGCTTCGGCGAGTTCTCCGTAGCGCAGGGTTTTACCGGATTTATGGGTGATGACGCTGGCGCTGGCGCTGCACTCGGCGACCGGAACGTTCCATTTGGCGGCAGCGGCTTGCAGCAGCATCGACCGCGCCGCCGCACCGCCCTTGCGAACATAAACCACCGAGCCGCGAATGCCCTGGCTACCGCCGGTGGACATCGGGCCCCAGGCACGCTTGGAGGCGAGATTGGCTTCGGGGGTGACGTACTCCGCTTTCACTTTGGCCCAGTTGCCATCAAGCTCATCACAGACAAGCTGGGCGAGGCCGGTCAGCGTGCCCTGCCCCATTTCCGATCGCGCAATGCGGATCGTGATGGTGTCATCGGGCGCGATGGTCAGCCAGATGCCGAGTTCGGGGGCGGCGCCGGCGGCATTGGCCTGGGCCGGGACGGTCATTCCCATCACCATGCCACCCGCTGCGGCGGCTGACACGGTCAGGAACTGGCGACGTGCGATGTGCATCTGTATGCCCCCCTTATGCCGCGCCGGCTTTGCCGGCATTTCCAGCGGCGGCATGGATTGCCGCCTTGATGCGCGGATAGGTCCCGCAGCGGCAAATATTGCTCATCGCGGCATCAATATCAGCGTCCGACGGCTTGGGGTTCTGCTTCAGCAACGACACCGCCGCCATGATCTGCCCGGACTGGCAGTAGCCACATTGCGGCACTTCCAGTTCGAGCCAGGCTTTCTGCACCGGATGGGCGGAGTTGGCGGAAATCCCCTCAATCGTGGTGATCTTGGCATTGCCAACCTGGCCGAGCGGCAACATGCAGGACCGCGTGACCTGGCCGTCGAGATGGATCGAACAGGCGCCGCACTGGGCGATGCCGCAGCCGAACTTGGTGCCGGTCATTTCCAGCCATTCGCGGAGGACCCACAGAACAGGCGTATCGGGCGGGGCATCGACGTCGTGCATTTTGCCGTTGACGTTGATCTTGATCATGGCCGTCTCCCCGTTATACCCAATTGACTATATCGGACCGCAATAGTCCTATATGGATAACAGTGGCACGCAAATGGCCATCGTCAAGCAATATTTGCTTACATTGGTGTCACAATTTAGAGTTGGGGACATGCAAAACCTTGATGTGATCGTGGTCGGCGCGGGCGTTGCCGGTCTCGCTGCGGCCCATACGCTGCGCGGGATGGGGCGGACGGTGGTGGTGCTGGAAGCGGCCGATCGGGTTGGCGGGCGCGCCTTGACCGTGCCCGTGGCGGGGGAAGCCTTCGACCTCGGCGCGACCTGGCTGCATGACGCGGCGCGCAACCCGTTAGTGCCGATTGCGCGCGCGCATGGCGAAACCCTGATCGATGCCGATGCCGCGCGGGCGCGCCGGTTGCTGGTCGATGGCCGGCCGGCAACCCACGCCGACCACGCAGCCTATGCAGCGGCAGCCGATCGCTTTGAAACCCTGGCGCGGGCGGCAGCTTCGGCGGGCGATCCATCCCTCGCCGACGCGGTGGCAGCGATGGAAGATGACCCATGGCTGGCAACCGTCGAAACCTGGGAGGCAGCCCAAATTGCCGCAGCCGATGCGCGGGATTTTTCGGTGCGGGATTGGCGTGACAATGCGCTCGAAGGGGCGAATTTATGGCTCGCCGGCGGCATTGGCGGGTTCTGCGCCCGGGTGCTGGCGCCGTTGGCAGGCGACATTCGGCTTGGGGCGCCGGTGGTTTCGGTGAATTGGGATGGGCTTGTAACGGTTGCGACCGCACGCGAAAGCTTCCAGGCGCGATCTTGCATCGTGACGGTTTCGACCGGGGTGCTGGCGGCGGGTACGATCGGCTTCACCCCGCCTTTGCCCGCCGCCACGCGCGACGCCATCGCCGGTCTGCCGATGGGGCTGCTGAGCAAGGTGGCGGTTGAAGGCGACTGGCCGGACCGGCTGGGCATGGCGCCGGGAACGTCCATCCGCCAGCGCGTCCCGGCCCGCTATGCGCCCACCATGTCGTTCCATTGCTGGCCCAGTGGGCATAATTATGTCTCCGGCTTCGTGGGTGGCCCAACCGCCTGGGCGTTGGCACGCGCAGGGGATGACGCGATGCGGGATTTCGTCCGGGCACGGTTTGCGGACCTGCTCGGCGCCGACGCGGCTGCGCGCATTACAAAGATAACACTGTCGGGGTGGGGCACCGATCCGCTGCATCTCGGCGCCTATTGCTACGCACGGCCGGGGGCGGCCGGGGCGCGGGCGGTGCTCGGCACGCCGCTTGGCGATGGCAGGCTGATCTTTGCCGGGGAAGCGACGCGGACGGACGGGTTGGCGGGCACCGTGGGGGGCTCCTGGCTGGCAGGAGAGGAAGCGGCGCGGCGTTGTTGACCGTTGCTGCTGATTGCGGCTCACTCCCGCAATGATGTGGATCATGCTGACCTGGATTGCGGCGCCGGTTGCCTTGGTGCTGAGCGTGCTCGGCTTCTTCCGCGTGCGGGCGGCGCAGAAGGAAATCTGGACGCTGCGCCGGGATGTGATTGCCCTGATGGCCCGCCTTGATGGATTGACTGGGGCCACGCCGGCGGCCCCGGTGCAAGTCGAACCGCCGCAAGTGCCCGCGCCGCCGCCCCGGCCGATAGCTGCGCGCGCGACCGTCGATTTTGAAACCTTGCTGACCGCGCGCTGGGGGGTATGGCTTGGGTCTATCGCGCTGTTGCTGGCAGGGATTTTCCTGATCCGCTTTGGCGTCGAACAGAATTTGCTGGGGCCGGCGACGCGCTGCGCGATGGCGGCGCTGCTGGGGCTTGGCCTGCTCGGCGCCGGGGAGTTGCTGTTTCGCCGCGGCAAGGGCCTACCACGCTATGCCGACCAGGCGCCGGCAGGCCTTGCCGCCGGCGGTATCGCCAGCCTGTTCGGCGCGGCCTATGGCGCGGGGCCGTTTTACGATCTGCTGCCGACAACGCCGGCCTTTACCGCGATGGTGCTGTGTTCGGCGCTGGGTCTGGTGGCTTCGTTACGCTACGGGCCGCTGACGGCAGCGATTGGCATTGTCGGCGGGTTCGTGTCGCCGGCGTTGGTGGCTAGCGCCAGCCCGTCGCTGCCGGGATTGTTTTTGTATCTGATCATGATGTCAGCGGTTGCGTTGTGGATCGTGCGGCGGACGGCGTGGTTGTGGCTTGACTGGTGCACCGCGATTGCCGCCAGCATCTGGGTGTGTGTGGCAGCCTTGCAGGGTGGGGCAGATATCTGGGCAGCGGCGGCGTTTGTGCCGGCGGCCGTGGCGTTGCATTTATTCATGCTGCCGGCGGCAGCGCTCGATCATCGGCTCGGCGCGCGGCTGTCCTGGCTGCCGCTGGTGACGATCGCGGCGGCGGGACTGCTGCTGGAAGCCGAAACCCAAGGGCTTGCACCGCGCCTCGCTCTGTTCGCGCTGTCGCCGATCGCAGTCTGGCGCGGGGTGACGCAACCCAGGCTCGATCGGCTCGGCTGGATCGCGGCGGGCTTCGGGCTGCTGGCGCTGCTGCTGTGGGGACTTGCGGGCGCACCGCCGATTGTGGGGCTGGATGAGCTTGACCTGATCATCCCGACATTGCTGCTCGAAGCCAGCAATCAGGCGGCGGTGCAGCAATTCCTCGGCGCGGCCGCGCTGTTTGCGGCGTTTCATGCCGCGAGCGGACTGGTGCTGGAACGCCGCGCGCCCAACACGGCGCATTGGGCGGCGCTGACGGCGGCGGTTCCGGTACTGACCTTGGCGACGGCGTTTGTCCAGGTCACCCATGTGCAAACCGGCATCGGCTGGTCGGCATGCGGGATGGCGCTGGCGCTGGGGCTCAGTTTTCTGGCGTCGCGCGCCGGAACACGCAATCTGGCCGGCATCTATGCCGCCGGGGCGGCGGCGGCCACCGCGCTGGGCTGCGCGATGCTGCTGCGGGACCAGTGGCTGACGCTTTCCATTGCGTTGCTGCTGCCGGCCTTGGCGTGGATTGAGGCCCGGGCCGATCTGCCGCCGTTGCGCCAGGTGGCGCTGGCAATTGCCGCAGTGGTGCTGATCCGGCTGGCGGTGAATTGGTATGTGCTGGACTATGTTTACGGCACGATGCGGTTGGCCGGCGGGCTGTTCGTGGCCTATGGCTTCCCGGCGGTGTCGTTCGCCGTTGCCGGGGCGATGTTCCGCCGCCGGGGCGATGATCCGGTGGTCGCCACCCTGGAGGCCGGCGCGTGTAGTTTAGCATCCGCCTTCGTGGCGCTCGAAATCCGCCAGAGTTTCGGCGGCGAGACATTTGCCGGGTCGTTCAGCTTTTCCGAGGCGGCGTTGCATTTGCTGACCATGGCGGTGCAGGCGACGGCCTATCTGGCGATCGCCCAACGCACCGGGCGGGGGATTTTGCACTTTGTCTGGCGCGTTCTTGGCGGGGTCGCGCTGGCATTGGGGGTGGTGCTGGTGCTGGGCAATCCGTGCCTGACCGATGCCGATGCCGGACCGGCGACCTTGCTGATTGCCTACGCGGTGCCGGCTTGCCTGGCAGCCTTTGCGCAATCGCGCCTGCCGCCATCGCGGCTGCGCGATCTGCTGGGGGTTTACGCGCTGGTGGCAGGATTTGTCTGGGTGACGCTGCAAGTGCGGCAGATTTTCCATCCCGGCGCGCTCGGGCTGTTGCAGGGCAATGTGGATGACGCCGAGTTGTGGGCCTGGTCTGGCGCGTGGCTGGTGTTGGGGCTGGGGCTGATGGCGTTCGGCGTCTGGGCAGCGCGGCGCCGGTTGCGGCTGGCGGCGCTGGGGGTGATCGGGCTGGTGTGCGTGAAAGTGTTCCTGATCGATATGTCCGACCTTGCCGGCATTTGGCGGGTGCTGTCGTTCCTGGGCCTCGGGCTGGGGCTGATCGGGCTGAGCCTGATCAGCCGGTGGCTGACGCCCGGACCAACCCGACCGGGATGAGCCGGGCGACAAGGCTGCTGGATTTGTTGCAGGCGCTGCGGCGGCACCGACGGCCGGTGACGGCGGAGCGGCTGGCGGCTTACGGGATTGGAATATCGTCGGCATCAAAGTCAGGGCCGCCATAGCCGGCTTCGAGCGGCAGCCGCAGGATGCGGCGGCCGTCGATTTTCAGCATTTCCGGGCACACGGTCACGATGTTTGACGTGGCGGCGCGTACCATTGCGGTGGCGACGGTACTATCGCGCGCAAGCTGGCCGAGATTGAGCCTTGTGGCGAAGACCACGGTGAAGCGCTTGGTTTGCCCGCCGGCGAGCGCCTCATCAGGGGAAATCCAAATGGTATGGACGGTTTCGTGGCCATCGCCCTGCGGCTTCTGGTCGGTCGGCATGGGCGCGAGGAAGAAATGCGTGTCGTAGCGCTTCGGCCGGCCGGCGGGGGTGATCCAATGGGAAAACCGCACCATGGCGTCGGTGGCGAGTTCGATTTCGCCGGAGGTCGCGAGGTCAGCGAAATCCGCAGCGCGGCCGATGCGGGCAGCGACGCGGGCTTCGAGGGCTTCGAGTTCTTCGGCGGTTAGTAAATGATCCGCACCGATCGGGCGGGCGAGCAGCATGCGCGCTTCCTCCCAGGTTTCGCGCACGCCGGCAACGCGGAGGCCGGTGGCAAGATCGTCATCGCCGGGCACAAGACGGCAGTGCTTTAGAATGTCGGGCGACATGTCTTCGTCGTCCACCCGCCCGCCCGGAAACACCAGCGCGCCACTGGCAAATTCGGAGGCAACGTTGCGTTCGACCATCAACACCTCCAGCCCGGACGGACCGTCGCGAAGGAGAAGGATGGTCGACGCCGGGCGCGCGGGCGGGTTTTCGGGCACAGGATTATTCCTCAATCGGCACGAAAATCGAATGGCGTATCTGCCCGTTGACCGACTGGCTGAGATGGCCCTTGCCGGTGGTGTCTTCGACCAGAACGACTTCGCCGGCGCCGATGATGCGGGATTCTCCGTCGGACG
>JANXRN010000371.1 GCA_025352995.1 Acetobacteraceae bacterium
ATCGGATGCAAGTTTCACCGGATTGAACACGCCAATACCGCCAAACTTGCCAATCGCCTGCCAGTTGACGCCAAGACCACGTGTCACTTCGCGTGACATTTCGGCAATCCGTACCCGCAACTGCACCTGCACCGATTGCTGGGTGACGCCGATCTGGTCTTCCAGCGTCTGATTTTCCGACAGAAAGCTGCGCGCAATCGCCGCTGCACGGGCGGCGTCCTGGGGTGAATTCAATTTGCCGCTGATCAGCAAGCCCTTGGGCTGGGCGGTCACCCGCAGACCCAGGCCGGGCAGCAGCGCGTTCACGGCTGCTTCGGCCGCATTGGCGTTGAACGACGAAGCCTTGACCGTGACATCAAATTCCGCGACCGCGCGGCCATCATCATCCAAAGCGGCAACGGTGGTGCGGCCCGGCGCCAGGCCGAACACGAACAATGATGTTGCGCTACCGGGGCGAACATCGGCGACCTTCGGGTCGGCCACAAACACGTTGGCAGCCGGCGCGCTGAGTGCAACCAATTGGCCGGACCCGGCTTCGAAGGTCACCCGCTGGCGTGCTACCTGGGTGGGTGCTGGCGCGGGCGCCGACGGGTCGGCGGGCGGGGTGGCGCGCCGCACTGGCCGTTTGGCCGGCACCCGCACCATCGGCGCTGGGCCGGTATCGGGCCTCGCCGTATCCGGCATCGGAATGTCGAGCTTGAATAACTGTGCCTGCCCCGCAATCGGGCCGAACAAGATCGGCATCACGGTGATGGCAGCGCCCACCCAGTGCCGGCCAACGCGGCGTGCGGGACTGCGAGCTTGCGGAAGATGGACCATCAGAACTGGTACTCCTCGGGCTTGTTGGTGCCGGAGAACACTTTGATCACCGTCGCGTTCAGCGGTTGCGCCTTGGCTTCGTCGGGGAAGGCGCTCGATACCTCTCCGGCATAAACCGGCTTGGATGTGGACGGCGTGGCGGTGGCGTCGGCGGGCAGGGATTCAGATGCCAGCACGGTAAATGACAATTTCCCGAGCCGTGCCGCCACTGCCAGCCGCTCGGCCTGGCGCGGATCAACCTCCAGCGTGATGGTCCGCGCCGGCGGGGCTTCCTTGGCGCCGGGCTCGGCGCCCTGGGCGAGCTGCTGATCGATGGCGACCACGCGGGCGGCGCGCAGAATGGTTTCGGACACAATCCGCCGCCCGATCGGTTTGGTCTGGTCATCATTTGTTTGCAACAAAATGACATCGACATGATCGCCGGGCCAGATCAGCCCCGCTGTCCCGGATACCGCATCCACCCCCACTGTAACAGCCCGCATGCCAGGGGCGACGACCGAGGCGAGGAACCCTGAATCCTTCGGCCGAGCCACGTCGGTTGGCATCAGCGGGTCGCCTGGCACCATCGGGCGGCGCACCATGGCGCCGATCAGTGCGCGGCGGGCTTCGGGCGTGTCTTCGGCGTAGCCGGGGCTGAGCAGGTCGCTGGCGATTTCCCGACCGCCAATATCATCGGATTTCAGCAACACCCCAGCCCGCACGGCGCGACTGATGGTGACCACTTTGATCTTGGTTGCCGGCACCAGCGGCGTCGCGGCTGCAATCGCCTCACTGGCCGGGTGGGATGCCATCCAGGCGACCCCGGTAAAGCCGATAATGCCAACGCCCATCAGGGCGAACAGGATGAAGCGCAGGATCATTGGAATATTCCCTGGAAAAGGATCGTCAAAGTTCCGGTGGCAATGGCGATGCCATACGGCAATGAACGACCGCGGCGGATGCGCCAGAATTCAACCCGCACCACCCGGCGCCATAGCGAAACCGGGCGGGCCAGGAAATGCGGCAACAAACGGCGCATCACCGGGCGCAGCAGAAGATAAAGCACTCCCAACGCAGTACCGGTCAGGGCAATGGCCATATAAAGCCCGAGCAAATTCGCCGGGGGCACACAGAGCGCGACGGCTGCAAGCAACTTCACATCGCCGCCGCCGATCACATTGAGCCGCCACAGCACGACACAAAAAGCGAAAACACCGACGGCGCCAATCAGCGCCCACGCCGGATCACCAATGAGGAATTGGGATACCAGGCCCGCGCAGGCGACCAGCACTGGAATGCGGTTGGGAATGATCCGCCAGGCGAGATCGGACAAAGCGGCTGCCAGCAACAGGAGGGCGCTCGCAAGGGGCAGTATAAACTGGGTGGAAAGCGCTACCATGTTTTCGATCCTGCCCGCGGGATGCGGTGCATGCTGAGGGCCGGTGAAATAATCTGTTGCGATTTGCGCCGCGGACGAAACGATCAGGTCAGGCGAGCGCGCCGCCGTTCGCTTCAGTCAGCGCCACACCAAGGGCGATGAAAAAGACCCAAGCCATCGAAAGGGCTGCACCTGCGACTACGGCATATTCCATTGCCGAAATGCCGCGCTGGTCCGCCAGCAGATGATTGAAGAAATTCGGTCTGGAGAACAGCGGCTGTTCGCCATGTACGGGCTTTTTGACCCGGAAGGCGGGGCTTGCGGTCAGCAAAAGCACAACCGGGGTAAGCACGATCGAAAAATCCAACATGCGCCTGCCTCCGTCTCAACAGGAGTTTAGGGATCGAAATGTTCGCCAGGCCCACACGGGGTGAACCTGGCGTTCATTTTGGGCGAGATCAGAGCGTGATGGTGCCCATGATCGTGGTCAGCTTGCCGCCGAGCGCGTTGAACGCGGTCAGCGCCACGGCCAGGATCGCGCCGGCAACGACGGCGTATTCCATGGCGGTGATGCCACGACGGTCGGAAGCCAGGGCTTTGATGGTCTTGAAAGCTTCGAACATTGAATTTCTCCGTTGTGACAATGGATAAGGACGCCGTGCCGAGATCGGCCCGGCTTTAGGCCAAGCCAGACTTAGAGCGACACGCCACCGATCGTGGTGGACAGCTGGGTGCCGAGCGCGCTGAACGCGGTCAACGCCACGGCGAGAATCGCCCCGGCGACGACGGCATATTCCATAGCCGTGATGCCACGGCGATCGGACGCAAGAGCTTTGATAGTCCTGAGACCTTCGAGCATTGTCATTCTCCGTATTATCGAAATAATCCGCGTCCGATCGGGCGCCGAGATTTCGGTTGGTTTAGAGGGTGACGCCACCCACGAGGGTGGTCAGCTTGGTGCCCAGCGCGTTGAAGGCGGTCAGCGCCACGGCCAGGATCGCGCCGGCTACGACGGCATATTCCATGGCGGTGATGCCGCGACGGTCGGAAGCGAGGGCTTTGATGGTCTGAATGTAGTTCGACATTTTTAAGGACTCCGGTTGGTTGGTTGGTTAGGCTGCTGCGGGTTAACCCCGTCTGGCCAAGGGCTGGAAAACGCCTGATTTGGCTTGACTACATTAATTAATAATTCTTTCGAACCGCTTTCAGAATTAGTCTTTTTTTACAAAACCATAAAAAAACGAATTCTAAAAAATTCCTGATAAAATCTTCTTGTTCGCGCTGTCACAAATATGTGATCGATGGTCGAACGTTAAAATTTATCGGCCTAGTGAACCGCCAGAGCCAAACCGAGGCTGCGTGCCAAGGTCGGTGCGGGCGGCACGGCGACCGGCTCAACCGGTTCGCGTACGATATAACCAGAACCCCAGACTGTCGTGATCAACCCATCGGCGCCCGCAGCCGTCAGGCGCTTGCGCAGCCGATGCATCAGCACATCGAGGGATTTGATTTCCGAATCATCGGGGTCGGAATAAAGCGCGTCCAGCAAGGCCGATTTGCGCACCAGACTTCCCTTGCGTAGCAACAGGACTTGCAGAACCCGGAATTCGTTGGGTGACAAATGCAGCGCTTCGCCGTTCACCGAAAGCTCCCGCCGTTCCAGATGCAACGACAATGGCCCCCAGCGCAGCGCCGATTGGGTGTGTCCGCCCACCCGGCGCACCACGGCGCGAATGCGGGCGGCCACTTCTTCGCCATCGGTCGGCTGCGCGAGCACGTCGTCAGCGCCAAGGTCGAGCAGTTTGGCGCGGTCGGTCCCACAAATGTTGCGCGCGATGGCAATTGCCGGCGTTGTGCAGCGAACGTCACGTATTTTGCGGATCAACTGCACGCCGGTCATATCGGAAAGCGTCGCATCGAATATGATGGCATCGAAACTGTCATGGCGGGCGAGATGCAAGGCATCGTCGCCGGTATGCACTTGTTCAATGGTTGCGCGCACGGCGCTGAAACGGGTGGTGGCAGCAACGGCGGTGGCGGCAAGTGATCCGACGATCAGTAGGCGCATGAGGATGTCCTCCTTGGGAATGACAAGGTGGAAACTGATTGTTTAGCGAGGGCGTGAATAGTCGGCCTGATGGACTAAGCCTTTTGGGGCGAACGTATGAAAGGGATGGCCATCTCTCATCCCAATGGACTAAGCCATCAGGACAGGCTGACATCCCGCAACGAAAGGATGAATATGCGATCCATGCTCAGATTATCATCATCCGGCCAGCCACGTCCTTCCCTGCTGCGCGATCGACGCGGGGTGGTGGCAATGTGGGTGGCGGTCACCACGCCGGTGGTGGCAATGGGGCTGGGGTTGGGGGTTGATGTCACCGAATGGGTGATCGCCAATCAGCAGCTGCAACGCGCGGCCGATGCGGCGGCAACCGCCGGGTCAATCAAATACGGCCTGCTCAGCAGCAACGCGCAGCAGGCGGCGGGATTTGCGGCCGACGTCGCCGAGGCGAACGGGATAGCTGGTGCTTCAACCCGCACCTGGACGGCGGGGACGAAAACCCTGGTCGATAATAATATCACTGTTGTTGTGGGCAGCGCGGTGAAAAACGGCGACAACAGCTCCGTTGCGGTCAGCGTCAAGCGCGTAGTTGCACCAACCTTCTCTGCGGTATTCACCAGCAGTTCGAAAACCATTACGGCAACGTCCACCGCCGATTCGATCGGCGGCGGCACCATCAATACCTATCAGCAGCCGTGCCTGTTCGGGTTGGGACAGCAGGGAACGGCAGTACCGCAAGTGTATTTTACCGGTGGGATCAACGTAACGCTTTCCGGATGTTCGATCCAATCGAACGAAATGGTAACGGTGGTGTCCGGTCCGAGTGTTACCGCCGGCACAATCTATGCCAACACTTCCATCAGCGTGACTGGTGGATCGACGTTAAATGGGACGAGATTGCAAAATCAAGGGACAGCTGTTGCCGACCCCTATGCCAGCAACTCAACTTTGAACGCCGCTTTTGCCCAATTGGCGGGCACTGCCAACAAGTCGGCGGTGAACGCGAATGCCGCCGGGACAACCCTTACCGCAGGGATTTATCCAAGCTTCACAATCGGGGGTGTCGGGGTTGTGACCCTGTCGCCTGGACTTTATGTCGTTAAGGGCGACATCCAGATTGGCAACTCCGGAACCCTGACCGGCTCCGGCGTGACGATTGTCAATAATGGCACCGTGGGGATCAATGGCGCCGCCAAAGTTACGATCACGGCGCCAACTGTCGCATCGGCGACACTGAATGCAGTGCCAGGCATATTGTTTGCAAATAACGTCAATAACACCGCAACTTCCACCATGACCGGTTTGATCAGCGCAGGCGGTACTGCAACGCTTGGCGGCGTCATCTATTTTCCGAAATCCAACTTCGCCATCTCGGGCGGCGCCTTCAGTGGCGGCGGCGCCAGCTCGTGCCTCGAAATCATCGCCAATGCGATTTCCATCACGGCCGGCGCCACGATGACCAACACCGGATGTTCCGCAATGGGCGCGGCCTCATTCGGCCCCCCGGGTACCATTACCGCCGGCAGCGCCGCGTTGTTGTTCTAGCAAGATGACCCGGCAACCCTGCTTTGCCCCCCTTGTGGCAGCCCTTCGGAACCGCAGAACTGGCACTGCGGCGATGGAATTCGCCATCTGCGCACCGTTCATGCTGGGTTTGTTCGCGGCGATGGTCGATGTCGGAAATTTGTTGCGTGCGCGGATTACCATGGCTGGCGCGGTTGCCGCGGCGGCGCAATATGCAACAATGGTGGGCTCAACCGTAACCGCCACCAATACGCAAAATGTCGTGACCAACGTTGCGACCGCCGCTGGCCTTGCGGCAACCTCAACGGTGACTGGACCGGGCTGCTATTGCCCGTCTGCCTATCCGGTCACCTACAGCACTGCCACCTGTGGCAGTACCTGCGCCAATAACGCGCTCACCGCCAGCACTTACATCGTTATTAAGGCGAAATATACCTACACACCCATCGCCCCCCATCTCAGCAGCATTGTCAGAACCGACCTTATCGAAACCGCGACGGTGTTGCTGCAATGATCGGCGACCGGCGCGGAACTGTCGCGTTGGAGGCAGCGATCGTGATTTCGCTGGCCATGGCGGTCACGCTTGGGACGCTGCAACTCGGCCTGATGAGCTGGACCAAGGCCGGCCTGCAGGCAACGGCGGCCATCACCGCCCGCTGCCTCGGGATCGGCTCGACGGCGTGCACCGGCAGCAATACCGGCCCCGGCTTCGCAGTCACCACCTCCAAGCGCTTTCTGGGTTCGACATCCACTGCGATTACCACCGGTAATGTCACGGTCACCACGGCCACCACCTGTTCCAGCGCGCCTGGGCACTATGTGAAGGTGGCGATTACCTCGAATTTATGGCTTACCAATAATCTCTGGACGAATTCGAGCTTTCTGGGTTCGACCCTGCCGAAGACCATCACCGTGACGGCGTGCTACACGACGGCGATAACCTAAATCGCCACTCGCACCCCAAGTTCCACCACCCGATCGCTCGGGATCCGGAAAAATTCCGTCGCCGAAACCGAATTGCGCGCCAGCACCAAGAACAGCCACAGCCGCCATAGCGGCATTTGTGGCACGGTATCCGGCACCAGGGTTTCGCGGCCAAGGAAATAGCTCGCCTGCATCGGATCGACATCGACGCCCTGGGCGCGCAATTCCGCCAGATCGCGCGGCAGGTTGGGGCTTTCCATGAAGCCGTAACGCACCACCACGCGGTGGATGCCCGGCGCGAGTTCGGTGACCGCGCTGCGCTCGACCTGCGGGACCTCGGGGAAATCCTCGTTGTGCACCGTCACGAACAGCACCCGTTCGTGCAGGACCTTGTTGTGCTTGAGGTTGTGTAGCAAGGCGGCCGGCACAAATTCGGGGTTGCCGGTCATGAAAATCCCCATGCCGGGCACCCGCACGGTGCGCGATTGCGGTAGCCGGGCGAGGAAACTATCCAGCCGCAAACTATCGGCCCGCCAGCGTGCCAGCAGCAGGTCGCGGCCGCGATGCCAACTGGTCATCATTGCCAGCAGGCCGAGGCCCAGCACCAGCGGCACATAACCACCATCGGGGATTTTCAGCGCATTGGCGGAAAAGAACACCACATCGATGATGAGCAACCCGCCAAACGCAGTGAGCGTTGCAGCGCGCGACCAGTGATATTGCCGCCGGAACACCACGATCGCCAGAATGCAGGTGCAGATGAAGGTGCCGGTGACCGCAATGCCATAGGCGGCGGCCAGCGCGTCCGAAGTCCGGAACGCAAACACCAGCACCAAAACCCCGATCAACAGGGCTGTGTTGATCTGCGGCACAAAAATCTGCCCTTCTTCGGTGGCGCTGGTGTGGCGCACCGTCATCCGCGGCAGAAACCCAAGCTGCATGCATTGCCGCGTCATCGAATAAGCGCCCGATATGACCGCCTGGCTCGCGATCACGGTCGCGGCCGTCGCCAGCAGCACCATGGGCAGTCGCAAGGCGGCAGGGCACAGCAGGAAGAACGGGTTTTCCACTGCCGCCGGGTCCGCCAGCACCAGCGCGCCCTGGCCGAAATAATTCAGCGCAAGCGTCGGCAGCACCAGCCAGAACCACGCCACCCGGATCGGGCCAATGCCAAAATGACCCATGTCGGCGTAGAGCGCCTCGGCCCCGGTCACCGCCAGCACCACCGATCCCAACGCCACGAACGCCACCCATTTATGCGCCAGGATCAGCCCAATGCCGTAGGTCGGCGACAGCGCCAGCAGCACATAGGGCCGCTGGACGATCGCCATCAGGCCAAGCAGCCCGATCGCGATGAACCATACCGCCATCACGGGGCCGAAAATCGCGCCGACGCTGCCAGTGCCGCGCACCTGGATCACGAACAGCAGCACGATGATCACCGCTGCCAGCGGTAGCACGAACTCGGCAAGCCGGGGCGAAACGGTTTCCAGCCCTTCCAGAGCCGATAGCACTGAAACTGCGGGGGTTATGATCCCGTCGCCAAAAAACAGGCACGCGCCGGTAATCCCGACCAGGGCCAGCACGTTGCGCAGGCGGGCATTGGCGACGCCGCGCTGGGCGAGCACCATCAGCGCCAGAATCCCGCCCTCGCCGCGGTTATCAGCGCGCATCACCAGCAGGACGTATTTAATCGTCACCACCAGGACCAAGGACCAGAAAATCAGCGACAGCACCCCCAGCACTTCCCAGGAACTGATCCCGGTGGGCTTGAAATGCTCCATGCTGGCTTTGAAGGCATAAAGCGGGCTGGTGCCGATATCGCCATAGACAACGCCGAGCACACCAAGCACCGCGCCGGCACGCAAGCCGGGCGCACGGCCGGCGACCATGGCAGGGGAGTTCATTATGTGGCTCCGGAAACGACCAGCGCCCCAATACGCCGGCGCCGTTAGAGCGGCAAGCTACTCGCGCCTGCCGAAAATCGCAGTGCCGACCCGCACATGGGTCGCACCCCGCGCAATGGCACTCTCAAAGTCCCCGGACATGCCCATCGACAGCACCCGCAACCCGTGCCGCGCAGCGCAGGCAGCGAGCCAGGCGAAATGCGGCGCCGGATCACCGTCGGCCGGCGGAATGCACATCAGGCCTGCAAGCTTGCTGCCGAATCGCGCCTTGCAGGTGGCAATGAACCCATCCGCCTCAGCCGTCGGGATGCCGGCTTTTTGCGCTTCGTCCCCGACATTGACCTGCACCAGCAGATCAGGTGACCGGCCTTCGCGCTGAATAGCGTCGGCGATCGCGTCGGCGAGTTTGGGGCGATCCAGCACGTCGATCATATCGGCAATGCGCACCGCGTCGCGTGCCTTGTTGGTCTGCAAACCGCCAATGATATGCAGCTTCATGGCCGGGTTGCCGGCGCGCAGGCCAGGGAATTTGGTCGCCGCCTCCTGCACCCGGTTTTCGCCGAACATTGTTTGCCCGGCGGCAAGGGCTGCGATTACCGCCTCGGTCGGGTGGGTTTTTGACACCGCAACCAGGGTAACCGCATCCGCCGCCCGCCCGGCGGCCAGACAGGCGGCGGCGATGCGGTCGCGCACTGCGCGCAAACCAGCGGGAACGTGATTATAGTCGGACGGTGGAACAGCAAGGTTTGTCATGGACGCTAGGCTTCTATCTTGGGCGCGCGCCGTCAAGGCGCGGCAGCGAACACAAGGGCTGCCAGTGCTGTGGCTGTTCACCGATCCGCAGCGTTTGCCCAATCCGCGCCAGGCCGTCGCTGCCCTGCCGCGTGGTCTGTGCGGTGTGGTGTTCCGCCATGATGACGCAGCACTCGGGCAGGACCTGGCGCGCATCTGCCGCGCCCGTCGCAACGCGCTGGTCGTCGCCGGCAATTGGCGCCTGGCGGCAGCCCTTCGTGCGGGCGTGCATTTGCGCCGTGGGATGGGCGCCGGTCGCGGCGGGTTGGTCACCAGCTCCGCCCATAATCGCGAAGAACTGGCCCGCGCCCGCCGGTCGGGGGCCGCGCTGATATTCCTGTCCCCGGTATTTGCAACCGCAAGCCATGCCGGGGCGCCGGGACTCGGGGTGACACGCTGGGCGGCGCTAGCGCGGGGCGGCAAGGTGGCGGCGCTCGGCGGCATCGACGGGGCGACCGTGCGTCGCTTGCCGCGATATTGCCGGGCAGTTGGGGCGATCGGGGCGCTGATGTGACCCAAAACTGTGTTATATGCGCCACAGTGTTTCGGAAATACCATAAACGAGACGCGTTCACCATTGCAGGTTGCAGAAACCGACGGCATTACTCTGTCCAGGTCTGGCTGCCCCGGGAACGGGACGGGGCCTAAAGACATCAGCCGGGAAATCCGGCGATATGAGGAGAATACAATGCGTAAATC
>JANXRN010000404.1 GCA_025352995.1 Acetobacteraceae bacterium
GGTTGTGACGGAGCTTTCGACGCTCGGGATGAAGTTGTCGGTGATTTCGCCGGAGGCCAGCAAGCGGTTTTCGTTGAAGGACGGGCAAAAGGGCGTGCTGGTCATCGATGTGGCGCAGGGCACGCCGGGGGCGGAGAAGGGTTTGAAGCCTGGCGATGTGATCGTGGAAGTGCAGCAGGAGGAAGTTTCGACCCCTGCTGACGTGGTGGACCGGGTGGAAAAGCTGCGCAAGGCGGGGCGGAAATCGGCGCTGATGCTGGTGCAGACGCAGGATGGCGTGCATTGGGTGCCGGTGCCGCTGGCGGGTGCGCCGGGGCGGGCGCCGGGCTGAACTAGCGGATAGAATTTGACGGAAAGAGCCGTCAGAGAATATTCATTCGTCTCTGATTTGGTGGAACGGATCAGCTAACGCGCGGGTAGGGAGCGCTAGGATCGCACCACGAGACACAGACCGTTGCCCGGTCTCGCTTTCCGATGGAGCGGATGCGGTCTGGGTCTTCGATGGGCAAGTTCCATGCCGTTTGGCAGGCGTGCACGATGTCGTCGTAGGTGGCCCGGACGGTCGGGCAGAGTTTGGTTTGCCGCAGATAATCGCGGACTTTCTCCATATGGTTGGGCTCAGGGCTGAACGGCGGCCGTTGCAGCAGCACGATGTTGATGGGCACCAGCAGCGCTTCCCCGGACTGATGTCATCCCGTGCCGTCGCAGATCAGCACGGCGATGGCACCCGAGGTAACTTGCGTGCTGATTTCGGCCAGACTCAGGTTCATCATCTCGGTGTTCGCTGCCTCTGTGATCCGGGCCGGCCGGAGCCGCGTTGCGGTCAGATGGCGCCGAAGATGACGGCGTGAGTGCCCTGCTGACCCACCCTGGCCTCATCTTGAAACCAGATTTCCGCTGGTCTGCTGAAAGCCGTGTGGTAAAAAGCCTCATTCAGCGGAGAGCGAAAGTTTTTTTCAAATCCCCTTCGGTCGCTGGGTCCTTCTTGGGGTGGCGAGGCGTGGAAGCAGTCGGGTCGGTCCCGGCTTGCGCAGCCATTTGCCGATCGCACGCTGCGGAACCTGTACGCCCAAACGGCGTGCAACCTCGTCGCGCAAATCGATGCAGCCCCAACGTATTACGCCATGGACCTGCGGGGGCCGAGCCCGCGACGGTAATCTCGCGAAACGCCTGCAATCTGCGCCGGGGCCAGTTTGGGCGCGGGGCCTCGCACATTGTGCGACACCGTCCCCCCCACGCCAAACTTATTGTAGCGGTAAACTCAGTTACGCAGTATCAGCCGATCCATCCCCGCTTGCCGGGCGGCATCCTCGCGGCGGCTGCCATCATGCACCATGGCACACACCAGAAGCCGCCGGCTCAGTGCCGAATTCCCACTTTTGGCCACTAGGTAGCGCAGTTGGGCCGGCTGGCAGAAGACCGATTTGCCATGAGTCAGAGAATTTTACACGCTTCGCCGCTATCGTCGGCGGGCCAAAAGTAGGCCCTCAAAATAATGAAGGCGGCACTCGCATGTGCCGCCTTCTCAAAGACGTCGCTCGGAAGTTTACGAAGATTTCTTCGCGCGCCGATTGCGACGAGCCACACCGAGGCCGACCAGACCCGTGCCAATGAGAGCGAGCGTAACTGGCTCCGGCACGGAAGGCGCGGATGCACCGTATGTCACGGCCAAATTCGCCATCACCGCATTTGCGTCGGTAAGGACGATCATCGAAATCAACGCGCTGCTGTCGAGGAAGCCGTAAAGTACACCGGTATTTACGTCCGTGCTGTTCCCCGTGACACTAAGTGTGGCGGAATCCGTTCCTACCTGCGTGCCATCGCTCGCAAAAGCAGAAATCGTCGGCTGAGCAAAACTATCCGGATTATAGTTGAACAACGCTGCGAAACCAGCGATCGGCGTATCGAAATACAAATAGACCGTATCTGTCTGCATATCCACGTTCGTGTCGCTATTGACCCCGATAAGCGGCGGCGGCGCAACCCAGCTTCCGTTTCCGCCTAGGGATATCCCGCCGGTCCAGCCAAAATAGGACCCGCCATTTACTTGGCTAGCGTTGCCGGTGGTATCGAGAGGAAAAACGCCAAAACCGTTGTCTAGCGAAATGGCCTGCACCGGATTGGCGTTGCCATTCGATGTGCCCCAGGTGATTGTTTGATTTATGCCGCCAATAACTTGTTGGAATGTAACGTCGCTCGATCCCAGATAACCAGTCCCGGTTAGGGTTGACGCACCGCAATCCATCGATCCGCCGAAGCATATGGGGGTAACATTGATGCTGGGCAGATTGACGTCATAGGCTATCACAGGGCCGAGGCCAGTACCGGCGGCAGCAGATAAGAATGCCGTCGTGGAAGTGGTTGTATCTCCCGTGATGCTGGTAATTTGCGCAGCTTTCACCGAACCGCCCATTGCGGCTGCCATGACGAGCACGGCCGTAACAGCTTTCAAAGAGACGCCATCAAATTTAAACATCGTTTCATCCTCGCGACCGGCCAGCATCATCGGCCTTCAAAATATCTTTCTGCAGCGCCTCGGGTAGCTGCGGTATCCTCCCAAGCAAGCGGCGTGCCATATAAATAAGATATTGAAAATATTATGAAAAAATTATTTGATGCGCATGATTCTAAGCAAACTGTAAAATATTCCGACACTCCCTCCCCCGCACTGCTAGCTTGCCGCGGCGATCGGCATTGGCAGCCATCGGGTTCGGGCTTTGTGTGATAAATTCGAGTTATCGCTTAAAAAAAACAAATTCTTCGATGGGTTTTCGCTTTTAACTTGACCGGCGGCCTTCGGTTGGGTAAATGGAATCCTAGATTTGGTTTTTTGACTGCTGCTGGCGTAGCGCCGTGTGCGAGTCCCTCTTGCTTGAAAGTTGAAGATTATGACGTCAATTTCCTCCGTCGATAGCGCTGCCGCGAAGACATGGAGTGTAGGCACAAGTTGGATGGGTGGCGTTCCGGGGAGCGGTGACGACGTTACTTTGGCCGGCACCAATACCTACGTAATGAACGTCACCGGTACAGGGAACGTTGCCAATTCCGTCACCGTTAACGCGGCAAACCTTAAAATAGTGTCGCTGGCGTTCGCATCGGGGTCTGTTCTGACTGTTGGCGCGGATTTCAGTCTCCTGAAGCCTGGCACCGGGAATTCGAGAATTACGGGGATCGGGTCGCTTCAGGTCGGTGGAACCCTGACGAACGCCGGAACGATAATTTCCATCGTCGCGGGATCGATGGTGATTAACGCGGCGCGGCTGATTAGCTCGACGGGGACTGTGCAAATTGGGGCAACATCGACGCTCGATTTGCAGTTGGGAGCTGGGGGGGGATCAATCGGGATTGCGGCCTTCACATCCGGCGGGGTTCTTTTCGATGATGTTGGCGCCCTCACGATAACGGCCGCATCGGTTGGCAATTTGGGCTTTGCCAACCTTAAGATTGGCAATAGCGCGACATCTGCTTTGACGATTGCGGGCACCGTGACCTCGGGGTCAACGATCACGTTTGCGGGGACAACGAACGGTGCGTCGTTGATCGGGTCGGCGACGAATAGTAAAGCGTTCGATGGGGTAACGATTTCTGGATTCGGCGGTGCCGATATAATCGTCGTCAACGGAGCTGATACCGAACTTGTAAGCGGCACGTCGTTGAAGGTTTATAACGGTGGCACAGCAGGACTTCTGCTGGACACGATCACGTTGACTGGGTCGCCAATCGCAAACGGCACCTATTCGCTAACCAGTGGCACGATCACGGCGGCTTGCTATCTTTCAGGTACGCATTTGTTGACTGATGCCGGCGAAGTTGCAGTTGATGACCTTGCTATCGGCGACATGCTGATCACCGCTGACGCAGGGCCGCAGGCCATCCGTTGGATCGGGCAGCGCGCCTATCTGGCAGGGTTGATCAATGTCCATCATCGCGATGCGCTGCTGCCAATCCGGATCAGCGCCGGTGCGTTGTCCGATAATGTCCCCACGCGTGACCTGATGGTCTCCCCGGAACATATGATTGCCCTCGATGGCGTGCTGGTCGCAGCGCACAACTTGGTCAACGGCAGCACCATCACCCGCTTTGACGATCTGGAAGTGGTGAAGTATTTCCATATCGAGCTCGACCAGCATGCGGTGATCTTTGCCGAAGGCGCTGCGGCGGAAAGCTACCTCGATACCGGTAACCGCAACATGTTCACCAACGTGTTGGAATATGCCGAACTCGGCATTCCGGTGGGTGCCACTGTGCCTTGCCTGCCGATCGTGTCGGAAGGCGCGGTACTGGCGGCGATCCGTGGCGGGATTGCTGCCCGGGCTGAAGCCTGTGGCTTCACCACCAGCGCCGATGCCGAACTGCATTTGCTGGTTGATGGCGTCTCGCTTTACCCGACCGCGATTAACGGCCAGAGCTTCTGCTTCGATATCGCCCAGTCGGCGCGTGACGTGCGGATGGTTTCGCGCAGTGCGGTGCCAGCGGAAATCGATCCGGCTTCGGCCGATCGGCGACGGCTCGGGGTGGCGATGGCTGGCCTGACACTAAGCGGCAACGGCCTGTCGATCGACGTGTTGGCAGGGGAAAAGCTGCTGTCCGACGGGTTCTATCCCGCTGATGGCGGCCATCGCTGGACCAACGGCGCGGCGCAGGTTCCGGCGGCATTGCTGGCCCTGATGGATGGTGCGTTTTCGGTCACCGTGCAGTTGATCGGCACCGGCATGGAATATCCGGTGGCGCGCGAAGGGGCAGTTGTCGCGTTGGCGTCGGCCCGCGCTCCGCGCCGTGCGGGAGCGCAGCGCCTGGTTGCCTGAAACAGTTTGTCATGCACAAATAGCGCGGTGGGCAATGCCCGCCGCGTTTTTGTTTTAAGGCCATGGGTGCAACGATGGTATCTGACTCCAGGGATCAGGCGGGGGCTGGGGCGCGGATTTTCCTGGGCGATGCACCGCCGGCATTCTGCGCAGGCGTGGTTGTCGCTGTTCCGGATGAGCTTTGCCCGATTGAATTGCTGGCGGCCAGCGATCTGATCAGCACCACGACTTCCAACGCGGTGCGCATTGGCTGGGTTGGCAGCCGCGTGGTTGATCCGCGGTTACTTGCTGTCTCCGACTTGGAAAAATTCTTGCCGGTCCGCATCGCGGCCGGGGCGTTGGCGGTGAACAGGCCGTTGCGGGACCTCGATATTTCCCCAAACGCCTCGCTGTGGCTCGATGGCGGGCTGGTGTTGGCGGGGGCCTTGATCAACGGCAGGACGATC
>JANXRN010000408.1 GCA_025352995.1 Acetobacteraceae bacterium
GTTCGCGGTTTTGGACTTCACTGCGCCGATGCTGCCGACCGACCGGGCACGCTATCTCATGGGGGTCGGCACGCCGGATGATTTGTTGGGCGCAGTGGCGCGCGGCATCGACATGTTCGATTGCGTGATCCCAACCCGCGCCGGCCGCACCGGGCGCGCGTACACCAGCCGTGGCGTATTCAACGTGAAGAACGCGCGCTTTGCCGATGAAGGCGGGCCACTCGATCCGGGGTGCCGGTGCCCGCTCTGCACCCGCCACAGCCGCGCCTATATGCATCATCTGTTCCGCGGCGGCGAAATGCTAGGGCCGATGCTGCTGACCTGGCATAATCTGACCTATTATGCCGATCTGATGGCCGGGATGCGCGCGGCCATCGGCGAAGGGCGCCTTGCCGAGCATAGCGAGACGGTGCGGGCGCGGTGGAAATTGGGGGATGTGACGCAATGACGGAAGGCCTGACCCAGCTTGGCCAGCACGTGGCAATGCCAACCTCCCCCGAAACGGCTTTGCTGGAGCGCGTCGCCAGCCCGCATCAGGATTTGCGCTATCTGGTGCGGTTTGCCGCGCCTGAATTTACCTCACTCTGCCCGATCACCGGCCAGCCGGATTTCGCCCATCTGGTGATCGATTACGTGCCGGCGACCTGGATCGTGGAAAGCAAATCGCTGAAATTGTTCCTCGGGTCATTTCGCAACCATGGCGCGTTTCATGAAGCCTGCACCATCGAAATCGGCCGCCGTTTGGTTTCGCTGCTCGATCCGGTGTGGCTGCGCATCGGCGGCTACTGGTATCCGCGCGGCGGCATCCCAATCGACGTGTTCTGGCAAACCAGCGCGCCGCCCGCCGATGTGTGGATCCCCGACCAAGGGGTAGCCGGCTATCGCGGGCGCGGCTGACACCATCCGCGCCAAGGCGCTGGCCCTCGGCTTTGATGCCGTGGGGTTTGCGCCGGCGGCTCTGGGGCCGGAGGCACGCGCGCGGCTGGCTGATTTTCTGGCTGACGGACGCCATGGCGACATGGGCTGGCTCGCCGATCGCGCCGATCAGCGGGCGCACCCGAGGAATCTATGGCCGGAGGCGCGCAGCGTCATCGCGCTCGGGCTGTCCTATGCGCCCGACGATGATCCGCTGGCGGTGCTGGCACAAAAAGATCGTGGCGGGATTTCGGTCTATGCCCGCAATCGCGACTATCACGACGTGATGAAAGGGATGCTGAAGCACCTCGCCCAGTTCATCGTCGCGCGCTTTGGGTCGGATGTGAAAGTGTTCGTCGATACCGCCCCGGTGATGGAAAAGCCGCTCGGCCAGGCCGCCGGATTGGGTTGGCAAGGCAAGCACAGCAATCTGGTGTCGCGCCAGCACGGGTCGTGGTTGTTCCTGGGGGAGGTTTTCACCAGCCTGGAAATCACCCCCGATGTGCCGCACGCCGATCGCTGCGGCAGTTGTTCGCGGTGCCTGGATATCTGCCCGACCGAGGCTTTTGTCGGGCCTTATCAGCTCGATGCGCGACGCTGCATTTCATACCTTACCATCGAACATCACGGCCCGATTCCGCGGGCGTTGCGGCCGGCGATGGGTAACCGGATTTATGGCTGCGACGATTGTCTCGCAGTGTGCCCGTGGAACCGTTTTGCCGAAGCCGGCCAGCACGCAAAATTACAGGCCCGGCCTGATCTCGCAGCCCCTCGGCTGGATGCGCTGGCGGCATTGGATGATGCCGGGTTCCGCAGCCTATTCCAGGGTTCGCCGGTCAAGCGGGTCGGCCGCAATCGTTTCGTGCGCAATGTGCTGGTGGCGATTGGCAATTCTGCCGACACAAGCCTGATCCCCACCGCCCAGGCGCTGCTGAATGATGCCGACCCGGTGGTGGCCGAGGCGGCGCATTGGGCGATGGAGCGCCTGGTGCCATGCTGATCAAGCGCAGCTTCAGCCTCAGCGGGCATCGCACCAGCGTCGCATTGGAACCGGCATTCTGGGATGTGCTCGCCACCATCGCGCATGGCCGTGACATGCCGGTTGCCGCCCTGGTCGCTGAAATCGACAGCGATCGGGCGGCCACCCAGCCGCTGGCATCGGCCTTGCGGGTCTTCGCTTTGCAAAATCGGCCGTAGCGTTAACCAAAGCGTTAACCAATCAGCAAACTTTCCGGCCTTCAATCCCGGCGGTCGAAAAAACTTCGGCCATCGCGTAAGAATTGCCCTTGCGACCGCGCCGGCCACAAGGGCAAGGATTTCGGAACCGGAACCCCCACCATGACCCTAGCCAAAAGCACCGCTTCGCCCGCCCATAGCCCCTTGATGATTTGTGACCGGCTGATCGGCCTTGCCCAGGATGCCGACCGCGCTGGCGACACCGCGACCGCCGACCGCCTGGTTGATCTGGTCGAACACATGTTCGCCGAACGGCAAGCCCCACCGCGCGCCCATGCCTGATCAGCCAAACCGTCCCCCGGGCGCAGCCAAATCGACCACGCCCGAGGGAAGCTGGCTGAAAAGGATCAAAATAAAATAGCGACCGAGATAAAATAGCACCGGGGGAAAAATGCCACTCCCGTTCCGGTAACGCAGAATTTACCGACCGGCTTGCTACAATCAGGTTTCAACCCGGCGGGCGTTGCGCATGCCATCGTGTGAGGCCGGCGAGTTCCGGCACCGCCGTCAGCGCATCAAAACTGCCAGTCCAGCGCAGGCCAAGCAGCGGCGGATCGGTCCCGGCCGGCACCACGTCAAAATGCAGGTCAGTGGTTTCCGCCATCAGATCAAGCTGCCCGGTTGCCGCAATCGCGCCGGTCGGGGTGGCGACTGCGGCCTGGGTTAGTTTCAGCAGCCCGTGATCGACCTCAGCGCGAATGGTCAACTGGTCGAACGCCGTGCGCCCCGCGGTTAGCGCGGCCGCAACCCGGGTTTCGGCGAAATCATCGCGCAACGAAGCCAGATCGATCCCGATCAGGTCGCCGTCGCGAATGGTGGTCGCAACATCGCCGGTCAGGCTTGCCAGCAACGCTGACGGCGCGAAACCGCTGGCCCGCAAGGCCAGCCGCGCATCGGCGGTGCCGCGCCCAAGATCGAGCGCGCGGTCAAGCAGGTTTTGCCCGATCGCCGCGCCCGTCAAGGTCGCATCCAGCATAATCGTTGGTGGGTTGGCGGCGGCATCCAACTGCGCCTCGCCCGCCAAGGTGCCGCCCGCAAGCGTTGCGGTCAGGGTTTTGACACTGAGCTTGCCGGCCTGCAATCCGACCGTCGCGCGGGCTTTTTCCATCAACAATGTCGGCCCGGCGGTGATCTGCGCGGCATCGACCTGGATATCCGCTTCCCACCCGGCCAGAAGTTGCAGCGGCAACGGGTCAGTCGAACGCGGTTTCGGCAATGGTAGCGGCAGCGTTTCGATCCGCGCCCGTCCGGTCAGACGCGGGATATCGCCGCGCGCCAGGTCAAGCTTGCCCGACAGGCGCAGCCCGCCGGCCACCAGATCAAACGCCTCGGTGGCGATTTTAGCCGGGCTGACCGCCAACTGCCCCACCACGCTGAACGACCCATCACCCAACCAGACGCCCGCTTGGTCCAGCCCCAACTGGGCTGCCAGCCGCGGCGCGCCAGGATGGCGCAACGCGATACGTCCGTTCCAGGTCTCAGCGGTAAAATTCACCAGCGGTTGCGCCTCGACATGCAAATCCCCGAGATCGCCGACCAGCTTGAAGCTAAACCCGTCCAACCCGCCCGCCCCTTGCAGGCTGACCGTCACCGGCGCGCGCAACAGCACCGCCAGCCGGTCGAGGCCAACCCGCGCCGACGCTGGTCCCAAAGCCGCAAGGGTTGCAGCATCGGCGGCGCGCAGATCGAGCGTCACATCTGCCAGCCGCGTGCCGTCCAGCAGCCCGCCAGACGCGGCAATTTTGGCGCCCAGACCGTCAAACGCGAGACGATCCAGCACCAGCTTGCCTTGGGTGCTGGTCATCCCGAGGCTGAATGGCGCGAGCCGGACCGCGCCGAGCATGGCTTCATCGGTGGTCAGTTGCAGGTCGATATCAAGGCCATCGATGCCGCGCGACAGGTTGGTCAGCGATGGCAGCGGCCCCGACCACCAGGGCGCCAGCCACGGATCGAGCGTCAGCCGATCGAGCACCAGATGCGCCATCACCGCCGGGCGTTTGCCCAGCCGCAGGCCGAATTCGCCACGAACGGCCGCGGCATCCAACCGTCCTTGCAGCTTGGTCATCCGCGCCTGGTGCGGGGCAAGCTGCAAATCGCCGCGCAAATCGGCGTCGTGCAACACCCCGGCGGGAAGATTATCCAGCAGCTTCAACCCGGCCTGGCTTGCCCACGACAAGGTGCTGCGCAAATCGGGCGCTGCAAGGCGCACCGTGCCGGCAAAACGCGGGCTATCGGCAAAATCGGGGTTGGCCGGCAGAACGCGGCCCGCCAGGCTCAACGCCGCCTCCCCCGGCAAGATCGCACGGGCTTCGCGCAGCACGGTGCCGGTGGCATCGAAATCCAGCGCCAGGCGCAATTGCCGCAAAATGCCACCTTCAAAGGCCACCGCCTCGGCCGACAGATCAATCCCGAATCCCAGCCAGCCCGGCGCACCGCCATCGGCAAGCCGCATCAGCGCCGGCGCCCAAAGATCGAGATCGAGCCGCGCGCTGGTCATCGCTGCATCAATGCGCGGGCGAGGAGCCAACCGCCACGACACTGCGCCCCGGAAGGGTGCGCCGGCGACCTCCCCAACCAGTTCATCGGCAACGGCGAACCCATCGGCGAAGTTGAACCGGCCATCGATTTTGAACGGCACCGCAGTGGTTGGAACCAGTTGCGACAGGTCGGCGCCTTTCAGGCCAATCCGCCCGGTGCTGCCGCCGTCCGCCGCGATTTGGGCCGACAACGTCACGCTTACCCCCGGCCCGCCGACGGTTTCCACGGTCAGATCAAGTCCCGCCGCACCATCCGTACCGGCCGGCAGCAAGCGGCCAGTAAAGCGCAAATTCTCAGCCGCCCCCGCCCGTGGCGCCGGCGCCCGCATGGTGCCAGCGAGCGCGTAAAAGCCGCTATCCGGGTCGGTGGCGATAGTCGCGTTCACCTCATTGAAAGTCACATCGCCAATTTTGATGCGGCTTGCCTCAATCCGCGCCGACAGGCCCGACAGCCAGCCCGGCCGGTGCGCCAGCAGCATTTGCCCGCCAGACGGCCAGGCCATACCGATATCGGCGCCGATCAGCACCAATTCCCGCGCGTCAATATGCCCCGCCAGCAGCGGCCATAGCCCGAGCCGCAAGCGCAATTCGCGGGCGGATACCTGCACCCCTTGGCTGTCCTGATCGGAAAAGCTGACTTTGCCAGCAATCAGCGACGGCTCCGGCAACAGCCGCAGCACAATCGGCCCGTCAATGATCACGCCCCGCCCAAGGCTGCGCGACGCCAGCCCCGCCACGGTTTCGCGATACTGGTTCCAGTCCAGCGCCAGCGGTACTAGCCAGGCGGCAAGCAGCAGGATGGTGAACAGGCCGGCCGGCAGCGCCCATACCAGCCGGATCGCGCGTTGCCGCAGGGCGGTCACGGCACACTTGGCCCGTGCACAAGCCCCGTCATTTCAATGGGCGAAAATGTCGGGCGCATCCCAGCCAAGCACGTCAAGCCGTCCGCGCGTCGGCAGGAAGGCAAAGCATGCCTCTGCCAGATCGAGCCGACCTTCCCGCCGCAGGGACGCTTCAAGCTTGGCCCACAGCGCGTGCAGATGCAGCACGTCGGACGCGGCGTATTTCAGCTGTTCGGCGGTCAGTTCCAGCGCGCCCCAGTCTGACGTCTGCTGCTGCTTGGACAGATCGACGCCGAGCAATTCCTTGCAGAGATCCTTCAGCCCGTGCTTGTCGGTAAAGGTGCGGATCAGCTTGGACGCGATCTTGGTGCATTTGGTCGGCGCAACCATGATACCTAGCGCGTGCTGCAAAAGCCCCACATCAAAACGGGCGAAATGCATCAGCTTGGTGGTCGCCGTATCGGACAGCAGCCGCTTCAAATTCGGGCAATCGGCGCCGCGCCCGCCATGGGCGACCGGCACAATTTGCACCATGTGCGCATGCCCGTCGCCCGCCGAAAGCTGCACCAGGCAAAGCCGGTCACGGCGGGAATCAAGGCCCATCGCCTCGGTATCGACCGCGACAACCGCGCCAAGGTCGAGCCCGTCAGGCAGATCATGCCGATGGAAATGCACAGTCGCGTCGGCCATGAACAGGATCATTTCCAGCCAGAGTGGGGGCCAAAAAATCGCATGGCGCGCCTGTAACAATGTCCCCGAAAAAACTTGGTGCCCAGGAGAAGACTCGAACTTCCACGACCTTTCGGCCACAGGTACCTGAAACCTGCGCGTCTACCAATTCCGCCACCAGGGCATCACCAACCCCGCCGTTCGGGGGAACATGCGGAGGGCGGCGATTTAGCCGCAAGGCTCGCATCCGTCAACAGGCCCAGGACGATGGGCTGGCGCGCCGGTGGTCGATGCCCATATACGTTTCGATGTTTCAGGACGGGAAATTTGCCATGGGTGGGGATCGGCTGGCCACGGTTTTTGGAGGTTCAGGCTTTATCGGCCGACAGATTGTCCAGCTTCTTGCAGCGGCAGGGTATTCTGTGCGGGTCGCGGTCCGCCGTCCCGACGCGGCGCAGTTTCTTTTGCCGATGGGCAATGTCGGGCAAATCCAGCCAGTGCGGGCGGCGATTACCGACCCAGCATCGGTCCGTAACGCGGTGCAAGGTGCCGATGTCGTGATCAATCTGATCGGGATTCTTGCCGAACAGCGACCGGGCGATTTCATGCGCATCCAGGCCGACGCAGCTGGCAGTGTCGCCCGGGAAGCGACGGCGGCGGGCGCGCGTCATCTGGTGCAACTCTCGGCCATCGGCGCTGATCCGACCAGCCCGAGCGCCTATGCGCGGTCCAAAGCGGCGGGTGAACAGGCCGTGCTTGCAGCGTTCCCCCGCGCAGCAATTTTGCGGCCATCCATCGTATTTGGCCCCGACGACGCGTTTTTCAACCGGTTCGCGGCGATGGCCGCGTCCTTGCCGTTCCTGCCAGTGATCCACGGCGCGACGAAATTCCAGCCGGTGTTTGTGGGCGACGTAGCAGCATCGGTGATGGCCGTGCTTGATCGCCCAACAGCCCCGGGCGAAATTTTCGAGCTTGGCGGCCCGGATATCCTGACCATGCGGGACTTGATGGTCTGGATTGCCCGCACCATCCACCGCACCCCGTGGCTGCTGGCGATCCCCGACCGGCTGGCGGCGTTACAGGCCAGTGTGCTGGAACGCCTGCCCGGCAAAATGCTGACCCGCGATCAGTTGCTGTTGCTGGCACGCGACAATGTCGTGGACCCAACCCGACCAGGGCTTGCCGAACTCGGCGTCATCGCCACGCCGATTGCCCTCGCCGTGCCGGCCTATCTGGCCAGATTCCGCCCCGCCGGAAGCACTATCGATACGCGTCAGTAATTCTTATCCGCGATGGTCGCCAAGGCCGGCCAACGCGCTTATGCTGGCCGCGATTCGCTTGAAGCCATACTGCGATGTGGGCGCATTCGATCGCCAAGTGCCAGGATATAGAAGGACACCAATGATGACCCGCATCACGCCAACCGGCCGCAGCCTTAAGGCACGCCTGGCTGCCACCACCCTTGCCATTGCCCTGGCCGCCCCGGCGGCGTTCGCCCAGACGCCGCCCGCCAAGCCGCCGGCTGCGGCCCCCGCCGCGCCCGCCAAACCTCCCGCAGCCCCTGCACCGGTTGCGGCCGCGCCGGCTGCCGCCCCCAAGCCCGCCAGCACCGCCAAGGTGCCCAGCGAGGAAGCCCGCAAGGAAGCCCGCGCCCTTGGCGATCGGCTCAGCTTCGGGGTGCAAACCCAGAATATCCTGGTCAATGTGCGTAACCAGATTGCGGTGGCCTTCGCGCGCGGCAATCAGAAGCCGCTCGATGATATGATCAAGGTTGTCGATGACGTGATCATGCCCGACCTCAACGGGCAAAGCATCGAAATCACCAACGCCATCGTCGATGCCTGGGCCAACACCTATACGCTCGAAGAACTCAAACAATTGCGCGCCTTTTATGCCAGTCCGATCGGCGACAAGCTGATCCGGTCGCAGGCGGTGCTAAACCAAGAAGTCACCGCGTTTGCCCAACCCTGGGCGCAGCGGATTTTCCAGCAGGCGCTTGAATCCCATGCCGATGAGCTGAAGGTACGCGGCGTCGCTCCGGCACCGGCCCCCAAATAGCCTGGCCAATGCGCTTTGTTTACCACCTGCCGCTGTCGCCATTCTGCCGCAAGGTGCGGCTGGCGCTAGCGGAAAAGCGCCTGCCGTTCGAGTTGCGGGTCGAGAAAGTCTGGGAACGCCGCCCGGAATATATCGACATCAACCCGGCCGGCACTGTGCCGACCATGCTGGAAGATAACGGCCTCGCCATCCCCGGTTCGGGGGTGATTTGCGAATATCTCGAAGACGCCTACCCCGACACCCCGCTGATCGGCCAAACCCTGAGCGAGCGGGTCGAAGTGCGGCGCCTGGTCGCCTGGTTTGATGAAACCTTTGCCTGTGAGGTCACTGATCGGCTCAACGGGCAGAAATATCTCCGCCGTATCGCGGGCGGCGGTGAACCGGACGCAGCCGCGCTGCGCCTGGGTTACGCGGCGCTGCGGGAACATCTGAAATATATTGGCTGGCTTGCCGATACCCGCCGCTACCTGGCCGGCAGCGCCATTTCGCTCGCCGATTTCGCCGCCGCCGGGCATTTGTCGGTGCTCGATTTCGCCGGCGATGTCGATTGGGACGTCAGCCCGCAGGCACGTGAATGGTACGCGCGGATCAAGTCACGGCCGAGCTTCCGCGATATCCTGGCGGATCGGGTGCCGGGGATGGTGGCGGCGAAGCATTATGCGGATTTGGATTTTTAGGAAGGAAGCGTCTTCTTTGTTTGAAAACAAAGAAGCAAAAAAACTTTATCCATTCCTTGCCGTTGGCGTGCGCCCACCGCAACCGCGAAACGCTCGGAACCAAAGTAAGAGAGAGTTTTTTTTGGTTCTTTTTGGTCACAAAAAGAACCCTTACCTACTCGGCCCCGCATCCAACAGCGCCAAATCCTGCGTCGCCAGATCGGCCGCCTGCGATTCCGGCGCCAGCGCCACCACCCGCAGCCAATCGGCCCGCGCGCCTTCCGGGTCGTCCCGCCGCTGGCGCAGCACCCCGCGTTCGAGCAGCGCTTCGGCATTGTCGGGATCACCGGTAATGGCGCGATCGACGTCATCCAACGCCGCATCCAAGCGACCGCGCAGCCGGTTTGCGCCGGCCCGCAACACCAGGATATCGGCCCGGCTGGGGTCGAGCGCCAGGGCGCGGGTCAGGCCATCGACAGCGGCAAGGTAATCCTTGCGCGCGGTGGCGGCAGTGGCAAGGTCGATCCATAAATCGGGATTGTCCGACACCAGCCCGACCGCCGCCTTGGCCGCCGCCTGTGCGTCATCGCCGCGCCCGGCCAACTGCCAGGCCTGGCTCGCCTGGCTATACATCGCCGCCCGAACCGGCGCCGTCGCATCGGTTTGGGTGGCAAGGGTCAACAGCAGCCTGGCCGCCGGTTCAGCCTGGCCCAGCGCGAGTTGCGCCATGGCGAGGCAGTGGGTGGCCGGCGCCGCGCCGCCGGCATCGCGCCAGGTCTGCGCATCAATCGCGGCGCGCTGTGGATCGTCCGAAACCTGGGCGAGGCAGCGATCATACTGCGCGCCCTCGGCAACCCGCGGCGGCAAGGGCGGAATGGGCAAATTGGGTTCGGCGCGCTCGGCCGGCGCATCAAGCCGGGTTTGGCTGTCCGACACACGCCACAGCACGCCCGCGCCGACCAGCAGCAGAATTCCCCCGCCAATGATCACTGCCGCCCGTGTATTCATGATGGAACAGTTTAGGCTACCGGCATGCGGGCACGCAATGTTGGCCAGGAGGCACGTTTGGGATCATTGATGATTTTCGGCTTGGGCTATACCGGACAGGCAACCGCCGCTTTGGCACGGGAAACTGGCTGGCAGGTAGACGCCGCGACCCGGCAAACCCAGGCGCTTGGGCTGCGCGGGGTCAGCCATTTGCTGGTCACCGCGCCGCCGGGTGCGGATGGTGACCCGTGTTTGCACGCCCACCACGCCAGCATCGTCGCCGCACCCGACCTGCGCTGGATCGGCTATTTATCCACCACCGGGGTGTACGGCGATCGCGGCGGGGCCTGGGTGGATGAGGCAACCCAGCCTGCGCCAAATTCCCCGAGAGCACAGCGCCGGGTTGCGGCAGAAACCGCATGGGCCGGATTCGGCGACCGGATCGCGGTGGATATTTTCCGCCTCGCCGGGATTTACGGGCCGGGCCGGTCGGCGTTTGACGATGTGCGGGCCGGAACGGCGCGGCGGATCGACCGGCCTGGCCATGCGTTCGGCCGCATCCATCGCGATGACGTCGCGGGTGCGGTGCTGGCCGCGATGGGCCAAGACCTGCCGCCCGGCGTCCGGGTGTTGCACGGCAATGACGATCTGCCGACCGAATCTGCAACCGTGGTCGCCGAAGCCGCGCGGCTGCTGGGGGTCCCCCCGCCGCCGCTGATCCGGTTCGAAGACGCGGCCCTCAGCCCGATGGCAGCCAGCTTCTGGGCGGCGAACCGCAAGGTCGCGAGCCGGCTGACCCAGGAACTACTCGGCCGGCGCTGGGCATACCCGACCTATCGCGAGGGCCTAGCCGCCATCCTCGCCGAGGAGGGTCGTGACCGTCGCGGCCAGGATGGCAAGGTCAGCGGGGCGTGACAGGCGGTGATCGCCGTCCTTGATCAGACGCACCTCAACATCGGTGCTGTCCAGCACCGCCGCCAGCCGGATTGCGGTTTCCCACGGCACATCGGCATCGCGCTGGCCTTGCAGCAGGCGCACCGGGCAGGTGATCGGGATCGGCGCGCCGAGCACCAGATGCTTGCGCCCATCCTCGATCAGCCCGCGCGTGACGCGATAAGGGGCGCCATACTCGCTCGGCACGTCGAGATACCCCTGTTGCTGCATCAAGGCGCGCTCGGCCGGCAACATGCTGTCCCACATCATGGTTTCGGTGAAATCGGGGGCAGCGGCGATCCCGACCAGCCCGACCACGCGGTCCGGCATCGTGCGGGCCAGCAGCAGCGCGATCCAGCCCCCCATTGACGAACCGACCAGCAACAAGCGCCCGCTGGTCTGGCGCTCGATCACCAGCCGCGCATCGTCGGCCCAGCGCCCGATGGTGCCGTCGGTGAAGGTGCCGCCGCTGTCGCCGTGACCGGAATAATCCAACCGCAGCATGGCGTTGCCGGACGCGATGGCAACATCGCGCAGCGCGGTTGCCTTGGCGCCGGCCATGTCGCTGTTATAGCCGGGCAGGAATACGATAGTAGGACCGCGGCCAGCCAGCTTTGCCCAGGCGAGTTCCACCCCATCGCCGCGATCAATCCGCCCAACCTGTTCCATCGCCTGCCCTTTCCAACGTCATCGCGCATGATATAGCCCGCTGCATGGAAGATTTCCCAGCGACTCCAAACGCCGGCCCAGTGATCCTGCAAGTGCTGCCGGCGCTGGAAACCGGCGGCGTGGAGCGTGGCACGGTCGAAATAACCGCCGCAATCGCCCGCGCCGGCGGCACGCCTTTGGTGGCAAGCGCCGGCGGCAGGCTGGCAGCATCAGTGGAACGCGCCGGCGGTCGCAACATTTTACTGCCACTGACCGGCCGTTCGCCTTGGCGCATTTGGCGTAACGCAAGGAAGCTTGCCGACATCATTCGGCGGGAAAATGTTGCGCTGGTGCATGCGCGTTCGCGCGGGCCAGCCTGGTCCGCCTGGCTTGCCTGCCGGCGCACCGGGGCAAAGTTCGTCACCACCTATCACGGTGCCTATAACGAGGAACTGCCCTACAAGCGGCGCTACAACGCGGTGATGGCAAAGGGCGAGATCGTGATTGCGATCAGCCAGTTCATCGCCGGCCTGGTGCGCGCCCGCCATGGGGTTGATCCCGCCCGCATCCGCATTATCCCGCGCGGCGTCGATCCGGCGATTTTCGATCCCGCCAAGGTCACCACCGAACGGCTGATCAGCATGGCACGCAAATGGCGGCTGCCCGACGGTGCGCCCACCATCATGCTGCCCGGACGCCTCACGCGCTGGAAAGGCCAATCGGTGCTGGTCGCAGCTTTGGCCCGCATGCAATGCCGCGACGCGGTGGTGCTGCTGGTCGGTGCCGATCAGGGGCGCGACCGCTTCGCCCGTGAGATTTCCGCCGAGGCCGCGCGGCTCGGCGTGGCCGATCGGGTGCGCATGTTGGGCCAGTGCGATGACATGCCGGTGGCCTACATGCTGGCCGATGTGGTGGTGAATGCGTCCACCGACCCCGAGGCGTTCGGGCGAGTGGTGATCGAAGGCCAGGCGATGGCACGCCCGGTGATCGCGGCCAACCATGGCGGGGCGGCGGAAACCATCACCCATGACGTGACCGGCTGGCATGTGCCACCGGGGGACGCCGATGCGCTCGCCCAAGCCCTCGATTTTGTGCTCTCCCTCAGCGAACAGGCACGCGCCGAACTCGGCGCCACCGCGCGCGCCAATGTTGCCGCGCAATACACGGTCCAGGCGATGCAGGATGCGACGCTCGCGGTGTATCGCGACGTGCTGGGGTGAACATCCTGGTCATCCGCCATGGTGCGCTGGGTGACATGGTGCTGTCCTTTGCCCCGTTCGCCGCCATTCGCGCCCATCACCCAGCCGCGCGGATCACCCTGCTGACCACCGCGCCGTTCGTGGGTTTGACAGAGGCGGCGCCGTGGTTTGACCAGGTGATTGTCGATGCGCGGCCGGCCTGGTGGGATATTCCCGGCTTGTTACGCCTGCGCGCCCAGCTTGCCGGCTACGATTTCATCTATGATCTGCAAACATCTGGCCGATCGAGCCGCTATTTCCGGCTCGCCGGGCGCCCGCCCTGGTCCGGCATCGCGCCTGGCTGTTCACATCCCCAACCCGGCCCCGCCCGCCAGGCGATGCATACGATTGAGCGCCAGCGCGACCAGTTGCAGCTGGCCGGGATAAGCAAATTCCCCCCTCCCGATCTGCGGTTTCTGACCGAGCGGCCGTACACCGTGCCCGATTCGCCTTACGCCCTGCTGGTGCCAGGTGCCGCCTTGCATCGGCCGGAAAAGCGCTGGCCGGTGGCACATTACGGCATCTTGGCCAGCGTTCTGATCCAGCACGGGCTGCGTCCGGTGGTAATCGGCGCACCTACCGATCAGGCATTGGGGGCTGCCATCCAGGCCGCCTGCCCGGATGCTATCGACCTGACCGGACGCACCAGCCTGCTCGATCTGTTCCCGCTCGCCGCCCACGCCACCATCGCCATCGGCAATGACACCGGCCCGATGCATATCGCCGCCGCCGCCGGGTGCCGTTGCATGGTGCTTTTCTCAGATGCGTCGGACCCCGCGCTGACCGCGCCACGCGGCCCCGATGGTGCCTGGCCAACCGTGCTGCGCGCGCCCGTTCTGGCCGACCTGACAGTCGAAAGGGTTGTCGCCGCCCTGCCCTGACGGCATAGAAGCCGGCTGTTTTATCAGGAGCGCCCCCCAATGCCCGCAATCACCCTGCCCGACGGTTCGGTTCGCCGTTTCGATGGCGTGGTGACCGGGACGACCGTGGCCGCCGATATCGGCCCTGGCCTCGCCCGCGCTGCCATGGCGATGAAGCTCGACGGCAAGCTCGTCGATCTGTCCACGGTCATCGAACATGATGCCGCGGTGACCTTCGTGACCCGCCGCGACGACGTCGCGTTGGAAATGATCCGCCATGACTGCGCCCATGTGCTGGCCGAAGCGGTGCAGGACCTGTTCCCCGGCACCCAGGTCACCATCGGCCCGTCGATCGAAAACGGCTTCTACTATGATTTCGCCCGCAATGAGCCGTTCACCACTGACGATTTCCCGGCGATCGAGGCCAAGATGCGCGAAATCATCGCGCGCAACGCCCCCTTCGTGCGATCGGTGATGGAGCGCAACGCGGCAATGGCGTTCTTTGCCGACAAGGGCGAAAAATACAAAGCCGAACTGATCCGCGACCTGCCGGAAAGCGAGACCATCACGCTCTACAGCCAGGGCGACTGGATCGATTTATGTCGCGGCCCGCATTTGCGCGGCACTGGCGATGTCGGCACCGCCTTCAAGCTGCAGAAAACCGCGGGTGCCTATTGGCGTGGCGATCATCGCAACGCGATGCTCAGCCGCATCTACGGCACCGCCTGGCGGGACCAGAAGGAACTCGACGCGCATCTGCACATGCTCGCCGAGGCCGAAAAGCGCGACCATCGCCGCATCGGCAAGGATATGGATTTGTTCCACATCCAGGAAGAAGCCACCGGCAGCGTGTTCTGGCACCCGAAAGGCTGGAAGCTTTACCGCACCACCGAAGAATATCTCCGCCGCCGTCTGGCCGCCGGTGGTTACGAGGAAGTGAAAACCCCGCAGCTGGTCGACCGCGTATTGTGGGAAAAATCCGGCCATTGGGAGAAGTTCCGCGAACATATGTTCCTCGCCCGAGTGGAGGAGGAGGAGAAAACCCTCGCCCTCAAGCCGATGAACTGTCCGGGTGCGGTGCTGATCTTCAATCAAGGCCTGCGCAGCTACCGCGAATTGCCGCTGCGGCTGGCTGAAATGGGCCAGTGCCATCGCTATGAACCGTCCGGCGCACTGCACGGCATCATGCGGGTGCGCGCGTTCCAGCAGGATGACGCGCATATTTTCTGCACCGAAGAAGACGTCGCGGCCGAAACCGTGCGCTTCGTCGATTTGCTGTCCACCATTTACCGCGATTTCGGCTTCCCCGAATTCCGGGTGAAATTCTCCGACCGACCGGCCGTGCGGGCAGGGTCAGACGAAGTCTGGGACCGGGCCGAGGGCGCATTGCGCGAGGCCTGCGCCGTCGCCGGGGTGGAATACACCCTCAATCCCGGCGAAGGCGCTTTCTACGGCCCCAAGCTCGAATTCGTCCTGCGTGACGCCATCGGGCGGGACTGGCAATGCGGCACCTTGCAAACCGATTTCGTGCTACCCGAACGGCTCGATGCCGAATATGTCGCCGCCGACGGCAGCCGCAAGCGGCCGGTGATGCTGCACCGGGCGATTTTCGGTAGCTTCGAGCGCTTCCTCGGCATCGTCATCGAGCAATATGCCGGCCGCTTCCCGCTGTGGCTGTCGCCGGTGCAGGTGGCGGTGGCGACGATCGTGTCGGACGCTGATCCCTACGCGACCGAGGTGGCACAAGCTTTGCGCGCGGCGGGCCTGGCGGTGAAGCTTGACCTGACCAATCAGAAAATCAACGCCAAGGTGCGCGACCACAGCTTGCAGCACGTGCCGGTGATCGCGGTCGTCGGCCGCAAGGAAGCCGAACAGCGGATGGTCGCCCTGCGGCGCCTCGGCGGGCAGGATCAGGAGCTTTTGCCCCTCGATGAGGCCGTTGCACGGCTGAAAGCCGAGGCCACCGCGCCCGATTTGCGCTGAGCAGGGCGGGCGATTCACGCTTTTGGCGAAGCCGTCAAAAGCGATCGCGCGCCAGAACCCTTGAATTTGCGCCCCCGCAGGCGCAAGATTAACAGCGATACAAAAACTTCCATAGGAGACCACCATATCACGAGGACCCATGCCGGCACCGCCCACACGAGACGGGCCCCGCGTTAACGAAGAAATCCGCGTGCCCCAGGTACGCCTGATTGACCAGGACGGCGAGATGCAAGGCGTGATGAGCGCGCGGGACGCAGTGCTGCGCGCCTACGCCGTCGGCCTCGATCTGCTCGAAATCAGCCCGAACGCTGACCCACCGGTCTGCAAAATCCTGGATTTCGGCAAATACAAATACGAAATTCAGAAAAAGAAGAACGAAGCGCGCAAAAAGCAGAAAGTGGTCGAGATCAAGGAAATCAAGGTCCGACCCAACATCGACGAAAATGACTATCAGGTGAAGCTGCGCGCGATGAAACACTTCGTCGAAGAAGGCGACAAGGTGAAAGTCACCCTGCGCTTCCGTGGCCGCGAAATGGCCCACCAGGAACTCGGCGTGAAGGTACTGGAACGCATCCGTGGCGACATGGAATACGGCACCAAAGTCGAGCAAATGCCGCGGATGGAAAATCGGCAGATGGTCATGGTGCTTTCGCCTAAATAGATGGCGACGGATTGAATCGGGCGGGCGGAGGCGAAAGCTTCCGCCCGTTTTTTGTTGGGCCGAAAAGATGTTGAAAACTATCGCACTAAGTGCTATAGAAGAATCAACGATTGCTCAGCGTACTGCAAGTGAGGACATTTGCGGGTCTTCAAAAACAAGCCATTTGCGAGATTTGCGCGCAAAGCCCGGATCGCGGATGCGGTCTTGTGCGCGGCCATCGCAGACGCCAGCCGTGGCCTGATCGACGCCGATCTTGGCGGCGGCGTGGTGAAGCAGCGTATCGCACGCCAAGGAAGCGGAAAATCGGGCGGGTTCCGCACGATCATCCTGTTCCGTCGCGATGAGAGGGCGTTTTTCGTTCATGGCTTTGCCAAGAACGAACAAGACAATATCCGCGACGACGAACTGGCCGCCTTCAAACTGCTTGCAACCGAGATGATGGCATTGAACGACGAAGCCCTGGCCAAAACATGCGCGAACGGAACCCTGACGGAGGTAATGTGCAATGACGAAGCAGTATCGTAGCGCGGTCATGGCCTCAATCCATGAAACCGCCGAAGGGCTGCATGCGGCCGGCGTGATGACCAAACAAACGATGCGCAAGTTCGATGATGCCTGCCTGACCCCGGTGCGCGCCCTAACCGCGGACGAAATCCGTGCCCTGCGCGAACGCGAAGGCGCCAGTCAGGCGGTGTTCGCCCGCTACCTGAACGTTACAACCGGCTTGATCAGCCAATGGGAGCGCGGGGAGAAACATCCGCAGGGAAGTTCTCTGAAGCTGCTCTCCCTTGTCGCGCGGCACGGGTTGGATACGGTGGCTTAGAGGAAAGGACTTTAAGATTCTTCTTTTTGTGAACAAAAAGAAGCAAAAAAACTTTCTCTCACTGTACTCCCTGCCCGTTGGGTCGGCTATTCTGGCAAATTATTGCTAAATCGAAACAATTAGGTCGCGCGCTTCCCAAAACCCCTAATTCCATTCTAGGCGCCCGCGCGACCCGACATGCATTCCGGCCTGGCGAACCGTCTCCTGCCACCGCAAGGGCGGCCAGACTTCCTCGCGTCGCATCTTCGGCGCAGCCTTCCCCGGCGGCACAATCAGCATTCGCTGCAACACGCCGACAATCCTGCGCGCGGCCGGCACCTCATCGAGGAACCTGACGATCTCCTCCTGGCTCAGCAATGTTTCCAGCAGGGCGACATATTTCGCCACCTCGGGCGCGCGCGGCAGCAACCAGCCATGCGCCTTCGGAAAGCGCAAATGCGTCCTCGGCGCGCGCTCGCGCCGCTCCCCAGCCTGTGACTCCAGCACTCGCGCCTTGGGCAAAGTCCCAGCCCGCCACTGCGCAATCAGCTTCTCCAACCGCCTTCCCATCCGCCCGACGCGATTCCACAGCTCGATGAAGAACATCGGCATGCTCCGGTCGCGCGCTGACGCCGCGGCAATCGCCGCTTGCAGCAGGGTGAGGATGGAGTGAAATGTTTGCATCAGCAGATACATAATCTAACTCATATAGTTTATCAAGAAAAATTTCTTGGCTGTACTACTCACCAACACGAAGCCGGTGGGAAAAGCTCGATCCCTTTCCCCCATTGGCTTGGGCGCCCTCGCTATCGGGTGTGAAACGCCGTAGGCTTGGGGCTCGGACCGCGTCCCGCCCCCCACCGCAATCAGGAGTTCGATGAGATGTGGGGCGATGACCTGATGGGGCATCGCTGATGTTCGTTGATGCGTCCGCGATCGTCGCACTTCTGTCCGGCGAGCGGGAGGCGGACCGCATCGCGGTCGCGCTCGACGCCGCCACCACCCGCTTCACCTCACCGATTGCGGTGCTCGAGGTCGCTTTGGCGCTCGCCCGTTTGGACCCTTCCCAGCCTTTCGTAGGGCGGATAAGCCCTTGCGCCATCCGCCACGCCCAGTGCGCGCATCAAGATGGCGGAT
>JANXRN010000429.1 GCA_025352995.1 Acetobacteraceae bacterium
GGACTGATCGCGTTTGTCGAATGGCTCGACCGCGCCAAGACGCCGGTCTTCAACCCGCCGATCAACATTGCGGTGCGGGAAGCCAAGGACGATGCGGACATCAGGGTAGAAATGGCGCTGTCGTGGAATGATTCGTTTCATGAAACCATGCTGTGCTTCACCAACAACATTCCGCAGCGCGACGGCGGATCGCATCTGGCCGGATTTCGTCAGGCGCTGACCCGGGTCGTTTCCAAATACGCCGAAGGAATGGGCAAGAAAGACAGCCTGGCCCTGGTGGGCGATGACATGCGCGAAGGCATGACGGCGGTGCTGTCGGTGAAAGTGCCGGACCCGAAATTCTCATCCCAGACCAAGGACAAGTTGGTCAGTTCGGAAGTGCAACCGGTGGTGCAGGCAGCGGTGGCTGACGCTGTTTCGCACTGGTTCGAAACCCATCCACGTGAAGCCAAGGGCATCATCCAGAAGGTGATGGATGCGGCATCTGCCCGCGAAGCCGCGCGCAAGGCGCGGGAGCTGACGCGGCGCAAGGGCGTGCTCGACGTGTCCACCCTGCCCGGCAAGCTTGCCGACTGCCAGGAGCGCGATCCGGCGAAATCCGAGCTGTTCCTGGTCGAAGGTGACAGCGCCGGCGGGACCGCCAAGCAAGGGCGCGATCGGAAGAACCAGGCGATTTTGCCGTTGAAGGGCAAGATTTTGAACGTGGAGCGCGCGCGGTTTGATCGCATGCTGGGCAGCGCCGAAATCGGCACGCTGATCACCGCGATGGGCACCGGGATTGGCCGGGGGGAGCCTGCCGACGGCGGGTTTGATATCAGCAAATTGCGCTATCACCGCATCGTCATCATGACCGACGCGGATGTCGATGGATCGCATATCCGCACATTGCTGCTCACCTTTTTCTATCGCCAGATGCCGGAATTGATCGCGCGCGGGCATGTCTATATCGCCCAACCGCCGCTTTATCGCGCCAAGCGTGGCAATGAAGAGCGCTATCTGAAAGACGATGCGGCGCTGGAAAACTATCTACTGTCCAAGGCGCTGGGCGACGGGCGGCTGACCTATGCCGATGGCAGCGTCTTCGCCGGGCCGGAACTGGATGAAGAAGCGGTGTGGCTGCGCGAAGCGAGCCAAAGGGTGCGGCGGCTTTCGCCCAATACCCCGGTGGGGCTGGTCGAACAGGCCGCCATCGCCGGCGCGCTGACGCCCGACGTCAACCGGGTAACGGAAGTCTCCCAAGCGCTCGCGCAGCGGCTGGATGCAGTGTCGCTACCGGCCGAGCGCGGCTGGATGGTCACATCGGCCGCAGGCGGGGTGCGGATTGCCCGGATGGTGCGCGGCGTTGCCGAAATTCATACGCTCGATGCCGGAACGTTACGCAGTGCGGAAGCGCGCTGGCTGAATGAACGGGTAGAACCGCTGCAGCGCCGCTTCCTGGAACCGGCCAAGCTGAAACTCGACAGCCAGGAAGCCGTCTGCTCCGGCCCCGCCAGCGCGTTCGATCGCATTTTGGCGCACGGCCGCCGCGGTTTGAGCGTGCAACGATTCAAAGGCCTGGGCGAAATGAACGCCGAGCAATTATGGAACACCACGCTTGATCCGGCAGTGCGGACTTTCCTGCAGGTGACCGTTGGCGACAAGGACGATGCTGAGGGCGTGTTCTCGACCTTGATGGGGGACGTCGTGGAGCCTCGGCGGGACTTTATTGTTAGTAATGCGCTGAAGGTAGGTAATTTGGATGTTTAGAACAAGAATCTACTTTGTTTGAAAACAAAGTAGCAAAAAAACTTTGCGACGTTACTGCCTGGCCGTTGGCTGGGGAGCTTACCGCAGTCGCACGGCAACCGTACCAAGTGATAAAAAGTTTTTTTGGTTCTTTTTGTTCACAAAAAGAACTTCTTGCCTAAAAGGAACCTCACCATGCTGAAATTCTACTGGAACACCGCCCCCAACCCAATGAAGGTGGCGCTCGCGCTCGAAGAAATGGGCGTGCCTTACGAACTGGTCCCGATCGACAACCGCCGCGGCGAGCAGCACAGCGACGCGTTTCGTGCCATCAACCCCAACGCCAAGCTGCCGGCCATTGTCGATGGCGATGCGACGGTCTTCGATAGCAACGCGATTTTGTTGTATCTAGGCGAAAAGACCGGCAAGTTCATGCCCGCCAACACCCCCAAGGCGCGCGGCGAAATGCTGTCCTGGCTGATGTTCGTGGCATCAGGCATCGGGCCCTATTCCGGA
>JANXRN010000381.1 GCA_025352995.1 Acetobacteraceae bacterium
CGGCAAGATCATGCTGGCGGTCGCATGATTTCGCGGCCCGGGCTGGCGGCGCTGACGGCATCGGTGATCCTGCTGGCGAGCGCCTGGCCGATTACCAAATCGGCGGTGATGGCGGGCGCGGTGCCGATCTGGTTTGCGCTGGGGCGGGCCGGGTTTTCGGCGCTTGCGGCGTTTGTGCTGCTCGGGTTGCTTGGGCGCTTGCGGCTTCCGGGCCGGCAGGACTTGCCGGCGTTGGTGGCGGTCGGCGCGCTGCAACTGGCGGTGTTTTTCGGCCTTGCCCATGCCGCGGTGGAGTTTGTGCCGACGGGGCGGACGACGGTGCTGGCCAATGTCACGCCGATTTTCATTGTTCCCCTGTCGCTGTTGGTGCTGCGGGAAAGTATTTCCCCGCGCCGCTGGCTGGCGACAGCGCTGGCGCTGGTCGGGGTGGCGGTGTTGATGGGGCCGTGGGCAATCGACTGGGCCGCACCGGGTGTGTTGCGGGGGCATTTTTATCTGCTCGGCGCGGCGGGCGGTTTTGGCAGCGCGATCGTGCTGGTGCGGCGCTTCCCGCCGCGATTGCGGATGCTGGAATTGTTGCCATGGTGCTTCACCTTGGCCAGTGTTTTGCTGCTGCCACTCGCGTTGCGCCATCCCGATGGCCTGGGGGTGTGGCCGGCGCCGTCACGCTGGGCGATGCTGTATATTGGTGGGTTTGCTGGCCCGATCGGCACCTGGTGCGTGATGGAAGCGGCGGCGGTGTTGCCGGTGATGGTGTCCTCGGTCGGATTTCTGGCAACGCCTGCCTTCGGGCTGCTTTTCGCGGCGTGGTGGCTCGGCGAACCGTTGGGGGCCGATCTGCTGGCGGGTGCGGGGTTCATTCTGGCAGGCGTTGGCCTCGCGGCATGGCCGGCGCGGCGATGATCCTGCGCGCGACCATTGTGGGCGACGGGCCGTCCGTGGTGCTGTTGCACGGGCTGTTCGGGCAGGCGCGCAATTTCGCCTTGGTGCAGCGCCAGTTGGCCGAGGGGTTCAGGGTGGTGACGCTCGATCTGCGCAACCATGGCGGCAGCCCGCATGGGGCGGCGATGGATTATCGGACCATGGCCGGCGATGTGCTGGAAACGCTGGCCGAGCTTGGGATTGCCGCGTGCCCGATGATCGGCCATTCGATGGGTGGCAAGGCGGCGATGGCGATGGCGTTGCTGGCGCCGCAGCGTGTGGCCAAGCTGATCTTGGTCGATGTTGCGCCGGTGCGCTATCCGCCGCATTTCGATGCGATCTTGGCCGTGCTGCGCGGCCTGAAGCTTACCGCCGGATTGACCCGCGCCGCCGCCGATGTCGCTTTGGCCGCGGTTGAACCCGACGCGGGCACGCGCGGCTTTCTGCTGTCCAATCTGCAACTTGGCGCGGCGCCGTCCTGGCGCATCGGCCTCGACGAGATTGCCGCCGCGATGCCGGATATCTCCGACTGGCCGTTCACGGCGGAGACTTATCCCGGCCCGACCTTGTTCATCCTGGGCGCAAAGTCCCGCTATGTCGGCGCCGAGCACCGCCCGTTAATCCGGGCGCATTTTCCGCGGGCGCGTTTTGTCAGCCTGAAAAATGCTGGGCATTGGGTGCATGCCGATGATCCGGAGGGGTTCCTGGCGGTGCTGCGCGCGGCTTTGGCGTTACCGGACCGCTGAGCGGCACATCGCCGAGCGGCAGGCCGAAGCTTGCGAAGGCAGGTGGACGATGGACATCGATGTCGCGCAGCAAGGGCGTTCCCCGCTTTCAAAATAACGAAGCGCTTTCCTTTATATTTTAACCTTCGCCAAATCCGCCGCCCGCCACAAATACCACGACGCGACGCTGCGATAAGGCGCCCACATCTCCCCGATCGCAGCGAGGTCGCGCGGTTTGGGCTGGGCGTCGAGGCCGTTCAGCACCCGGTAGCCTTCGCGCACCCCGAAATCATCGACCGGCAGGATGTCGAGCCGCCCGAGGGTGCCCATCAGCATCATTTCCACCGTCCAGCGCCCGACGCCGCGGATGACGGTCAGGCGTTCGATCAGGGCTGCGTCCGACAGGCGGGCGGCGGCGCGGCGGGTGGG
>JANXRN010000449.1 GCA_025352995.1 Acetobacteraceae bacterium
AGCGGTCCGTCCATATGCCAGCGCACAAACCCATCACCATCGACCAGAAAGGTTTCCGGCACGTTGGCAACCCCCCAGTCATAGGCGATGCGGCCCGGTTCATCGATAGCATTGCGGGCATAGGGATTGCCCTCGCGTTCCAGGAATTCCAGCGCGGCCGGCACCTTGTCCTTATAAGCCACCCCCCAGACCGGAATTTTAGCGGCTTTGAGCTCCAGCAGCACCGGATGTTCGACAATGCACGGCTGTGACCAAGATGCCCAGAAATGCACCAGCAAGGGCTTGCCCCCGTTGAAAATATCGGTCGCCTGAAATCCGTCCCCGCCCAGCCCCGGCAGGCGAAACCCTGGAATGCGCCGGCCGCTGAGAATGCTCGGCGTCCCGCGCAAATTAACCGTGGCAAACAAATTGCGCCAAGCGTACCACCCCGCGGCGCCGAGCCCCCCGAGCACGGCCACCGGAACAGAAAACAGCATGGCCCGGCGCAAGTTCATTTTCTATTGATCCCGATACGGCGGCGCGATGGGCAACGCCCTTACGCGGATGTGATTTCTAACCGAAAAACCCGCCCAGGTCAGCCCGGCTTGGCGGGAATTGCGGCGGCCGGGCGAAAATCCGCCGCCGGTTTGGGGGGCGGCGCCCATTGCCCGGCTTTTTTCAGGGCGTCAGCAACTTCGGGCGGCATGTAGGTTTCATCATGTTTGGCCAAAACCTCGCTCGCCGCGATCTCCCCGTCCGGGCGCAGCATCCCCAGCACCACCACCCCCTGCCCCTCGCGGAACAGATCGGGCAACACCCCGGCATAGAATACCGAGACGGACGCTTTGCCATCCGTCACCCGGAATTTCATCACCGGCTTGCCGTCCTGGCGTATCTGGCTGAGGCTGCCCGGCTCCACCAGCCCGCCAATCCGAAAGCTGCGCCCCGGCCGCGGTGGCTTGCTCGCCAAATCGGACGGGGCGACAAAAAACACCATATTGTCATTGAGTGCGGTTAAGGTCAGCGCGGTCGCGCCCCCCAAGCCCACCAGGCAGGCGACCAACACCAGCAGCCGGCGATGCTTGCGGGTCATTTCCGTGGATCGAGCGCCGCAAGCCGCGCCCGTGCCGCCCGCAACCGCCGCCAGGTGCTAGTCACCAGCCCACCGATCACCAGAACCGTCAGCCCGTAGGCGGCGGCAATGTAGGGAAGGTGGGTCATCGGTGTTCCCGCGTGCGCGCCAGCAGCAGGCTCCGAATGCGCCATTCCATCACCGCCGCCCGCAGCCGCGCCATCACCAGGGCGGCGAACCCCAGCGAAAACCCCAGCATGCTGATGAGCAACGGCCACAAAATCCCCTTATCCATGCTGGCACCCGTCAACGTAATGCTCGCCGGCTGATGCAACGTGTTCCACCAATCGACCGAGAATTTGATGATCGGCAAATTCACCACCCCCACCAGCGCCAGGATCGCCCCAGCGCGCTGCCCGCGTTCCGGATCGTCAAACGCCCGCACCAGCGCGATGTGGCCGAGATACAAAAAGAACAGCACCAGCACCGAGGTCAGCCGCGCATCCCACACCCACCAGGCGCCCCACATCGGCTTGCCCCAGATGCTTCCGCTCGCCAACGCCAGCGTGGTGATCGCCGCGCCGACCGGGCTGATCTCGGCCGCTGCCAGATCGGCGAGCTTGTGGCGCCACACCAACGACAGCGCCGAACACAGCGCCAGCCCGAAATACCCCGCACTCGCCAGCCACGCCGCCGGCACGTGGACGTAAATAATCCGCATCGCATCATGCTGGAACCGGTCTTCCGGCGCGATGAACAGCCCCCAGCCCAGCCCGATCACCACCAGCACCAGCGTCACCCCGGTCAGCCACGGCTGCACGACCGACGCCAGCCGCAAAAACCGGCCGGGATTGGCAAATCGGTGCAGAATATGGCCGGGGCGCGGGGCGATGGTGGGGGAAGACTTCACCCGGCCAGCATAGCGCCTTCGCCCCGATGTTTGAAGCCACCGCCATCCCGCGATATGGAGCACTGCAGGAGGCCCATGAAATGGCATATTGGCTGGTGAAGTCCGAACCCGACGCGTTCAGCTGGGAACAGCAGGTGCTGAACCGCATCGAACCCTGGACCGGGGTGCGCAACCACATGGCGAAAAACAACCTCAAAGCCATGGCCAAGGGCGATCGCGCCTTCTTCTACCATTCCAATATCGGCAAGGAGATTGTCGGCATCGTCGAGGTGGTCCGCACCGCCTACCCCGACCCTTCGATCGAGCCGGGTGAGAAAGGCGATTGGGTGTGCGTTGACATGAAGGCCCTTCGCCCGTTCAAAACCCCGGTCACCCTTGCCGCCTTGAAAGCCGACCCTGCTTTTGCCGATCTGCCACTGATCCGCATGTCACGCCTGTCAGTCAGCCCAGTATCGGATGCGCATTGGCACGCGATCTGCGCCCTCGGTGGCACCAAGCCGTGACCTTGCGGGCCTTGTGCGCCGTCACCGACATCGCAGACGGCGACACATTGGCCTTCCCGCCGGCCGAGGGCGGCTTTCTCGGCCTGTTCGCCCTGCGCCAGGGCGACCATATCCAGGTCTTCATCAATTCCTGCCCCCATATCGGGGTGGCGCTTGACTGGTTGCCCAACCGCTTCCTGTCCACCGACCGAAGCCACATCGTCTGCGCCATGCACGGCGCCAAATTCCGCCTGTCCGACGGGATGTGCGTCGATGGCCCCTGCCTTGGCGATCGGCTGGAACCGGTTATGATCGCGATCAAGGACGGCACGCTCTACGTGCCCGAAGACGCTGGACTATAAGAATTTTAGGGAGCCACCCGATGTCAGACACGCTCATCCCGGTGCAGCCGGCCATCGCCGCCGCCGCCCGCATCAACGCGGACCAGTTCACCGCCATGACCGCGCGTGCCGCGACCGATCCGGCCGGCTTCTGGGCCGAGCAAGCCGCCCGCATCGCCTGGATGCGCCCGCCGACCAAGACCGTCGAAGGTGATTTCCACGGCGATGTCCGCGTCACCTGGTATGAAGACGGCACCCTGAATGCCTCGGTCAGTTGCCTCGACCGCCATCTCGCAACCCGGGCCGACCAGGTCGCCATCATCTGGGAAGGCGACAGCCCCGATGTGTCCGAGAAGATCACCTATCGCGATTTGCATGACCGGGTCTGCCGTTTCGCCAACGTGCTGAAATCGCTCGGCGCGCAAAAAGGTGACCGCATCTGCATTTATCTGCCGATGGTACCCGAAGCCGCCGTCGCCATGCTCGCCTGCGCCCGCATCGGCGCCGTCCACACCATCGTCTTTGGCGGCTTTTCCCCCGACAGCCTCGCCAACCGCATCCAGGACGCCGAGGCCAAAATTCTCATCACCGCCGATGAAGGCCGCCGCGGGGGCCGTAAGGTTGCGCTCAAAACCAACGCCGACGACGCGTTGCGCCAGTGCCCGAGCATCGAACATGTCGTCGTCGTCAAAGTCACCGGCGGCGATGTCCCAATGCAGGCCGGCCGCGACCTTGATTACGCCACGCTGTGCGCCGCCGCCTCCCCGGTTTGCGCGCCCACCGAAATGAACGCCGAAGACCCGCTTTTCATCCTCTACACCTCCGGCAGCACTGGCAAACCCAAGGGCGCGCTACACACCACCGGCGGCTACATGGTCTGGGCGAGCTACACCCATGCCAACGTCTTCGACTACAAAGAGGGGGAGGTTTACTGGTGCACCGCCGATGTCGGCTGGGTCACCGGGCATACCTATATTGTCTACGGCCCGCTCGCCAACGGCGCCACCACCTTGATGTTCGAAGGCATCCCGACCTGGCCGGACAGCAGCCGCTTCTGGCGCGTCGTCGATAAGCACCAGGTCAACATTTTCTACACCGCGCCGACCGCCATCCGCAGCCTGATGCGCGAAGGCACCGGCCCGGTGGAGGCCACCAGCCGCAAATCCCTGCGCATCCTCGGCAGCGTCGGCGAACCGATCAATCCCGAAGCCTGGCTGTGGTACTACAAAAATGTCGGCAACAGTCGCTGCCCGATCGTCGATACCTGGTGGCAGACCGAAACCGGCGGCATCCTGATCGCGCCCTTGCCCGGGGCGACCGCCCTCAAGCCCGGTTCGGCGACGCTGCCCTTGCCGGGTGTGCAACCAATTCTGCTCGATGCCGAAGGACGCATCTTGCACGGCGCCACCGACGGGCTTTTATGCCTCGCCGCTTCCTGGCCCGGCATGATGCGCACCATCTTCGGGGACCATGATCGCTTTGTGCAAACCTATTTCTCCACGTTCAAAGGCTATTACTTCACCGGCGACGGCGCCAAACGCGACGCAGACGGCTATTACTGGATTACCGGCCGCGTCGATGACGTGATCAACGTCTCCGGCCACCGCATGGGTACCGCTGAAGTCGAAAGCGCCCTTGTCGCCCACAAACTCGTCGCCGAAGCCGCCGTGGTCGGCTTCCCGCATGACATAAAAGGCCAAGGCATCTATGCCTACGTGACCCTGAATGTCGGTGTCGAGCCAACCGACGCGCTGCGCCGCGAACTCGTCGCCTGGGTCCGCAAGGAAATCGGCCCGATCGCCGCCCCCGACGCGATCCAATGGGCGCCCGGCCTGCCGAAAACCCGGTCCGGGAAAATCATGCGGCGGATTTTGCGCAAGATCGCCGCTAATGAGATTGATGGGCTGGGGGATATTTCTACTTTGGCCGATCCGGCGGTGGTGACCGATCTTGTGGATAATCGGGTGGGGTAAGGAAGGTCTTCTTTTTGTGAACAAAAAGAAGCAAAAAAACTTCATCCATTCCTGGCCGTTGGCGTGCCCCCATCTTCCTCATCCACGCTTGATGTCCATCCGCCCCGCCACCAGGCGCGCGATTGCGGCAGGGGCCTGATCCGGAATTGCAAACACCGAACTCACATTAATCTCGCACAGCACGTAGCTATCCGCCCCCGATTCTGTCCTGGGACCATACAAAAAGTCAGCATCCCAGATCATCGGCAGCGCCGCCGCCTCGATGCCAAGCACCGCCATCATTTGCGGCACCCACGCCAACTCCATTTTCTGCCGCAACGGTTGGAACGGTTCAGCCTCCGGACCATGCATGATGCGGGGCCCAGGCTCCGCTTGGGGCGAATTTGGCCCTTCCGGCGGCGGCGCGATCAGTGCCTTGATCAGCTGGTGGCCAAACCCCACAACCTTATCCGCGCCCATGTAGCAACGTATCATCCCGTCCGGCAGGCGCGGTTGAAACGGCTGATCGACGATGCAACCGCCCCCGAGGAAATACGCGTCGCAGCGCCGCATGAAGTCGGCAAGGGGCAGCGTCTCCGGCATGCTACCGCGGCGCGCTTCCAGCACGTGCACCATCGACGGCGCATCCCGGATCACCTCGACTTTCCAAATCCCCTGCCCACCATTGCCACGATTTTGCTTGAGCACCCGCGGGCCTCCCGTCCGCAGAACATCGGGGAATAGGTCGGAAAATTCAGCTTGCGTGCGATAAAGTCGCGTATCGGTACCCCACCCAATGTGCCGGGTGCGATGCAGAACCTCCTTCACGCCCATCTTCAGGATCACATCAGGATGCGCACTGACCCAAGGCCCGCGCGCGGCGACATCGCGCAAGAGCGGATCGAGCACTGTGCGCGTCTTTCCATCATGCAACGGGTCAACCCAGACCAGTACCCCATCGCAGGCCAGAAGCTGGGCGCGGAATTCGTCGGCGAAATCCTCATCAAACACCGCCGGCTGGGCATCTATCCCGCGCGCCGCCAATTCCTCGAAAATTCGATGAAAGCGGTTATTCTGCGGTGTCGCATTGCTGCGGGCTTGCCGGTCACCACGCCAGACAATGGCGATTTTGGGTGGATTGGTAGCGGTCATCGTAACAATATCGGGCGCGGCCATGCGTCCCTCCTGTATGGTTGGAGTTCGGACGCGATGTTTTGGCCGAAGCCTCACGGGGCCATCGCAACGATCCCCTTAACCACAAGACTGCCGGCGCGATCAGGGCAAGTCAATGGCGGCACACTCGTCCGGGCTGTCGGTCATCGCCGCGCCCTGTCTTCCGAACGGACATTAAACGAGCGTCTGCGAATTGGTCAGATACGGCAGCCCGAAATTCGCATTATTGACCATCGCGAACGCCGATGCCGCCCCCGCTGCCAGGTCCGCGGCCGGCAGCGTTGTTAGCCCCGGATCGATGCTGGCATAAAAATCCCCTGCGGCGGTCGGATCGTCGACCAGACTGCCCAGCGCGTCGGTCACACTGATCCCCGCATCCAACCCGCTCCGCAGCGCTACCCCGCCCGATGTTGCAGCCACCGCCAACCCGCTGCTGATGGTTTGCGCCACCGCGCTGGTGGACCCCGCCAAGGCCAGCTTCACCGCCGTCGTCGCCTGGATCAGCCCCATCCCGGTGGACCCAGCGTTGCCAGTCGCCGCAATCGCCGACCCGGCCAGCCCCGCGCTGATCTGCGCCGGCGTCAGGGTCGGGTTGGCTTGCAGCATCAACGCCGCCACCCCCGCTGCATTGGGGGCCGCCGCCGACGTGCCGTAGAACGATGGAAACACGTTGGTCGCTGACCCATCGGGCGCGACAAAATCCACCCCGCCCGAGCTTGCCGGGGTCGCCAGCCGCTTGCCCGCTGCGTCAAACAGCAGACTGCTTGGCCCAACCGAGGAAAACCCCTCCACCGCATTCTTGCCACCAAACGCGGCAGTGGTTTTGTAAGCCGCCGCCCCCACCACGTTGGCGGCGGCAACTTGCTCATGCCCGATCAAGGTGCCCGATCCCTCGCCGGCCTTGGCGTCATTGATCGTGGTACCGTTGCCATAGACGATATATTTGAACAGCCCCGGAATGGTGGTGCCGCCATTGCTGAAAATCGCCAGGCTGAAACTGGTGGACGCGCTGGTGTTGGTGAATTGGATGATCTGGTTGGGGTTGCGGTTGACATCGTTTAAGGTCGCATAAGCAACAATCTGGTTGTTGCTGTTATACAGCGCCATCCCCAGACTATTCGCCGTCCCCTTGCTGCCGCCAATGCCGGCAAATGGCTGGTCCCATTGCAGATCGATGATGCCGGTCGTGCCGCGCGCGATGGTCAGGCTTTGCCTTGTCACCGGCGCTGCCGCGGTGCCGAAATTCTCCGCCAGATAACTGCCGGAAATCCCCGGCAGCGCCGCCTGCGCGCCGGTAAAGCTCGCCTGGTAAAAATTCCGCCCCTCATTGCTCGCCGAGGTAAAATAGCTGACCCCCGCATTGATCGCCGCCGAAACAGCGTTCTGCAGCACATCGCCGGTCTGGAAAAACGGCTCGTTCAAATAGGTGATGTCGTCAACAATGATGTTGCAACCATCTTTCACCAGGGCGGCAATTCCCGCCGCCATGTCGGCCGCGCCGTAAAACCCCGAATAAAAATCAATCGCCGCCCCTGGCGCCACCTTATGCACCAGTTCCGCCATCGCCCGGCCTTCATCGGCGCCTGACGCTGGCCCGTCTTTGAGGATTTTGACCGCGGTCGGCAGGCTGCCATTGGCAATATCGCCGGCCATGCCGCCTTTCAAATTGAAGCTGTCGGACAAAATCCCGACCTTGATGCCCGCGCCGGTCACCCCGTAACTGCGCGTTGCCTGCGGCGCCAGCAACGCCTGGGCCGATCCCGCGCTGACCGCATTGGCCGGAACCGCGACGATGGCCGCCGACGTAACCGGGCCCGGCTCAGGAGCGGCGACCGGCGCGGCATCCACCATTGGCAGAACCGACCCGTCTGACCCCAAACGAAATTTGCGCCGCGGGTCGTTGAAAGCCTGTAGCGCGATCTGGGGAGCTGCTGAAACTGTCATGGCGATCCCTTCACATGGCGGGCGCTGGCCGATCGGGACAACCGCCTTTTGCGATCAGTCTCGTGGATCAGCGCTTGTGCTGTGAGGGTAGATTTGTCTCATGGGCTGAAGATAAAGTTAACGCGGGATGATTTTTTTGGGATGGCCGGGGGAGGGAAGGGAATTCAAGGCAAGCAGTTCTTGTTGTGAACAAAAAGAACCAAGAAACTTTCTATCCATGGCGCACCGCCGCCGGTGCGCACGCGGAACCAAGTGTGAAAGTTTTTTTGCTTCTTTTTGTTCACAAAAAGAAGACTCTTCCTTATAAATACTAAAACAAATCAATTTCCGTCATCGGCACATACCCAATCTTCCCCAGCGCCTCGACCTCGGCCCACTGGGTCATCATATTCCACAGCAGCCGCCGCACCTGCACTTTGGTGCCCGCCGGCAGATAGGTCAGGGGTGCCGATGTCGTATCGGCCTCGGTATAAAGCGTGCCGCGCGCGCTGCGCACCGAAGCCGTCGTGCCGGGTGCCGGCTTCCACGGTGCATTCGGCGTCCCGCCGGCCGGGGCTTGGGCTTGCGGCCGGGGCGTGAGGTTGAAATCGGCAAACCCGACAATTGTGCCCACCAGCAGCAGCACCAACAGCCCGATGATGCCGATCGTTACGTTCTGCCGCCGCCGCGCGCGCGATCGGTACATCGACAGGCGGATTTGCCCGGCTTCGACGACCAGTTGGTCGCGTTCTTCCTGCAAATTCTGGATTACGTTTTCAAGCCGCCGCAGGCTGCGTTTCAGCGTGGCGATTTCCTGTTGCGCGCCGGCCGGTTCGGCCGGACGTGGCTTGCGCGACGGTCCCAGCGTGCCGTTCAGAAACAGCTGCTTCAGATCGCCGCCCGAAAGCCCCAGCCGGCGCGCCAACTGCCCCACCGCGCGCCCGGCGTTGGCGGCTTCGCCGTCTTCGGACACCAGCATGGCCACCCGGGCCGCCAGCCGCTCGATGTCTTCCTGCGAAACCTCAGCCACCCGCGTCCCCTGCGCCCGAACCGCGCCAGCCTATCACGCCGGCGCCGCGCGGTGAACTATCCGGCCGAGGTCACCAGCCGACGCGCCGCGTCCATCGCCGCCAGAAAGCGGTTCTTGCCGCGCATCAGCTCCACCTGCGCCACCCGACGCAGATGATCATCGGTGAAATCGGGCAGATCGGCGGCAACCGCCAACGTCGGCAAGGCCGGCACGGTGTAAGCCGGATCGTGCCGGAAGCGCGCTTCCCGTGTGTAGTTGATCGGCACCAGAATGCGCGAAAGCTCCTGTACCACCATGTTCCGTGCCGCGGGCGTTGCGGCCTCCAGCCCCGCCAGGCTCGCCTTCAGCGCTTCGGTCGCCGCCACGCAATCGGACAGATCGGCCAGACCTTTCGAGGCTGCCTGATATCCCGCGATCGTCGCCAAAAATTCGTCGCAGGTTGCGCCCCAGTCGAACGGAAGGATTTCCGCGTTTGCCACCCGCAAAGCCGACAGCATGTAGATTTTCATATCCGTCATCAGCACGTCGCGATCGGCGATTTCGAGCTGATCATTCTCGGTATGCCAGGCGATGTTGGCGCCGCAGCCCGACACGTCATAGTAATTTTTCTCGTGCCGCAACGCTTCCGGCATCGTGCTGCTCAGCATGAAAAAGCTCGGCAGCCCGATATTATTGAAGCTGTAATCGCCGGCTTGCGGCGGCCGCATCGTCGCCACCACGGCGTCCGGCACGATGTCCTTGATCACGTCGGTGGCGATTTGTGCGGACTCGGTGAACGATCTTGTGTCGTGATAGCTCGTCGCCCAGCGGCAGCCTGGGCTGTCGCAATTGATCTGCGCGACGCAGTTGCGATCGAGGTCCATGGCAAACGCATCGGTGAACCAGGTCGATCCGGCATAGCGCCCGGTCGAATGGCCCGGCCACCACGCCAGCTTCACTGACCGCCGCAAGCCATCGCGATTGGCCCACAGCACCCGCGACAATTCGAGCAAGGTTGCGTCCCCGGTCGCATTATCGCCCACCCCGACATCCCAGCTATCGTAGTGCCCATGCACCAGCACGAACTTATCGGGTTCAATGGTGCCGGGAATGGTGGCAACCGGAATTTTCTGTTTGAACCAGCCTTCCTGCAAATCGGTGCGGATGGTGGCGTCACCTCCCGACGCTGCCAGCGCCATCAGCTTCTGCCCGTCCGGATTGTTGACCGCGATCACCGGAATTTTCGGCTTGCGCCCCATATCCTGCAAATCCGGGCTGCCCCAGATCGTCGTGCAAGTGCCCCAATGAATATCAATGCCGGGATTGACCGCGATCAGCCCCACCCCACCCCATTCTTCGATCAGGCTGGTCAGCGCCGGATTGCCGAAGCCTTGCATGACCACGATGTTGCCGCCGACCAGCGCGCGCGCTTCTTCCACGGTCGAAATACTGCCGCCAAACAAGGTCTTGATATCGCGATTATAGCTGCGCAGCGCCTTGGGATTGGCTTTCAGCATGATCAGCTTGCCAGTGCGCCCGCCCGGCACCGACAGCGCTGATGATGGCGGCTTGGCGCGATAGGTCACGCCCCCGGCGGTGACCGATGCCGAGTACGGGATCGACAGATAAATCTCCGGCTCATGCACTTCGACCGGCACCCCGGCGGCGCGCAGACGTTCCACAATCGCATCGGCGCCGCGGTTCACATCTTCCGGGCGCCAGCGCGGCATGACCGAAAACGCTTCCACCAGCCCCCACGGCACATCGAGGCTGATATCGTCGAGGAAGCGTTGCTCGGTTGCGCTGATTGCCATGGCCTGATCCTCAATGTTGGTTTGGGGGATGGCATCACCGATTTGACCGCCGCGCAAGCCGTTCTTTTAGGCTTGAATCAAAGCGCGCCCCCGTGTTGTATGCGTGCCTTGTTGGATCGGGGGATCATGGTGATGAAGCATTGGTTGTTGACTGTCGGCATGACGGCGCTGTCCGCGCTGCCCGCCTTGGCACAGCCCGCCGGCGATCCAGTGCGCCCGCTGGTGATCCTGGCGCAGCCGCAAGCCGCCGCCCCGCAGGATTTCCAGGCCGCCGAGATGGTGGCCGAGGCCTGGAAGCAGCTGGGCATTCAAGTCCAGGTGCGCCCGCTGCCGAGCCAGCAATTCAACCAGATCGTCTGGTACGAACGCCAGCGCTGGGACGCCACCACCTGGCAGATGGTCGGTCGCCCGGAACGGTCGGACCCGGATGAGCTGACGTATAATCTGTTCGTGTCCGCCAACGCTGCCAACGGCTATGATTTTGTCGGTTACGTGAACCCCGAATATGACCGCCTCGCCCAGGCGCAGCGCGAAGAACTCGATCTCGCCAAGCGCAAGGCGTTCCTGATTGAAGCGCAGGAATTGATCAATCGCGATCAGCCTTACGGCTTCTTGGTGCACCCCAAGAACCTCGTCGCCTATAATTCGGCGGTTTTTGACGACAGCACGATGAAAGTGCAGGCCGGCATCGGGGTGCGCAATTTCTGGACCTGGATTGGCCTGAAGCCGAAGGGTACGCAGAAAGACGTCATCCTGAATTCGACCGCGACGCCAACCAATCTCAGTCCGTTCAATATTCCGGGTGCGCAAGGTTCCTGGGCGACCGAGCTGGTCTGGGACCGCCTGATGCGCATTGGCCCGGATGGCCTGCCGCAGCCCTGGGCCGCCGAATCCGTCACCCGTCCGACCACCACCACGGTTGATGTCACCCTGCGATCCGGGATGAAATGGCATGACGGCACGCCGGTCACCATCGATGATGCGCTGTTCAGCCTAGAAGCGCCGGGCTATGGCGATAAGTCGCCAATGTACAAGCCCTTCGTTGGTAACATCGCCAAAGTCGAAACCACCGGCCCGATGTCGTTCCGCATTACGCTGAAACGCCCGGACGCAGCGTTCCTGGTGTCATCGCTCTCCAAGCTCAATCTCGCGTCACGCAAAATCTGGGCGCCGATTTTTGACGACCTGAAGAACAAGCCGGAAACCGCCGAAACCATCATGGAAAAACTCCCGATCGGATCGGGGCCGTTCAAATTCGTGTCGGTCAAGCTCAACGAACAAATCGTGCTGGAAGCAAATCCTGACCATTGGGCCAAGCCGCAGATCAATCGCTGGATCATGCGCATCACCCCCAACATCGAAGCAAGCCTAGGCGCGATGAAATCGGGGGAGCTTAACTTCCTGTCTGACTATACCGGCGATCCGGAATTGATGGCCGCGCTGCCGAAATCCAACCCCAACATCAAGCTGGCAAGCTCGCTCGATATCGGCATCCGCTTCATTGCCTATAACGAACGCCGCCAGCCCTTTGGTGATGCCGCCTTCCGGCGCGCCATTTCGGCCGTGATCGACCGCGACGCCATCGCGGCGGATGCCTATGGTGGCGCCGCGGTGCCATCCAACTCCTGGATTTCACCGGCGCTGGCGTTCTGGGCCGCCCCTGGGATCGACAAAAAAATCCCCGGCGGCAGCGTCGCGGCCGCCAAGCAGATCCTGAAAGATGCAGGCTACGTCCTGGTCAATGGCCGGCTGCATTACCCGGTCGGGGTGAAGGAAACCACCGGGGCGTTCCAGTAGCGCGTGGCGCGACGCGCACTTGGCAGGCTGGGGCATCTGCTGTTCGTACTATGGGCAGTGTCCAGCCTGACCTTCATCTTGTTCCGCCTGACGCCGGGGGACCCGACGCTCAACTTCCTGTCGCCGAGCTTCTCGGAAGAAACCCGGGCGGCATTGCTGAAGGGCTTCGGGCTGGATAAGCCGCTTTGGGAACAATATTTCATCTACATGAATAATTTGCTGCACGGGGACCTCGGGCAGTCGTTCCTGCAAGGCAAGCCGGTGGCGGTGCTGCTGGCTGACGCGTTGCCCAATACTGTGCTGCTGACCTTGGTTTCGCTCACCGCCGCCTATGCGTTTGGCATTGTCGCCGGCGCCTTCCTTGCGTTCCGTCGCGGTGGCGTGGTCGAAGCCGTGTCGATCCCGGCGGCATTGGCCACCCGCGCCGCGCCGGAATTCTGGCTCGGCATGCTGTTGCTGGCGGCCCTCGCGTTCCAGACTGGGTGGTTCCCCACCGGCGGCGCGCTCAGTCCCGGCCGCGAAATGAACAGCTTTGCCGACCGTTTCGTGTCTGCCGATTTCTGGTGGCATCTGGCGCTGCCGGCGTTGACCTTGATGCTGTACTTGCAAGGCCTGCCCTTGCTGTTGATGCGCGCAACGATGTTGGAAGTGCTGAACGACGAATTCATCGTCATGGCTAAAATGAAGGGCCTTTCGCGCTGGTCGGTGGTGATGCGCCACGCTGCCCGCAACGCGCTGCTGCCAGTGGTTACCGCCTTCGCGCTTGGCCTCGGCGCCAGCATTGGCGGCAATGTCGTTGTCGAAACCGTTTTCGCCTGGCCCGGCATTGGCCGGGTGCTGGTGCAGGCGGTGCAATCGGCCGATTACCCGCTGGCGCAAGGCGCCTTCATTCTGATCGCGGCGTCGCTGGTCACCATGAACACCGCCGCCGATCTGGCCTACGCAGCGCTTGACCCACGGGTGGCGGTCGGTGCGAAGCGCTAGCGCCATCCTGCGGTTTTTCCGCTCCGAGCCGTTCGCGGTCATCGGCGGCGCGATCTATGGCGCGATCGTGCTGGTGGCGATTTTCGCCGACGGCCTCGCGCCTTATCCCCCCAAGGCAATCTTGCGCGTCGGCGCGCGGGTGGCGCGCTATTTGCCAATGTCGGCCGATCACTGGCTCGGTACCACGTCGAGCGGGCGCGATGTGCTCAGCCAGTTGATCTGGGGCACCCGCGCCGCGTTGGCGGTCGGGCTGACGGCAGCGGTCGCGGTGGTCGCCATCGGCACCGTGCTTGGCCTGCTGTCAGGCTACCTTGGTGGCTGGGTCGATAAAATCATCACCTGGTTTGCCGACATCGTGCTCGGCCTCCCATTTCTGCCATCGATGCTGGTGCTGGCGTCGCTTACCCGTCCTGGCACCTTGGTGGTAATCTTATCAGTTGCAGGCCTGCTCTGGCCTAACACCGCACGGGTGATCCGCGCCCAGGTATTATCGTTGCGCGAACGCGCCTGGGTCGAAGCCGCCCGCGTCACCGGCTGTTCCACCGGCCGCATCATGTTCGTCCATGTCCTGCCGCAGGTTCTGCCGCTGGCAGCCCTTTACGGTTCAGTCGCGATCGGCTGGGCGATCCTGGCGGAGGCGTCGGCCAGCTTCCTCGGCTTTGGTGATCCGGACACCATGTCGTGGGGGGTGATGTTGCAAGAAGCGTACGCCAACCAGGCCCTGTCGCGCGGTGCCTGGAACTGGTTCGCCCCCCCCGGAGCGGCCCTGATGGCGATGGTGCTGGCGGGTTTCCTGATTTCGCGCGGGTCGGAAAAACTCCTGTTCCCGAAGCTGGCCGAACAATGAGCATGCTGTCGGTCCGCGATCTCGTCGTCACTTACGCTACCCGCGCCGGCCCGGTGCGCGCGGTCGATGGTGTCGATCTTGACATCCCGGCAGGATCGATCACCGGCCTGGTGGGTGAGAGCGGCTGCGGCAAATCCACTTTGGGCCGCGCCCTGATGGGCGTGCTGCCCGAAGCTGGCAAGATCGCCGGCGGGCAGATCGTCTTCGAAGGGGCCGATCTGGTGGCGCTGTCGCCGACCGCCCGCCGCGCCATCGCCTGGCGCCGCCTGTCTTTCATTCCGCAAACCGCGATGAACGCGCTCGATCCGGTGCAGCGCCTGCGTGCGCAAATGCTGGAAGTTCTGGTCGAACGCGGTGGCCTTGGCAAAGCCGAGGCACTGGCCCGCGCATCCGAATTATTCCACCTCGTTGGGTTGGACCCGATCCGCCTGTCCGACTACCCGCACCAGTTCAGCGGCGGCATGCGCCAGCGCGCGTCCATCGCCTTGGCCCTGGCGCTCGAACCGGCCCTGGTGATCGCCGATGAACCGGTCACTGCGCTTGACGTTATCGTCCAACGCCAGGTGCTGGACGTGATGCGTAATTTGCAAGCGCGCCTGGGCCTCGCCATGATTCTGGTCACCCACGACATCGCCGTCGTCGCCTATGCGTGCGACCGGGTGGCAGTGATGTATGCTGGCCGCATCGTCGAAGCAGGCCCAGTGGCGGACGTGCTGGAAAACCCGCTGCACCCTTACACAATGGGCCTGACCCACGCTTTCCCGGATTTATACGGCGACGATATGACTTTGGTGCCAATCGACGGTACCCCGCCATCTTTGCTGCACCCGCCTGCCGGATGTCGTTTCGCCGCAAGATGCCCGTTCGTGCAGCCGCGCTGCGCCGATGAACCGCCGGTGATGACCGGCGATCACCAGGCCGCGTGCTGGCGGGTGGATGAAGCCGCCGAGTTGCGCGCCCTCGCGGCCACGCCCGCAACCTGGCTGCCGAAATGACCGCGCTGATCGACGCCACTGGCCTCGAAAAAATCTTCCGCAGCCGCGGGCGCGATGTCGCGGCGGTGGCCGATGTCAGCCTGTCGGTCGGCGCCGGTGAAGCGTTGGGCATTGTCGGCGAAAGCGGCTGTGGCAAAACTACCACCGCACGCATGCTGTTGCGCCTGGAAGACCCGACTGCGGGGCGCATCATCTTCGACGGCACCGACATCACCACATTACGTGGTGCCGCGCTGCTGAAATTCCGCGCCCAGGCGCAACTGGTGTTCCAGAACCCGTTCGATGCGCTCAACCCGCGTTTCACCATCCGCCGCGCCTTGGCCGAACCGCTCAATAATTTCGGTGTCCCGGTCAGCGAACATGCCGAGCGCATCGATGCCGTCTTGCACCGCGTCCGCCTTACCCCGCCGGCCGCCTGGCTCGATCGCCGGCCGCACGAATTGTCCGGCGGGCAGTTGCAGCGCGTCGTGCTGGCCCGCGCGCTGATCCCTGGCCCCAAGCTGATCGTAGCCGATGAACCGGTTTCGATGCTCGATGTTTCGGTCCGCGCCGGCATCCTCAATTTGCTGCGTGAAGCGCGTGACGCACTCGGCCTTGCCGCCGTTTATATCAGCCACGATCTCGCGTTGATCCGTTACGTATGTGAACGCACCATGGTGATGTATCTCGGCCGCGTGGTCGAAGAAGGCCCGACCAAGGAGTTGATCGCCAAGCCGGCGCACCCTTATACACGCGCGTTGGTCGCTGCGGTCCCGGTGCCGCATGTCACCCAAGACCGCGCCCAACTGCCCATTCGCGGCAGCCTGTCGGACGCGGCCAGCGTCGGCGGCTGCGCCTTTCGCGGCCGCTGCCCGCACGCGATGAAAATCTGCACCGATCAGGCGCCACCCTTGCGCAGCATCACCCCCACCCGTCAGGTCGCCTGCCACCTTGAAGGAGCCATGTTATGACCAACTGCGATCCGGTCACGCTCGAAATCATCCGCGGCGCCATCCGCGCCTCGCAAGCCGAAATGGAAGCCTTGCTGGAACGCACGGCAATTTCGGCGTTCATCCGCGAAAAGAAGGATTTCTATACCGCCTTGTTTGACGCTGATGGCGTCATGGCGGTCGGGTCCAACGTGCCGATTTTCGGGGACATTTGCGGCCCGGTTTTCGACCATTTCCCGATCGAGACCATCCAGCCCGGCGATCTTTACTGGTATAATGATTGTTACGGAAGTCGCGGCGCGGTATCGCATTCCAACGATCAGGTCTTCCTCGCCCCGGTGTTCCATGAAGGCCGCCGTTGCGCTTTCGTGATGGGTTGGGCGCATTTTTCCGACATTGGCGGGCTGCGGCCGGGATCGATTTCCCCTGATGCGACCGACATCTTTCAGGAAGGCATCATCATCCCGCCGACCAAACTCATTGATCGCGGCATCACCAACGAAGCCACCCTGAATATTTTCTATCGCAATTCCCGCTACCCCGCGACTTGCAAGGGCGATACGCGGGCGCTGATGGCGTCCGTCGATCTCGGGGTGCGCCGCATGGCCGAAATCGCTGAACGGTTTTCCGCCGACATGCTGGAAGATGCGCTGCGCCAGTTGCTCGCCCGCACCGAAACCCTGGTGCGGCAGAAGCTGCGCGAAACCTTCCCAGTCGGCACCTGGAAATTCACCGACGCGATTGACAGTGACGGCCATGGCACCGGCCCGGTGCATATCCGCTTCGCCCTGACCCGCACCCCCGATGATCGTTTCATCTTCGACGCCAGCGAAACCGATGACCAGACACCAGGTCCGGTGAATTATCTGATGAACAAGGACGTGCCCGGCACCGCCTTTGCGCTTTATTTCCTCGGGGGCGATCCGTCGCAAGTGGTCAATGCCGGCGGCGCCCGCGCCTTCGATGAAATCATCTTGCGCGAAGGGTCGCTGTTGCGACCACGCTTTCCTGCCCCGTTGGGCATGCGCGGCATGACGATGATGCGGGTGCTGGCAGCGCTCAACGGCCTGATCAACGTCGCCGGCACCAAGGCGCCGGCGGCCCATTCCGCCTACGTGATCCTGCTGATGCGTGGTCTGTGGGATGGCAAACCGTTCCTGCTGTCAGACGGGCTTGGCGTCGGCTATGGCGGGCGGGCCGATCAGGACGGCATCGATGCGGTCTATTTCGTCGCGCAGGAGAATTACCCCGTCGAGTTCCTCGAACTCGGCTATCCCGTCCGTCTCAATACCTACGCCATCAACCGCGACAGTGGCGGACCTGGTGAGTTCCGCGGCGGCTGCGGCATCATCCGCGAATATACTGTGCTGGCCGAGGACTCTGTCCTTGCCATTCGGATCGATAGCGTAGTGAACCCGCCCTGGGGCACCGCCGGCGGCAAGTCCGGCGGCACCGCGCGCGCCATCATCAATCCAGGCCGCAACAGCGAAGTTATTCTCGCGCCGCTGTCCGATGGCAACAAATTGCGCAAGGGCGATGTTCTGCGCATCGAAACCGGCGGCGGCGGCGGGCGCGGACATCCTTATGACCGTCCTCCCACCGCAGTGCTGCGCGATGTGCTGGAAGGCTATGTGTCAGTCGAAGGCGCCCGCCGCGACTATGGTGTAGTGATTTCGGAAGGCGAACTTGATCTGCCGTCCACCCTCGCCACCCGGTGCGACCGCCCGGCCGCCGCCAATTTTCACCGTATGGACTATGTCGATGAACTCGTCTGAAGCACGCCTGACTGTCGCCGTCGATATTGGTGGCACTTTTACCGACGTCACTTTGCAGGATGCTGCTAGCGGAAAAGCCTGGCGGGCCAAAACCCCCAGCATCCCGGCCGATCCCAGCCGCGCCTTCATGGAAGGCATGCGCCTAGCATTGGAACAAGCTGGCGCCAGCACCGATGCGGTCGGCCGGGTGCTGCACGGCACCACCGTCGCCACCAATCTGATCCTGGAAGACAAGGGCGCCGAAACCGCGCTGATCACCACCACCGGCTTCCGCCACGTGTTGGATATCGGCCGCCAGGACATCCCGCGCCGCGCCAATCTTTATGCCTGGCGCAAGCCGCGCCGCCCGGTGCCAGCATCGCGCGTGCTGGAAGTGATCGAACGGGTCGGCCCTGGCGGCACCGTCATCACGCCGCTTGATGAAGAAAGCGTGCGCGAAGCCGCCGAAGTTTGCCGGCGCCTCGGCGTGCAAGCCGTTGCGGTGTGTCTGCTGCATAGTTTCGCCAACCCCGATCATGAAGAACGGGTCACCGCGATGCTGCGCGCCGCCTTGCCGGGCGTTGCCGTCACCGCATCAATCGACGTGCTGCCGGTGGTGCGTGAATATGAACGCACTCTGGCAACAATCCTGAATGCGGGGGTCATGCCGGCGGTTTCGACCTATGTCGCGCGGCTCGAAGGGCGCCTGAAAGATGCCGGCGTCACCGCGCCATTGTTGCTGATGCAATCCAATGGCGGCGTTGCCGGCGTGGCCACCATTCGCCGCGCCCCCGCCGTTACCGCTTTGTCCGGCCCCGCCGCCGGCGTGGTCGGTGCGCGCATGGTGTGCGAAGCGGCCGGCATTGCGGACCTTATCACCGTCGATATTGGCGGCACCAGCGCGGACATCTGCCTGATCAAGGATGGCCGCATTGGCTTGACCCAGTCAGGCAAAGTCGGTGAATGGCCCTTGCCACTGCCGATGGTCGATATGGTAACGGTTGGCGCCGGCGGCGGCTCGATTGCCCGCATCACCGATGGCGCGCTGTCGGTCGGGCCCGCCAGCGCTGGCGCTGATCCGGGGCCGGCTTGTTACGGTGGCGGCGGCCAGTTCGCCACCGTCACCGATGCCCATGTCGTGCTCGGCCATTTGCCGCCATCCTTGCTCGGTGGCCGCATGCGGCTCGATCCGGCATTAGCCGAAGCGGCGATCCGGCGCGAGGTCGCCGGGCCACTCGGCCTCGATCTGCACACCGCCGCGCGCGGCATCCTGGCGATCGCCGACAGCAACATGGTTGGCGCCATCAGGGTTGTTTCGGTCGAGCGCGGCCACAACCCGCGCGATTTCGCCCTGGTGCCGTTTGGCGGCGCGGGCCCTTTGCACGGCACCGCGCTCGCCGAACTGCTCGGCTGCACCACCGTCTTGATCCCGCCCGCGCCCGGCGTCCTGTGTGCCGAAGGGTTGCTGGCGGCTGACCTGAAAGCCGAATTCCACCGCACCTTGCCGCTGGCGGGTGCGCCGGACGCGGCCGCTGCCAACGCGCTGGTGGCGCAACTGCGCAAAGACGCCGAGGCCTGGTTGGTGGCAGAGGCCGTGCCGCAAGCCGATCGCCAGCTCGAAGCCGTCGCGCTGATGCGGTACGAAGGGCAGGGCGGCGAATTGGCGGTTGCCTGGACTGGTACCGAAGCGGCGGCGCTAGCGGCTTTTCGTAGCGCCCATCAGGCGCTTTACGGCTTCGTGATGGACACTCCGATCGAACTCGTCACCCTGCGGGTCGAAGCCACTGGCCGCATGCCGCCGCCGGTGTTGCCGAAGCTTGCCCCCGCGCCGATGCCGGGGCCGGATGATACGCGCGATGTCCATTTCGTCGCCGGCACCATGGCAACGCCGGTCTTCGCGCGCGACAAGTTCGGCGCGGGCAATCGCTTCGCTGGCCCCGCGATTATCGTGCAGCTCGACGCAACCACCCTGATCCCGCCAGGCTGGAATGCTGAAATCCATCCGTCTGGCGCCATGATCTTGACCAAGGACTAGCAAACCCGATCGACGAATTCCCCGACCTGGGCCAGGCTTACCCGCCCTTCCGGCAGCAGACGCGCGAACAGCGGCCAGACATGCGGAACGCCAGGGACAATATGCAGTTCCACGCTGCATCCTTGCTCGCGGGCCTTGGCGGCCAATCGTCGCGAGTCATCAAGCAGGATTTCGTCCGCGCTGGCGAAAATCTGCATTGGCGGCAGCCCGTGCAGATCGGCATAAAGCGGCGAAATGCCCGGATCTTTCGGATCGCGCGCGCCATAATACAACGCCGCCGCATCATGCATCACACGCGGGGTGAACATCGCGCAGCTTTTGGCGTTGCCCGTCACGCTTGCCCCGGTGTTGGCGAGATCGGTCCAGGGCGAAAACAAAAACAGCGCCGCGGTACGCCCAAGGTCCCGCACCGCCACGGCGGTCGCCAGCGCCAGCCCGCCCCCGGCCGAATCCCCCGCCAGCACGATGCGCTTGTTCGGAAAGGTCGTGGCCAGAAAGCGATAGGCTGCAACGGCATCTTCCAGTGCCGCTGGATAAGAATTTTCCGGCGCCAGCCGATAATCCAACGCCCAGACCTGCGCCCGCGTCTGCTTGGCAATCGCGCATGTCAACTGCCGATGGGTTTGTGGGGAGCCGAAGAAATAGCCGCCACCATGCAAATACAGCACCAACAAATCATCGCGCGCCGCCGCGCCGTCAATGCGTTCAAACACCAGGCCGCGATTGACCTGCGCGGAAACTAGCAATCCCTGCGGCACTTTCCGCACCCGCCTACGCGGTTGCCCCACGCGCCGGCGTGTGTCCGCCACATCAATGGGCGATGTGGCGCCGCGCTTGATGGCCCAGCGCATGAATGTGCACAAAAGAAACGATTGCCAACTGGCCATGATACCTCAGCGCATAGGGTCGATGGGATCACACCGCAAGGGCCGCATCCCGCCCCTCGACTTCTCCCAGTCTGATATTATTGACATTAAGCCTGCCATATCGTGCAATAACGGTCAAATTGAGAGGGTTATATCGTGGCAGATCATTTCGACGTCCTGATCGTCGGCGCCGGATTGTCAGGCATTGGCGCCGGCTACCATGTGCAAACCAACTGCCCGTCCAAAACCTACGCCATCCTCGAAGGCCGCGACCGCATCGGCGGCACTTGGGATTTGTTCCGCTATCCCGGCGTCCGATCCGACAGCGACATGTTCACCCTCGGATACCGTTTCAAACCCTGGACCGAGGCCAAAGCCATCGCCGATGGCCCATCCATCCTGAACTACATCAATGAAACCGCTTCCGAATTCGGCATCGATCGCCATATCCGCTTCAACCACAAAGTCATCGCATCATCTTGGTCATCCGAAACCGCGCGCTGGACTGTCACCGTGGCCCATGGCGATGAAATCCTGACCTATAGCTGCAACTTCCTACTGATGTGCAGCGGCTATTATAATTACGATGCCGGTTACGCCCCGGTGTTTCCGGGCGCGGAGCGCTTCCAGGGCGAAATCGTCCACCCGCAGAAATGGTCTGACGCGATCGACTACGCCGGCAAGCGTGTGGTGGTGATCGGCAGCGGCGCCACCGCCGTTACCCTTGTCCCGTCGATGGCCGACAAAGCCGCACACGTCACCATGCTGCAACGATCGCCGACCTATGTCGTCGCCCGGCCAGCGTCCGACGATGTTGCCGATCGCCTGCGCCGCCTGCTGCCGCAAAAACTTGCCTACATGATTGTGCGCTGGCGAAACGTGCTGCGCGGCATGTATGTCTACCAACTTTGCAAGCGCCAGCCTGCAAAAATCAAGGGCATGATCATCGGCGGCGTCAAAATGGCGCTCGGGCCGGATTACGACGTCGGCAAGCACTTCACCCCATCCTACAACCCCTGGGACCAGCGGCTTTGTCTGGTGCCCGACGGCGATCTGTTCCAGGCGATCAAATCCGGCCGTGCCTCCGTCGTTACGGACCAGATCGAAACCTTCACCGAAACCGGCATCAAACTGCAATCCGGCGAAGAACTGCCCGCCGATCTGATCGTCACTGCAACCGGCCTGGACTTGGCGGTCCTGGGCAAAATGACCGTCACCGTCAACGGAAAATTGATCGATCCCGCCAAAGCCATGACCTACAAAGGCATGATGTACAGCGACGTCCCCAACATGGCCGTCGTCATGGGCTACACCAATGCATCCTGGACGCTGAAATGCGACCTGAC
>JANXRN010000393.1 GCA_025352995.1 Acetobacteraceae bacterium
GCTCGCGGCCGCGCCACCGGTGGTGGTGTATGCATTCTTGATGGACTATTATATCGCTGGCCTCACAGCAGGCGCAACAAAAGGGTAATCCGGGATGGCGCAGGTTTCGATCCGCAAGGTTGTGAAAATGTACGAAGGCGGTGTGCAGGCGGTGAAAGGCATCGACCTGGAAATCGCCGATAATGAGTTTGTGGTTCTCGTCGGCCCGTCGGGCTGCGGCAAATCCACCACCTTGCGCATGGTCGCCGGGCTGGAAGAAATCAGCGGTGGCGAAATCTGGATTGGCGGCAATGTGGTTAACGACGTGCCGCCGCGTGATCGCGATATTGCGATGGTGTTCCAGAACTACGCGCTCTATCCGCACATGTCGGTCTTCGACAACATGGCGTTCGGCCTGAAGCTGCGGAAATTCCCCAAGGACGAAATCAAGCGTCGCGTCGATGACGCGGCGAAAATGCTCGATATCACCCCCCTGCTCGAACGCAAGCCGAAGGCCCTGTCCGGCGGCCAGCGCCAGCGCGTCGCCATGGGCCGCGCCATCGTGCGCAACCCGAAAGTCTTCCTGTTCGACGAACCGCTGTCGAACCTCGACGCCAAATTGCGCGTGCAGATGCGGACCGAAATCAAGAAGGTCCATCAGCTGGTCCCGACCACCACGGTCTATGTGACGCATGATCAGGTCGAAGCGATGACGCTCGCCGATCGCGTGGTCGTCATGAACCACGGCATTATCGAGCAGGTCGGCCCGCCGCAGGAACTTTATCACCATCCCGCGACCCGGTTTGTCGCCGGCTTCATCGGCTCCCCGGCGATGAACTTCCTGCCGGCGAAAATAGTCAATGATGGTGGCCTGGCCGTGGTGCTTTCCAACGGCACCCGCCTCGCGGTCCCGCCAGCGCGCGTCGATCGTTACGCGCCGTTTGTCGGCAAGGCGATGACCTTGGGCCTGCGGCCGGAGCATCTGACCGAAGCGCACGACGTCGAAAAGCCTGGCGTGATCCGCATGGATGCCCAGGTTGACGTGGTCGAGCCGATGGGGATGGAAACGCTGGTGCATTTCTTCATCGATGGCGTGGCGGTGATTGCGCGCGTCGATCCCAATACGGCGGCGGCGCCACGGGCGACGCTGGGGTTGGCGGCGGATATGAATAATATGCATCTGATTGAGGATGGGAGCGGGAAGGTCGTTTAAGAAAGCGCGTTCTTTTTGTGAACAAAAAGAACCAAAAAAACTTTCTATCCGTTGGCGCACCGCTGCTGGTGCGACGGCGGCACCAATAGATAAAGTTTTTTTGCTTCTTTGTTTTCAAACAAAGAAGATACTTTTTTCCTTTTTTCTTGATGGTGCCCCATGGCCGACCTCCCCACCCACATCATCGCGGTCGATGTTCTGCGCCGTTTCGTCGGCGATATTTTCACCGCCGCCGGCACCGCGCGGGATGAGGGTGAGCGCATTGCCCACCATCTGGTATCCGCCAACCTCACCGGCCATGACAGCCACGGCGTCATCAGGGTGCCGCGCTATGTGCAGAACCTCGCCGATGGCGATGTGCTGGCCGGGCAGGTGATTTCGGTGGTGACCGAAGGCCCGACCCACGCGGTGCTCGACGGCAATCTTGGGTTTGGCCAGACCATCGGGCCGCTGGCGGTGGATTACGGGGTGGCCAAGGCGCGGTCGGAAGGCATGGCGGTGGTGGCGCTGCGCAACGCCGGCCATATCGGGCGGATTGGTGACTGGGGGGAACGGGCGGCGAAATCCGGGCTGATTTCGCTCCATTTTGTCAATGTCGCCGGTGGCGAATTGGTGGCGCCGTTTGGTGGGGTGGATCGGCGGTTTTCCACCAACCCGGTGTGCATTTGCATTCCGATGGAACCGGGCAAGCCGCCGCTGCTGCTGGATTTTGCAACCTCCGTCGTCGCCGAGGGCAAAGCACTGGTGGCGTCGAACGGCGGCAAGCCGCTGCCTGACGGCGCGTTAATTGGGCCGGACGGCAAATTATCCTCCGATCCGGCGACATTATATGGACCGCTGACGCCAGGCGGGCCGCGCGCGGCCGGCAACGGGCCGGGGGCAATCCGGGCGTTTGGCGACCATAAGGGCTCCGGGCTCGCCTTCATGTGCGAAATTCTCGCGGGCGTCTTGACCGGCGGCGCGACATCCGGGCCAGTGCCGACCGAGGGGCGGCGGAAAATCACCAACGGGATGCTGTCGATCTATCTCGACCCGGATCATTTCGGCAGCCAGAATTTCGTCGCCGAGGCGCGGGCCTATGCCAACTACGTCAAGGCATCGCGGGTGGCGGAAGATGTGGCGGAGGTTTTGGTCCCCGGGGAGCCGGAAGCCCGCACGCGGGCCGACCGGATGAAGAATGGGGTGCCGCTACAGCTCGACACCTGGCGCAGCATTGTTGCCACCGCGCGGGGATTGGGACTTGCCGAGCCGAACTAGTTTCTAATTAACAACGAAACACCATCAATCCCTAGATCGCCAGATCACCCAAATCGCGAGCGCTGTGCAAAACACGGCGTATTTCCAGGACGTTTTCATCCAAGCGATAGAAAATCAAATACCGCCCGAACATTGCCATGCGCAGATCGTCACCCAGGTCTGGACGCGCCGCCGAAGCCAGGGGAAAGTCGGCAGGTTCCCGGCAGCGGGCCCGCAATTCTTCCACGAATGTCACGGCCCGATCGGGGTTGTCCTGTGCGATGAATTCGCCGATCGCTTCGATATCAGCGGCTGCGACCCGACCAAAGCGGAAGCGCGGCATCAACCCCGGGTTGCCGCAAGTGCGCGATATTTGCGCGCCAGCCGATCAAGCGTAACCTCTCCGTCCTCGTCCATCACGCCGCCAAGACGGCCTTCCTCCATGAGTTGCCTGAGTTCGGCACCGCGCGCCATCCGTTCCTGTTCACGGTCTTCGAGCAGCCGTAGCGCATCGCGGACAACTTCGCTGGCATTATTGTAGCGGCCTTCTTGTACTTTCAGGTCGATGAAAGCCTCAAAGCGACTGCCAAGCGCAAAACTTCTGGGCACCTTGTATCTCCCAACTCATCAGCAAAAATAGATAATAGTTATCAATGCC
>JANXRN010000012.1 GCA_025352995.1 Acetobacteraceae bacterium
TGCGGGATCGCTCGATGAATTCAAGGGCGATGACGCGCTGGCGGTGGGGGTAAGCCTGGCGGCCAATAACCGGCTGACCATCGGCAGTCGGCTGACCCTGATTTCCCCGCAGGGGCAGGCGACGGCATTTGGCAACATGCCGCGCATCAAGGCCTATCGCGTGGTGGCGATTTTCGATTCCGGGCTCGCGACTTTCAACAACAATGTGGTGTTCCTGTCCCTGCCGGCGGCGCAGATTTTCTTCATGAAGGACAACGCGGTTACCGGCCTGGAAATCCGCCTCGCCGACCCGGATACCGCAACTGCCACGCTTGACCGTATCCGCCCGCTGCTCGGGGGGCGCCAACTCGTCGCACGCGACTGGCGCAACGCCAATAACGGCATCATCGCAGTGCTGCAGATCCAGAAGGACACGATGTTCATCGTGCTGGGCATGATCATTCTGGTGGCGGCATTCAACGTCATTTCGTCACTGATCATGCTGGTGAAGGACAAGCGCCGCGACATTGCAGTGATGCGTACGATGGGCGCCGAAAGCGGCGCGATCATGCGCATCTTCATCATGTGCGGCGCCTTCGTCGGCGTCGCGGGCACGGCGTTGGGCACGCTGGTGGGCGTGCTGGTATGTCGTAATATCGTCGCCATTCAGCACGTGATCGAAGACATCACCGGCGGGCAGGTGTTTGACCGCGGCGTGTTCATGCTGACCGACCTGCCATCTGGCGTCGAATGGGGCGGGGTTGCCAATGTAGTGATCCTGGCGCTGAGCCTGTCGCTGCTTGCGACACTTTATCCAAGCTGGCAGGCCGCGCGGACCGATCCGGTTGAGGTATTGCGCAATGAATAGCGCGCTCAGCCTGGTGGCCGTCGAACGGATTTATCGCACCGAAGCGGGAAGCCTGCCGGTGTTACGCGGCGTCGATCTGGCATTGCGGCCGGGCGAAATCGTCGCATTGGTGGCACCATCGGGGACGGGCAAATCCACCTTGCTGCATCTTGCCGGGTTGCTCGAACGCCCCGACGCCGGACAGGTGCTGATCGATGGGCGTGACGCGGGGGCGATGTCGGACCGGGATCGCACCGCCACGCGGCGCGATCGGATTGGCTTCGTGTATCAGTCCCATAATTTGCAGGGCGATTTTACCGCGCTGGAAAACATCGCGCTGCCGCAGATGATCGCGGGCAAATCCCAAGCGGACGCCAATATCCGCGCCAAGGCCTTGCTGACCTCCTTCGGATTGGCCGCGCGGCTCGACCATTTGCCGGGCAAATTGTCGGGGGGCGAACAGCAGCGGGTGGCGATAGCCCGCGCGCTTGCCAACGGCCCGAGCTTGCTGCTGGCCGATGAACCGACCGGCAATCTCGATGTCGCGACCGCGGACGCGGTGTTCGATGAATTGCTGCTGACCGTGCGCACCCATGGAGTCGCGGCGCTAATTGCGACCCACAACCCGGCGCTGGCCGCGCGGATGGACCGGACGGTCACGCTGCGTGATGGGCGACTCGTAGACTGGGGATAAGAACTAGGGAAGAAGTTCTTTTTTGACCATGGCGCACCGCTGCCGGTGCGCACCCGGAACCAAAGCAGGAAAGTTTTTTTGCTTCTTTTTGTTCACAAAAAGAAGACCTTCCTTGGCTCCTATTGTTTGCCTGACCGGAACACCACCCCATGTCCCACGCCGATTTCGTCCATCTCCGCGTCCACTCGAGCTATTCGCTGAGCGAAGGCGCGATCAAAATTGACAAAATCCCAGTCCTGGCGCGCGACGCCGATATGCCGGCAGTCGCGCTGACAGACTCGGGCAATTTGTTCGGCGCGCTCGAATTTTCCCAGGCCTGCACTGGCAAAGGGGTGCAGCCGATCCTGGGCTGCCAGATCGGCCTTACCCGCGACGACAATCCGCGCCTGCCGCCGGATCATCTGGTGCTGCTGGCGATGAACCCGGCGGGCTTTGCCAATTTGCAGCGCCTGTCATCGGCCGGCTTCATGGAAAGCGAACCGGGCGGCAAGCCGCAAGTCCTGCTCGCGCGACTAATCGACTATGCTGACGGGCTGTTCCTGCTGACCGGCGGGCTGGCCGGCCCGATCGGGCGACGCCTTGCGGAAGGGCAGCGCGATGCCGCCGCCGGCCTGCTGCAATCGCTGCATGCTGCTTTCCCCGACCGGATCGCCATGGAGTTGCAACGGCTGGGCCTGCCGGGCGAACGTTCGGTCGAAGCGGGGATGATCGCATTGGCGGACGCCGAGGCCATTCCGCTGGTTGCCACCAATGAGGTTTTCTTTGCCAAGCCAGAAATGCATGAAGCGCACGATGCGCTGCTGTGCATTGCGGAGGCGCGCACCCTGGCCGAAAAGGACCGCCGCAGGGTTAGCCCGGAATGCTGGTTTAAGCCGGCATCGGTGATGCGGGCGCTGTTCGCCGATTTGCCGGAAGCCTGCGACAACACCATCGCGATTGCCAAGCGCTGCGCGGTGATGGCGGAAATGCGCAAGCCGCTGCTGCCGGTTTGCCCGAAAGTGCGCGAAGGCCAGACGGAAGACGAAACAATCCGCGCCATGGCGCGCGAAGGGCTGGTCAAGCGTTTGGCGCCGCTCGACCTCGATGACGCGGCGGAGAAAATTTACCGGGATCGGCTGGAATTCGAACTCGATGTCATCGCCAATATGGGTTTTCCGGGCTATTTCCTGATCGTTGCGGATTTCATCCAATGGGCCAAAGCCCAGGGCATTCCGGTCGGGCCAGGGCGCGGGTCGGGCGCCGGATCGGTGGTGGCGTGGTCGCTGACCATTACCGATGTCGATCCGATGAAGTTTGATCTGCTGTTTGAACGCTTCCTCAATCCCGAACGCGTGTCGATGCCGGATTTCGACATTGATTTCTGCCAGGACCGCCGCGATGAGGTGATCGACTATGTCCGCCGCGAATATGGCAGCGACCGGGTGGCGCAGATCATCACCTTTGGCAAACTGCAAGCCCGCGCCGCGGTGCGCGACGTCGGCCGCGTGCTCGGCATGTCTTATGGCCATGTCAACAAGGTTGCCGAACTGATCCCCAACAATCCCGCCAAGCCAGTGACCTTGCAGGAAGCCATCGATGGCGAGGAAAAGCTCCGCCAACTGCGTGATGATGATGAAGCGGTGAAACGCCTGCTCGAAATCGCCTTGCAACTGGAAGGGTTGTACCGCCACGCCAGCACCCACGCCGCGGGCCTGGTGATTGGCGACCGCACTTTGACAGAGCTGGTGCCAGTTTATCGCGATGCCAAGTCCGATGTTCTGGTCACCCAATATTCGATGAAATATGTCGAACAGGCCGGGCTGGTGAAGTTCGACTTCCTCGGGCTGACCACGCTCACGATCTTGCAACGCTGCGTGCAGTTCCTGAAAAAGGAAGGCATCCACGTCGATATCGACAAAATCCCGCTCGATGATCCCAAGACCTTTGCGATGTTGCAGCGCGGCGATGCTGGCGGGGTGTTCCAGTTCGAAGGCCAGGGCATGCGGGAGGTTTTGCGCTCCATGCGCCCGGATCGGTTCGAAGATCTGATTGCCGCCGTCGCCCTTTATCGGCCTGGCCCGATGGCCAGCATTCCCGCCTATTGCGCGCGCAAGCATGGCGAGCTCTGGGCGGCACCGCACCCGGAAATCCACGACATCCTGTCTGAAACCTATGGGCTGATGGTCTATCAGGAACAGGTGATGCAGATCGCCCAGAAAATGGCCGGCTACAGCCTGGGCGGGGCGGATTTGTTACGCCGGGCGATGGGCAAGAAAATCCGCGCCGAAATGGATGCCCAGCAGAAAATCTTTCTCGATGGCGCTATGGCGCGCGGTATCGATCAGGCCAAGGCGATCGAGGTTTTCGAGCTGATGTCGAAATTCGCCGATTACGGCTTCAACAAATGCCACGCCACGCCCTACGCGCTGCTGTCGTACCAGACCGCCTGGGTGAAAGCCAACCACCCCGAAGCTTTCATCGCCGGCTGCATGAGCTTGGGGCTGAACAATACCGACCGGCTGGCGGGGTTGCGGCAGGAAGCGACACGGATGGGGGTGGCATTGCTGCCGCCGGACATTAACCGGTCCGACGCCGATTTCACCCTGGAACGTACCAAGGATGGCAAGACCGCAGTTCGCTACGCGCTCGCAGCGGTCAAACGGGTCGGCATGGCGGCGATGCAGGCGGTGGTGGCAACGCGCGGCATGTCGGGGTTTGAAGACCTCGCTGATTTCGCCGCCCGGGTTGATCCCAAGCAGTTGAACAAGGCGCAGATCGAAAATCTTGTGCGGGCTGGCGCGTTTGACCGGATCGAAACCAATCGCGCTAAGGCGTTCACCGCGTCCGAAACAATTTTGCGCCGTGCCCAGGCGACTGCGGTTGAAAGCGGGTCCGGCCAGATCGGCTTGTTCGGCAAATCGAACCAGGCCGAACCGCTGCGCCTGACCGACATGCCGGACTGGGCACCGATGGATCGGCTGGCGTTCGAAGCCGAGGCGATCGGCTTTCACCTGACCGCGCATCCGCTCGATGCTTACGCGACGGTCTTGCGGCGGATGCAGGTCGTGCCTTCAACGTCTTTGGAAGCGCGTGCGCAGGGCGGCGATGCGCGGGTCAAGCTCGCCGGCAGCGTCATCAACAGCAAGGAACGCATCACCCGGTCGGGCAGCCGGATGGCATGGGTGAAAATGTCCGACGCAGGCGGCACGTTCGAAGTCACCTTCTTCAGCGAAACCCTGGGTAAATGCCGCGAGTTGCTGGTGGCGGGAGCCTCTATCCTGGTGACCGCCGATTTGCATCTGGAGGGCGAAACGTTGCGGATTACCGCGGCCGATGCGCAATCGCTCGATCAGGCGTCCCAGCAATCCGGCGCCGGCATCCGCATCTGGCTGGCGCGAACCGAAGCCGTGCCGCACATCAAGCAGCTTCTCGAAGGCCAGGGACAGGGCAAAGGCCGGGTGACCCTGATCCCCCGAATCGGTGCCGAACAAGAAGTCGAAATCACCTTGCAGCGGAGCTATAATATCTCGCCGAGGCTGACCCAGGCGTTGAAGTCACTGCAAGGCGTGGATCGGATCGAGGATGCGTAATCAGCCGCGCGTGAGCCAGCGTGTCGCGACCGTCGCGAAACTCGCCGCAGCGCCGGTCAGCACCGTGCCCCAGATCATATCGACGATGGTGAGCTCCACCGACCAACCTTTCAGCGTCGCCTGATTGGTCAGATCGTAAGTGCCGTACGCCACCAGCCCCAACAGCGCGCCGCGCCACAGCGCGTCGGTCCATTCCCCCGATTGCAGCGCCGGGCGGACCGCCAGGCCGAGCACGCCGACGCAATATAATAAGTAAAAGCCAAGCGCGGTCAGCAGATCGGGCTTGTCAAGCAACAACGCCCCCAGGCGTGGCTTGTAGAAGGCGCCGGTCATGGTGGTGAGCCAGACGGCGTCGATGGCGAGGAAGCCGGTAATCGTTAGGCCATAGGCGATCAGCAACTGCATGGGGTATCTCCTGTTCAGTCCGATATGGGCCGATCCGCGCAATCCGCTATAGTGGGGCAATGGAACCACTCCCCCTCCCCACCGGCATCACTGCCCGCTTTGTTACCACCGGCACCGGCTTGCAGATGCATGTGCTGCAAGCCGGCAACCCGGCCGATCCGGCATTGCTGTTGCTGCACGGCTTTCCGGAACTTGCCTATAGCTGGCGCAAAATCATGCCGTCGCTGGCGGCGGCTGGGTATTACGTGATCGCGCCCGACCAGCGCGGCTATGGGCGCACCACCGGGTGGGATGTGGAAAATCTCGGCAGTTTCCGCTTCCTCAATCTGGTGCGGGACGCGATGGGGTTGCTGCGCGCGCTGGGGATTAGCCAGGTCGCGGCCGTCGTCGGGCATGATTTT
>JANXRN010000021.1 GCA_025352995.1 Acetobacteraceae bacterium
AGCACGCCAAGCACGATCAGGAACGGAACCACACTGTTGAGCGGGGCTGGCAGGGCGTCGAACATGGAATTCGTTCCTTATTTATATTAAAAGTAAGACCTGAATGCTCAAAAAAAAGCAACTAAACAATTGATAACAATACTCTCCGGCGGCAAAAATCCGGTGCGCGACCCTAGGGCCGTGATTCTTTCCGAAATATGACAATCAGCCGTCACGCGTCCGACTGAATTGTCAATTTTTATGCAGCATTCGGCAGCCTGCTGAGGCAAACCGCCTCCGCCAAGCGCCGCGCCTCGGCATCGAGGGCAACAACTGTTGCCAGATCATCAGCGTCAGGCGCGCCCATCGCAGCCAGAACGTCCGCCACCACCGACACGATATCAAGAAAGCCCAGCCGCCGCGCCAGGAACGCTGCGACCGCGACTTCATTGGCCGCACTTAATATCGTCGGCGCACCCCCACCGGCCTGCAAAGCCTCCCGCGCTAGGCGCAAGGCGGGGAACTGGTCGAGATCGGGTTCACTGAACTCCAACCGGCCCACTGATGCCAAGTCCAGGCGAGGCGCCGCGGTCGCAATGCGCCGCGGCCAGGCCAGGCAATGCGCGATCGGCACCCGCATGTCCGGGCTGCCCAACTGCGCCAGCACACTGCCATCCTGGTAATAAACCAGACCATGCACCACCGATTGGGGATGGATCAGCACCCCGATCTGCGCACTCGGCAAATCGAACAGACGCGCGGCCTCAATCACCTCCAAGCCCTTATTCATCATCGTGGCGCTGTCGATCGAAATCTTGGCACCCATCGACCAGACCGGATGGCGCAATGCGGCCTCTGGCAGGGCCGCCGCCATTTCCGCCCGCGACGACGTGCGGAACGGCCCGCCTGACGCGGTCAGAATGATCTTGTCCACCGACGCGCGATTGCCATCCGCCAGCGCCTGGAAAATCGCGTTATGCTCGGAATCGACCGGCAACAAGGTCGCGCCATGGGCCGCCACCGCCCGCAACATCACGTCGCCGGCACACACCAACGCTTCCTTGTTGGCCAATGCTACCGACTTGCCATGGCGAATTGCCGCGAGGGTCGAGGCCAATCCGGCCGCCCCGGTAATCGCACACATCGTCCAGTCCGTAGGCCGCGATGAAGCCGCCTCCACCGCGTCCGCCCCGCACGCAGCCTCAATCCCGGTCCCCGCCAACGCCGCTTTTAGTTCCGCGTAAGCCCCAGGGTCAGCCACCACCGCAAGCTCAGCCCGCAACGCCCGCGCCTGCTCCGCCAACAGCCGCGCATTCCGCCCAGCCACTAACGCAACCACCCGATACCGGTCCGGATTGGCCGCCAATAATTCCAACGTCTGAGTGCCCACACTGCCCGTGCTGCCCAGAACCGTGACCGTCTTTTCTACCGCCAAAGCATACCACCATGCGCAAAATGCCAGCCGATCAGCGCGGCCACCGGGGCCGCAATCAGCACCGCATCCACCCGATCCAACACACCGCCATGGCCGGGGATCAGCCAGCCCGAATCCTTCACGCCAAAATGGCGCTTGATGCCGCTTTCGAGCAAGTCGCCGATTTGTGCCGCAAGCCCGATCAGCACCGCAACCACCATGCCCCACAAGCCACCGACCACGGCACCAACCACGGCCACCGCAACCAGCCCACCAAGCGCGCCGGATCGGGTCTTGCCCGGCGAAATTGACGGCGCGAGCTTCGCACCGCCAATCATCCGCCCAACCAGATAAGCGCCAATGTCACTCGCCCACACCACCGCAAACAAGAAGCCAACATTCCAGATCCCAACCACAGCATCGTCTCGCAGCCACAGCAGCGCCAACGCGCCCGGCCCGATATAAATCAACCCGATCGCCATCATGCGCGGCGCACCGCCGCTCATCCGATGCCATTCCCAACCCATCGCCGCGACGGCAAGCGCGACCAGCCCCACAAACCAAATCCCGCCCAGCCATACGCACCCCAACGCAACCGGCGCCATCACCACAGCCGACATCACCCGCGTCCGTAAATCGCGCCAATCGGTCATGGCGTTGTCGGGGGAGGGGAAGGAAGGCAAGCAAGCGCGGGGGCGCTGCCCCAGACCCCGCCAGGGAAGGTCCCTGGACGCCAAACCTTTAAGAGAGGGGTGAAAAACGAGGGGGGCCACAAAATCACTTCAACCACCGAGTCGGCCCCCCTCGTTCTTCACCCCTTACTTTCTTGGGATAGGGGTCCGGGGTCCCACCCCGGCGGG
>JANXRN010000113.1 GCA_025352995.1 Acetobacteraceae bacterium
GCATCAACGCCTGCGCACCACCACGGTCTATGTCACCCATGACCAAATCGAGGCGATGACAATGGCCGACAAGATTGTGGTGATGAACAGCGGCAATATCGAACAAATCGGCGCGCCGCTTGAACTTTACGATCATCCGGCAAACTTGTTTGTTGCCGGCTTCATCGGATCACCGGCGATGAATTTGCTGCAAGGTGAAGTCAAGGGCGGGATGTTTCGCATCGGCGACGTAAGCCTGCCCTTGCCGGCCGGCACGTCACTCGAAGGCCGCAAGGTGACCTATGGCATCCGCCCCGAACATTTGCGGCTCGACCATACGGGCGGCGTCGGGGTGCAGGTTACCGTGCTGGAACCGACCGGCGCTGAAACCCAAGTGCTCGGCCGGCTTGCCGGCGTACCGGTGGTCGGTGCGTTCCGGGAACGCATCACATCCAAACCGGGTGAGATGCTGATGCTGTCACCCGAAATTGGACTGGTTCATCTGTTCGACAGTGAAACGGGCCAACGGCTCAATTAAAAACCCGCGGCCGAACCGGCCGCTTTTCTGGGAGGCTACGATGGATCGTCTGACACGTCGTGAAACTATTGCCATCGGGGCGGGCGGACTAACCGCTGCCGGCCTGATCGGGCAGCCCGCGCACGCTGCCATTCCGGTGGCCAATGTGCCAATGCCGAAGCAGCCGATTGAAGCCGGGGCGACCTTGCGGGTGATCCGCCCGACCAAGTTTGTCGATCCGGACGAAACAATCTGGAACGAGAACACGGCCAAGTTCACCAAGGCGACCGGGGTTCCGGTGCGCACTGATTTCGTCGGCTGGGAAGATATCCGCGCCCAGGTCGCAGTTGCCGCGCGCACCGGCGCTGGCCCCGACATCGTTGCCGGCTGGGCCAACGATCCGCATCTGTATGAGGACAAAATCCTCGATATGACCGAACTTGCCGAATATCTCGGCAAGAAATATGGCGGCTGGGGCGCGCTGCCGCTGGTCTATGGGCGCAAGCATGGCACCAATAAATGGCTGTCGATCCCGATGGGTTGCGGCGGCGGCGCGTTGGTTTATCGCAAATCCTGGGTCAACCAGGCGGGTTATGACAAGCCGCCCAATGACATGGACAAGTTCCTCGATCTTTGCCGCAAGCTGCACAAGAACAACCATCCGGTTGGCTGGGCGCTGGGCAACAGCCAAGGTGACGGCAACGGCACCGCGACCTGGCTGCTCTGGGCGTTTGGCGCGTACCAGGTCGATGATGCAGGCAAGGTCGCAATCAACAGCCGCGAAACCCTTGCCGCGCTGAAATATTCCGCCGAGTTCTACAAGACCATGATCCCGGGCACGCTGTCCTGGCTCGACCCGTCGAACAACAAGGCCTTCATCGCCGAAGAAATCAGCATGACCAGCAATGGCGTGTCGATTTATTTCGTGCTGAAGAACGATCCAAAAACGGCGGCCATTGCGGCCGATACCGAACATGCCCGCCTGCCCGGCGCCAAGGGCACGGATTATCCGGAAGCCGCCAACACGCTCAACGCGATGGCGTTCAAGCACACCAAATACCCCAATGCGGCCAAGGAATATCTCCGCTTTATGATGGAAGCGGAACAATATGATCCGTGGCTGACCAAATGCCTCGGCTACTGGGCGCATCCTCTGCTGGCGTTCGATCAATCAGATTGCTGGAAGATTGATCCGAAAATCCTGCCCTATCGCGATGCGCAGAAAATGACGCATTGGGATGGCTATAAGGGTCCGATTTCGTCGGCCGCAGCGGCGGCAACGGCGGAATATGTGCTGGTGCAGATGGTGGCCTCGGCCGCATCCGGCCAGTCCACCCCGGCGGACGCGGCGAAAGAGGCCGAGCGTCGGCTTGCCCGCATCTACCGCAAAGCCTGATTGCGACCTCTGGGGCGTGGTGACACGCCCCAGAGTGCCTGCCTGATTTCGAAGGGATGTCGATGGACGCCACCACATGGGTTGCGAAACGGACCAAGCCGAACTGGCTTGCGCGGCTGTTCGACTATAAACCCTTCCTGATTGCGCTGTGCCTGGCGCCCGCGCTTGGCCTGCTGCTGGTGTTCCTGACCTATCCGTTGGGGTTGGGGATTTATCTCGCCTTCACCGACACCGAAATTGGCGGCAACGGGTCATGGGTGGGGCTGGAGAATTTCATTGCGCTGGCCGATGACCCGATCTTCATCAATTCAATATGGAACACGATGTTCTATACGTTCACCGCAACCGTCGGAAAGTTTGTCCTCGGGCTGTGGCTAGCGCTGCTGTTGAACCAGCATATCCCGTTCAAATCGGTGCTGCGCGCGATTATTCTGCTGCCCTATATCGTGCCGACGGTGCTGAGCGCGATTGCATTTTGGTGGATTTACGATCCGCAGTTTTCCATCATTTCCTATGTGCTGGTCGATCAACTGCATATTCTGGACCATTACATCGACTTCCTCGGCACGCCCTGGGCGGCGCGCTGGTCGCTGATCGTGGCCAATATCTGGCGCGGCATTCCGTTCGTGGCGATCACCCTGCTCGCCGGCCTGCAAACCATTTCGCCGTCGCTGTATGAGGCAGCTTTGCTGGATGGCGCGTCGCCATGGCAGCAATTCCGCCACATCACATCCCCCCTGCTGATGCCGATCCTGGCGATCGTGATGACGTTTTCGGTGCTGTTCACCTTCACCGATTTCCAGCTGGTCTATGCCATCACCCGCGGCGGGCCGCTGAATGCGACCCATCTGATGGCGACTTTGGCCTTCCAGCGCGGCATTCCCGGGGCGCAACTGGGGGAGGGCGCGGCGATCGCCGTCGCGATGATCCCGTTCCTGATTTTCGCAACTTTGTTCAGCTACTACGCATTGGGCCGCCGCAAATGGCAGCAAGGATCGTCGGATGAGTGACATCGCCGCTGACAACACCCCGGTTGTCGAATCCGAAGGCCCGCAGCTGCTGTCCTGGGACAGCCGGGCGCGGCGGATCGTCACCGTCTATATTCCGTTGGTGTGCTTCCTGATCATCCTGCTGTTCCCGTTCTATTGGATGGGGGTGACCACGTTCAAACCCAATTCGGAACTGCTGAACTACAAAGACAATAACCCGTTCTGGATTCGCAATCCGACGTTTGCCAACATCAATAAATTGCTGTTCGAGACGGATTATCCGCGCTGGCTGGTGACCACGATGGGGGTGGCAATCGGATCGACCATCTTGTCGCTGCTGTCGTCGGTGCTGGCCGCTTATGCCATCCAACGGCTGCGATTTCGCGGCAGCGACTATGTTGGGCTGGCGATTTATGCCGCGTACCTGGTGCCGCCATCCATCCTGTTCATTCCGCTGGCGCAGGTCGTCTATCAGTTCGGGCTGTTTGACACCCCGTTTGCGCTCATCCTGACCTACCCGACCTTTCTGGTGCCGTTCTGCACCTGGCTGCTGATCGGGTATTTCAAGTCCATTCCTTATGAGTTGGAGGAATGCGCGCTGATCGATGGCGCGTCGCGCTTGCAGATTTTGCGCCGGATCACCCTGCCGCTGGCGGTGCCAGGGCTGATTTCGGCGGGGATTTTTGCTTTCACCTTGTCGTGGAACGAGTTCATTTATGCGCTGGCGTTCATTTCATCGACTGAAAACAAAACCGTGCCGGTGGCGATTTTGACCGAACTGGTGCAAGGCGATGTTTATCACTGGGGGTCGCTGATGGCCGGCGCCTTGCTCGGGTCCTTGCCGGTGGCGATTTTCTACATGTTCTTCGTGGAATATTACGTATCCAGCCTAACCGGCGCGGTAAAGGAATAGCTACCTTCGGTCCTGGAAGAATGCGCGCAACAAATCGCCGCTTTCGGTCTCACCCACGCCGCCGATGATTTCAGGGCGATGCAGGCAGCCGGGGGCGGCGAATACCCTTGGGCCATGCTCGACCCCGCCGCCTTTGGGATCGTAGGCGCCGAAAATCACCCGGCGCAGACGGAAATGGCTGATCGCGCCGGCGCACATCGGGCAGGGTTCGAGTGTAACCACCAGATCGCAGTCCGTCAGCCGATGATTGCCGCGCATGGCCGCCGCGGCCCGCAAGGCCAGGATTTCGGCATGGGCGCTGGCATCGTGATCGGCTTCGACCTGATTGCCCGCAGCGGCGAGAATTTCGCCATCCGGCCCAAGCACCACCGCGCCCACCGGGACCTCTCCCCGGGCGGCGGCGAGGCGGGCCTGTTGCAGGGCATGGTCCATCGGGCGCATGAAGCGCACTCTGCATTGCAACCGGCCCGGAGGCCAGACCACCAAAATGCCCCGCAAGATCATCGGCGTGACCCTCGATAGCGAACAGCCGGGGGGGTATTCGAAATTCCCCTGGTATGCGCTGCGACAAAACTACATGGGCGCGATTGCCGGCGCCGGCGGCCTGCCGATGGCGCTGCCGCATCTGCCGGACCTGGCCGACGCGATGCTGGACCGGATCGATGCGCTGGTGATCACCGGCGGCGCGTTCGACGTCGATCCGGCGATGTATGGCGACACCGACATGCATGAAAAAGTGAGCCTCAAGCAAGGCCGCACCGCGGCCGAACTGGCACTGCTGCGCGGCGCGCTGGCGCGGAACATGCCGGTATTGGGCATATGCGGCGGGCAGCAATTGCTCGCCGTCGCGCTCGGCGGCAGCCTGATCCAGCATATCCCGGATAGCGTGCCGAACGCCCTGCCGCATGAACAGCCCAATCCGCGCGATCAGGCCGGCCACAAGGTTTCCGTGGTGGCCGGCAGTTTGTTGCACCGGGTGGTCGGCGCGACCGAAATGGCGGTCAATTCATCGCATCACCAGGCGGTGCGCGCGCCCGGCCCGCATGCGGCAGTCAACGCCACCGCGCCTGACGGGGTGATCGAGGGCATCGAGGATGCGCGCTACCGCTTCTGCCTCGGGGTGCAATGGCATCCGGAATTCCTGATCGACCAGGGCGACGGCAAGATCATCGCAGCCCTGGTGGCGGCGTGCGCGCCATGAGCGAAACCGAAGACGACGCCGCTGCCGGCAAGGCCGCCCCGCGCGGCGACCGGATCGCCAAGTTCCTCGCGCGTGCCGGGGTGGCCAGCCGGCGCGACGCGGAAAAGCTGTTGGCCGATGGCCGCGTGAAGATGAACAACATCGTCATCACCCATCCGGCGACCTTTGTCGGCGCTGGCGATCTGGTGACGGTCGGCGGCAAGCTCGTGGATACGCCTGACAAAACCCGGCTGTGGCGCTACCACAAGCCCGAAGGTCTGGTGACCACCCATCGCGACCCGGAAGACCGGCCGACCGTGTTCCAGAAACTACCGTCGCATTTGCCACGGGTGGTGAGCGTCGGGCGGCTCGATCTCAATTCCGAGGGTTTGCTGCTGCTGACCAATGATGGGGCGTTGGCCCGGCAATTGGAACTGCCGAGCAATGGCTGGCTGCGGCGCTACCGGGTGCGGGTGTTTGGCGCGGTCGATGGGCATGCGCTGGCGTCGCTCGCCAAAGGGGTGACGATTGAGGGCGTGCGTTACGGCGAAATCGAAGCCGCCGTCGATAGCCGCAAGGGCGACAATACCTGGCTGACGATGAGCTTGCGCGAAGGCCGCAATCGGGAAATCCGCCGGGTGCTGCTGCATTTGGGCTACCGCGTGTCACGGCTGATCCGGGTCGCGTACGGGCCGTTCCAGTTGGGCATGCTGGAACGCGGCGCGGTGGAAGAAGTGACCGGCAAGGTGCTGCGCGAGCAACTACCGAAGCTGGGTTAATGCGCATCGTGGCCGGTGCCTGGCGCGGGCGCACTCTGGTGGCGCCGAGCGGGGATGTCACGCGGCCGACCGCCGATCGGGCACGGCAGGCCTTGTTCGATCAGTTGGCCCATGCGCCCTGGGCCGGACGCGGGCGGATCGAAGGCGCGGAAGTGCTTGATGCGTTCGCCGGCACTGGCGCGCTCGGGTTGGAAGCGCTGTCACGTGGCGCGGCGCGGACGCATTTCATTGAAACCGACCGGTTCGCGCTGGCGGCGTTGCGCGCGAATATCGCAGCCTGTGGGGCGGGGGATCGCAGTTCGGTGATGCCGGGGTCAGCCTTGCGGCCACGGGCCGGGGTGGCGTGCGGGCTGGTGTTTCTCGATCCGCCCTATGGGCAGGGATTGGTGCCACTGGCGCTTACGGCCCTGCACGCGGCGGGCTGGATTGCGACCGGCGCGCTGATCGTGGTCGAAACCGGGCGGGATGAGCCGGTCGACGGGCTAGGGACATTGCTCGATGAGCGCACGCACGGCGCGGCACGCATCGGGGTTTGGGCGGCGTAATTTTCGTTACGGTAATGGTAGATTGGCGAGGTCCCGCGCGCCATGGGTAACCCGCACGATTTCGACCCCGCCCTCGATCTGACGATAGAGCAACAAATATGCGCCAACGACGAAAAAGCGCATGCCGATAGCAATGTCCGCCCGCACTGGACCAAGCTCGGGATGGCGCACGAGCCGCCGTTCCGCCGCGCCGAGGCGGTCCAACAGCCGGTCAGCGGCCACCGGGTTATCGGCTGCGATATGCAACCAGATTTCGATCAAATCTTCTTCCGCGCGGGCGGTGCGGCGACAAATCGGCAAGGGGATCAATTGGCCCGGGCAGCAAGCCTGCGACGGGCTTCCTGCTTGATGTCGGCCATATCAGAAAATCGCCCCGGACCGCTTTGCAGCCCCTCGTCCCACAACTGCTGCAATTCTGCCACCGCGTGCTGGCGCAAGCTGCGGCGCAGCTTCCATTCCCGCAGGGCTTCGCGAATGACTTCGGACGTCGTGGCGTAATCCCCGACCGCGACGGCCTGTTGGACCAGGTCGTTCAATTCCGGGGTAAGGGCAACGCTGATCTTGGCAACATTTGACATGTTGATTTGGTAGCAAATAGTCATACCAGCAACAAGACCAATCTGCGTCTAGCGCCGCCCAAACATCCGTTCGATCTCTGGCTTGGAGAGTTTCAAGAAGGTCGGTCGCCCGTGGCTGCACGTGGCAGCGCGCGGGGTGGCTTCCATCTGGCGCAACAGCGCCGACATTTCTTCGGCGCCGAGCCGGCGACCGGCGCGGATGCTGCCATGGCAGGCCATGCGGGCGATCACGGCTTCGAGCCGGTCGGACAACGCCGTGGTTTCGTCCATTTCGGATAATTCGTCGGCAAGGTCGCGCAGCAACGGCGCGGGGTCCGGCGCACCGAGGGCCGCCGGCATGGCGCGAACCAGAATGGCGCCAACACCGAATTCTTCGAGTTCGAGGCCGAGGGACGCGAGATCGCCGGCACGGGCCAGCAATCGCGCAACATCGCCTGGCGGCAGATCGACGACCGCCGGCAGCAGCATCGCCTGGCTGCGGACGCCGCCGGCCAGCATCTGGTCGCGGATGGCTTCATGGGTCAGGCGCTCATGCGCCGCGTGCTGATCGACCAGCACCAACGTGCCATCGCCGGTCACTGCGATGATGTACGTATCAAGCACCTGCGCCACCGGCGCGCCGAGCGGGAAATCGGGCTGGTCAGGCAGGGACGCCGGCGGTTTGGCGGCCGGACCGGCGGCGAGCGCCAGTTGCATGTCGGCAAAGCCGCGATGCTGCGGGCCCGGCGTGGTCGCGTACCAGCTTTGCCGCAAGGTGAGCGACGGGCCCGGCGCAGGCGCATGGATGCCAACGCCGAGCGCCCGTGTAAGGGTCGAAATAATCAGCCCACGCACCGCGTCGGGGCTGCGGAACCGCACCTCGGCCTTGCCAGGATGGACGTTCACATCAACCTGGTCGGACGGCAGATCGAGAAATAACGCCACCACCGGATGGCGGCCATGGGCAATCACGTCGCGGAACGCGACCCGGACGGCGGTGCGCAAGGTCGGGTCGGCGACAGGGCGGCCATTGACCACCAGGGTTTGCGCGGCGGCAGTGGCACGGCTGATGGTCGGCGGGCAAATGAAGCCGGACAGCACCAGGCCGTCGCGTTCTCCCGCAATTTCGATCAATGCGGCATTTTCGCCCAGCATCGCGGCGATCCGGCTGCGCCGATCTTGGCTCGGCAAGTCGAACAGCACCCTTCCATCGCTTTCGAGCCGGAAGGCAATGCCAGGCGTGGCCAAAGCGAGGCGATTGATCGCGATTTCACTCGCATCAGCCTCGGCGCGCGGCGATTTGAGGAATTTGCGCCGCGCCGGGGTGGCGAAGAACAAATCGCGGACCACCACCCGCGTGCCTTGGGCGCCGGCGCTGGGGACAGGGGCGTGCACCGCGCCGCCTTCAACCCGGATCAGGCTGGCGTGGTCGGCGGCCGCAGGGCGGGAGGTGATTTCGAGCCGCGCGGCAGCCCCGATGCTGGGCAAGGCTTCGCCACGGAAGCCGAGCGTTTCGATGCGCAGCAGATCGTCATCATCGATCAGCTTGGAAGTCGCGTGGCGCTGCACCGCCAGCGCCAGTTCGTCGGCAGACATACCGGCGCCGTTGTCAGTGACCTCAATCCGGTCCATCCCGCCGGCGGCGAGTGCGACCGCGATGCGGGTGGCGCCGGCATCGATGGCGTTTTCCACCAGTTCACGGGCGGCGGCGGCGGGGCGTTCGATAACTTCGCCCGCGGCAATGCGGTTGACAGTAACTTCCGGCAGCAAGCGGATGCGGCCGGCGCGCATAACTATTCCTCGCCGCGCAGGCTGCGGAAGCGGGTGATCAGCGCGCTGGTCGATGGGTCATGCGGCGCGGCGGCGGTCCCGTGGGTCAGGTCGGGCAACAGCCGGCCCGCAAGCACCTTGCCGAGTTCGACGCCCCATTGGTCGAAGCTATCGATGTTCCAGATGCAGCCTTGCACCGCGACCTTATGTTCATAAAGCGCGATCAGACGGCCGAGGGTGAAAGCATCAAGCCGGCGGAACAAGATCATGTTGCTCGGGCGATTGCCAGAGAAAACGCGGTGCGGCGCGCCGGCGGTGATTTCGGCGTCGCTGGCGCCGGCTGCCCGCATTTCCTGTTGCACGGTGCCGAGCGACTTGCCGGCGAGCAAAGCCTCGGCCTGGGCGAAGGCGTGGGCGGCGAGGATTTGATGGGCTTCCGGGCGGTTATGGTCGGGGATCGCTGCCAGCAGGAAATCGACCGGCACGGGCTGGGTGCCCTGGTGAACCAGCTGCATGAAGCTGTGCTGGGCGTCGGTGCCAGGCTCTCCGAACAGCACCGGGCCGGTCGGGCGCGGGCTGGGGCTGGCATCTAACAGCACTGATTTGCCGTTGCTTTCCATTTCAAGCTGCTGAAGGAAGGCCGGAAAACGCTGCAAGCGGCGATCGTACGCAAGTACGCAATGGGTGCGGCTGCCCATCGCGTTGACGTTCCATATCCCGACCAGGGCGAGTAGCACGGGTAGATTGCGGGCCAGCGGCGCGTTGCGGAAATGCTGGTCCATCGCATGGCCGCCATCGAGCAGCGCCTGGAACGCGTCCCATCCCGCCGCGAGGGCCACCGACAGGCCAATCGGCGACCACACCGAATAGCGCCCACCGACCCAGTCGCGGAAGCCGAACACGCGATCGGCCGTAATGCCGAAAGCCGCGGTTGCCGCCGCATTGGTGGACATGGCGGCAAAATGCGCGCCGACCGCCGCATCCCCCAGGCTTGCCGCCAGCCAATCCCGCGCGGCGCGCGCGTTGGTCATGGTTTCCTGGGTGGTAAAAGTCTTGGACGCCACCAGCACCAGGGTGCGCGCCGGATCGAGCACCCGGGAAAGTGCGGCAAAAGCGTGGCCATCAACGTTGGACAGAAAATGCGGGGTCAGGTGGGTCGGCCCGACCAGGGTCAGCGCCTCACAAACCATGCGCGGGCCGAGATCGGAGCCGCCAATGCCAATATTGAGCACATCGGTGAAGGGCAGGCCGGTGGCGCCAACAATGCGACCTTCATGCACGGCGGCGACAAACGCCCGCATGCGGTCGCGCTGGAGGGTGACATAGGCGCTGGCATCGTCGGTCTTGCCGCCGAGACTTGCGGTCATCGCCGCGCCGTCGGGGGCGCGCAGCGCGACATGGAGTGCGGCGCGATGCTCGGTCGGGTTGATCTCGGCGCCGGCGAATATGCGGTCGCGGAAGGTTTCAAGCCCCGTTGCGCGGGCAAAGTCAAGCAGCGCGGCCAAAGCGGCCCGGCTGATCGCGGTTTTGGAAAAATCGAGGGTCAGATCGTCAAGCGAGGCGGAAAAATCTTCAACCCGCCTGGGGTCAACCGCGAACAAATCCGCAATCGGGGTTGCCCGTGCGGCATCCCCCAGAATCGCGATCTGGTCCCAGATTGTGTCGATCGAACCGGCGGCCGGCATCGTCAGTCTCCCGCAAATATCCGTGTGGGGAGCAACGACGTTTTGTAGCTGCTCTTGATTGCCGAAAGATTAAGACGAGAAAGAAATCCGCCACAGAGGGTAGAGGAGATAGAAGGAGGGTAGCATGAGAAGCGAAGCAGAATTTCTATGCTTCTCCTCTACCCTCATCTTCCTCCTCTACCCTCTGTGGCAGTTTCCTTGCTTAAATCCGCTCAACCCCCGGCCTAGAACAGCCAATCCCACCAATTCTTGCGTTTCGGCTGAATGATAGGGGTTTCGCCTTCCAGCGTGTCCTGCCCAAGCGCTGCGTTCGCGCGCAGGCGCTGGGCTTCGAGCGTCGGGTCAACCACGATGCCCGGACCAACCTCACGCGATTTCCAGAATAGCAGGCGATCGGTGAAGGTGCGATCGGTTTGCTCGCCGGCATTTTCCGAATCGATCTTGGCGCGAATATCAGGCGCGGCGGGACGGCCGCTGGCTTGCACCAGGGCAAGCTGGCCGGGGCTGATCCCGCTGGTTGAGGTGTCGAGCACCGCCCCCGGCGACAAGGTCGCTTCGGCCGCGGCACGGCTCGACAGTTCCTGCGGCCGGCTGGCGCCCGGGCGCGGGGCGCGCAAGGCGGTGTTCGGCGGCATCGACAAGGGCGCGCGGGTCGAGACGGAAAACTCGTCCGGCGCATCGCGGGTCAGGCCGAAGGTGCGCGACACATCGGTCGTGTTGCAGCCAGCCAGCAGGGCGCCGGCACCGACGGCGAACAGCAGGGACACGCGGGGTTTGGGAAGGGAATGGGACATGGACGGACTGATTAGCCTCCGCTCGGATGATCAGCAAGTCGGGGTGGTCGGAGCGAATCCAGCACCAGCGCCGCGACGCCGCAAACAATGGCCGCATCGGCCACGTTGAACACATACCACGACCAGCCGAAAATATGGGCATGAATGAAATCGACCACCGCGCCGAAGCGCAGCCGGTCAATCACGTTGCCGATCGCGCCACCACATATCGCACCAAGGCCGATCACCACCAGCGCCCGGTCCGCCCGCCACATCCAGACCAGCAGCACTGCCACCACCCCCAAAGCCGCGATTGTCGGGATCGCCGCACTGGCGCCGACATGATCGTTAAGCCCGAAAGTAATGCCGTGATTCCACACCATGGTGAAATTCAGCACCGGCAGTATGGCGATACTGTGGATGTTTTGCAGATCCAGCCAATCCAGCACGTAATCCTTGCTGGCCTGGTCGGCGATCAGCACCAGCAGTCCCACCAGCCCGCCGAGCAGCAATCGCCGCGGTCGGTTCATGCGGCAACGACTTCGACGCAGCGCAGGCAAAGGCCAGGATGGGCCTGGGTTCGCCCGACTTCGGGCAGCACCCGCCAGCAGCGCGCGCATTTTTCGCCGGGGGCGACGCTGGCGGCGACGGGTTGGCCGGCATCGAGGCTGACGGTCGGAACAATCAGGATTTCCGCCCACTGGTCTTCCGACAGCAATGCCGCATCGTCGCTCGGCGCGAAGGCCACAACCGCTTGCAACGACGATCCGATCTGCCCGGCACGGCGCATGTCTTCCAGCGCCCCAGTGCCCAGCCGGCGCTGTTCGCGAATACGGGTCCAGACATCGCCAAGGGCTGCATCGGCCCATTGCGGATCGACGGCGATGTAGTCCTGCAAATGCACCGAGCTATCGGCCCCGAAGCGGGCGCACCAGGCTTCTTCGCAGGTGAACACCAGCACCGGGGCCAGCCAGGTGGTGAGCGCGCGGTGCAGGATATCGAGCACGGTGCGCGCGGCCCGGCGGCGCAGGCTGGCAGGGCCGTCGCAATACAGCGCGTCCTTGCGAACATCGAAATAAAACGCCGACAAATCACTGCCGCAGAAATTATGGATCGCGGGATAGACCCCGGTCCAGTCATGTCCGGCAACTGCCGCACGCACCATCGCATCGATTTCGGTCACAAGGTGCAGCACATAGCGTTCCAGGCCCGGCAGGTCGGCGTACGGGACGATCTCGGACGGGTCGAACCCATCCAGCGCGCCAAGCAGCCAGCGCATCGTGTTGCGCAGCCTTCGGTAGGTTTCGGCCTGCTGCTTGAGGATTTCCGGGCCGATCCGCATGTCCTCGCTGGTGTCGGTCGACATCACCCATAGCCGCAGAATGTCGGCGCCGAACTTGTCGCTAACCTCCTGCGGGGCGACGACATTGCCGAGCGATTTCGACATTTTGCGGCCTTGCTCGTCCATCACGAAGCCATGGGTCAGGATCGCCTTGAACGGCGCCCGGCCACGGGTGCCGACCGATTCGAGCAGCGACGAATGAAACCAGCCGCGATGCTGGTCAGACCCTTCGAGATAGAGATCGGCCGGCCAGGGCAGGCCGCGATCTTCCAGCACGAAGGCGTGGGTGGAACCGCTTTCGAACCAGACGTCGACGATGTCCATCACTTGCTCGAACGCATCTGGGTCGCGATCGGGGCCAAGGAAGCGGCTCGGTGGGGATGAGTACCAGCAATCGGCACCCTCCGCCCGGAAGGCGGCAACAATGCGGTCCACCACCGCCTGATCGCGCAGCGGTATGCCGGTGGCTTTTTCGACGAAGACGGCAATCGGCACGCCCCAGGCGCGTTGGCGGCTGATGCACCAGTCCGGGCGGGTGGCGACCATGCCGCCGATGCGGTTGCGGCCCTGATCGGGGACGAATTTAGTGTCGGCGATGGCCTGCAAGGCGGCGGCGCGGATATTTTCCGGCCCATCCATGCGGATGAACCATTGCGGGGTGGCGCGGAAAATGAGCGGGGCGCGCGACCGCCAACTATGCGGATAGGAATGGACCAGCTTGCCACGTCCCAGCAGGCCGCCCGCTTCGGTCAACGCAGCGGCGACCGGGTCGGCGGCTTTATAGACATGCATGCCGGCAAACAGCGGCACCCATGGGTTGAAAATGCCGTCTTCACCGACTGTTTCGGGGATTTCGAGGTTGTGGGCGCGACCGAGGGCGAAATCCTCCTCGCCATGGCCGGGCGCGATATGGACGAAGCCCGTGCCGGCGTCGGTGGTGACATAATCGGCGGAAAAGACCGGCACGTCATGGTCATAGCCGCGGCCGCGCAGCGGGTGGGCGGTGATGGTGCCAACCAGGTCGCGGCCCTGGATCAGGTGCAGCACGTGATGGGTGGCGATGCCGGTGGCTTCCGCGATTTGCGGCAGCAAGGCGAGGGCGACGAGGATTTTCTCCCCCGGTCTGGCGAGCGATCCGGCGGCGACGCTGTCGACGCGGACCAGCGCATAGTCGAATTCTTCGCCGCAAGCGATGGCGCGGTTGCCGGGCATGGTCCAGGGCGTGGTGGTCCAGATCACGACCGACGCGCCGTCGAGATCGATGGGCGAGGTCACCACCGGGAAGCGCACGAACACGGTGTGGGAGGTATGATCGTGATATTCGATTTCAGCTTCGGCGAGCGCGGTTTTTTCCACCGGCGACCACATCACCGGGCGCAGGCCGCGATAGAGCGCGCCGTTCATCAGGAATTTGCAGATTTCCCCAGCGATGGCGCCTTCAGATGTATGGTCCATGGTGGCGTAGCGGTCGGGCCAGGCGCCGAACACGCCCAAGCGGCGGAATTCCTTTTCCTGAATGCCCATCCAGCGTGCCGCATATTGGCGGCATTCATCGCGGAATTGCAGGATTGGCACCGCGTCCTTGTCTTCACCGCGGGCGCGATATTCTTCTTCGATCTTCCATTCGATCGGCAGGCCGTGACAGTCCCAGCCGGGGATATAGAGCGCGTCAAAGCCGGCTTTCTGGGCGGCGCGGTTGACCACGTCCTTGAGGATTTTGTTCAGCGCGGTGCCGATATGCAAATGCCCGTTGGCGTAGGGCGGGCCGTCATGCAGGATGAATTTCTCCCGCCCCGCGCTTTCGGCGCGCAGCCGGTCCCACAGGCCCATCGCTTCCCATTTGGCAAGCCAGCCAGGTTCGCGCTTGGGCAAATCGCCGCGCATCGGGAAGTCGGTTTTGGGCAGGAAGACGGTATCGCGATAGTCAGGCAAGGTCTTGGTGTCGGACATGTTGATCTCGGGCGGCCATCTGCCGCGTCTGGGTGGGCGAAAAAACGGAACGGTCCCGGCGTGTTACGACGCCGGGCGGATAATTCGCCGTGGGATGACCCTGTCCATGGCTTGACTATGCTGATGCGGGGGGTGGGGCGTCAAGGCGTGGTAGGAATGAATGCAACGACGGAATTTAATGTATCCCGATTTTTTCAAGCATCCCAAACATAGAGTCGAGCTCTTCATCGCTTGGTGGCGTCTTGGCCGCAGCACCGATCGGCCCTAATGTTCGTTCGTATCTCGCAACAATAAGTGCCAAATATTCTGCGAGTGCTTTGGCCTGACCCAGAGGCATTTGCACCAAAATTTCTTCTGTAGTGACAAAAGTCCTCGCACCATCGCCGGTATCGGCTACATTGCCAAAAACCAACCCAATATCCGTCAGGGTGACGCGATATCTGAAGTCATTTGAGTAGATAACTCGAAAATTAGCCGACCGCGTCCGCTCAAACGCAACCGCGGGCAGTTGGGGGGCCTCGTCATCCATAGCGAACCTCTGGGTTTGCGCTGCGTGACCGCTCATGCGCCATCGAACCGAAACTACCCGGGGCTTGGCCTATCGGAGCTGCCGATTTTGTCCATCCGTTGCCCAGAGGACTTGCAAGGGGCGCCAAATTCGCCGCCTCCAATGCGTCGCCGATCGAGTGTCCAGCCCTCAAAGCCGTCGCCGATGTCTGCGCGACTGCGGCTACATGCCCGTTGCGCGAGCGCTCAAGATGTTCCGGCGCAACCAAAACATGTTCCAATGGATGGAAACGATTACTTTTTCGCTGTTCCCGTTCGGCGAATGTCACCGTAGCAGGCTCGAGTTCAGCGTCGACGGCATAAAGCAAATCGCTAATCGTATCAGCACCCCAATTTGCCGGGCCTGACAACCAGCGTGTGACCTGAGACGGATGGATGCCCAACTTTTCGGCAATATCCTTCTTGCGCATCCCACGTTTAGCTGCCGCATCTTCAACCGCTGCGATGACGACGTCATAGACGCGATTTTTCATTCGTTGACGAAAGAAGTACTTGCTCGGCATCTCATTCATGTGTCCATCCTTACGCCTTCAGCGGCGTCGCCGGTGATGTAGCTCTCATAGTCAGCAGCAGAAAACGGTATCCGCTCGCCGAGCGCGCACCTCCATTCGTCTTCACTCTCGAGCTTGGCGAATTCCCAATTGAGGTGGTTCTTGTTTCCCAGCGGAGCACGCTCCACCGCGTGTGTGGCAACAAACACGCCTGCAGCTGCAAACCGGCCAAAGACGCGCAAAGCCGGCTTCGGCCGGACACTGCGAAATTCCCAATGTTCTTGCGCTCGCGGTTCCAGCCACTTCATTATTTCCAAACCCACTCGTCCGTTCTGCACAAAATAGGTGATTTCGGCGCTCAAAGCTTCCCACCGTGCAAAACGCTTAATGTCCGTTGCGTCACGAGCCGCGTCCATTTGTCCGACCAGACGATTTGTCATCAGGAATGCTCGTGACGAACCTTCCCAGCCAACTGGGCGCAGAAAAGCGGTTAGCTTTCCAGCACGGAGCACCTGCTCCAACCCATCGTCGATTGACATATATGTCAATTATGCTTCCAAAGCAAGATTGTCCACTTCAATTTAACAAAATCCGCCGCGCTTCCGCGCAATCCAGCGCGATCTGGCTGCGCAGTTCGTCCAACCCGCCGAACTTGCGTTCACCGCGCAAATAGGCGTGCAACCCGACGCGCAATTCCTGGCCGTACAGATCGCCGGTGAAGTCGAATAAATTCACTTCCAACCGAGATTCCGGACCCGCATTCACCGTCGGGCGGCGGCCGATATTGGCGGCGCCGGGGACTTTCTGGCCGTCGGGCAGAGTAACAGTGCCGGCGTAAACCCCGCGTGCCGGTTCGAGATGGCGGCCGAGCGCAATGTTGGCGGTGGGAAAGCCGATGGTGCGGCCGCGCTGATCGCCATGCGCAACAATGCCAGTGATTTCCCACGGCCGGCCGAGCATGTCGGCGGCGCGTTCCGGGTAGCCATCTTGCAAGGCGCGGCGGACGCGGGACGATGAGATCGGGCCGGCAGCGTCAGACAAAGGCGGCACCGCGGTCAGGCCGATGCCAAGCGCCTCGGCCCGCGTCGCCAGCATTTCGACGGTGCCGCCGCGGCGATTGCCGAACGCGTAGTCCGGCCCGCACACCAGATGCCGAGCGCCGAGGCCTGCGTGCAGGACATCATCGATGAAGGCGTCCGCCCGCATGCTGCTGAAGGCGGCATCGAACGGGAGTTGATAAATCAGTTCCACGCCCATCTCCGCGAGCAAGTCCGCGCGCGCCGACGGCAAGGTCAGGTGAAAAGCCGGATCGTCGGGGCGGAACACCTCACGCGGGTGCGGCTCGAACGTCAGCACCGCAAGCTTGGCGTCGGGCCGCGCGGCGTGGGCGGCGCGGATCAAATGGGCGTGGCCGCGATGGACACCATCGAAATTACCCAAGGCGACGCAGGCGCCACGGGCATGTGCCGGCAAATTCTGCCAGGTCGTAAAGATTTCCATTCCGCTTTTTGCGGTGCCGGCGTCAGCACGTCCAGTGCCAAGCCATCAGGTTAGACAAGCGATGGGGCGGATGCGATAATCTGCCAAGAAATGTCGCCAAAGGAACGCCCAATGTCCGATCTTGCTACCATGCTTATCGCCGCGCATGCTGATTTGTCCAAGCGGCTGACGGACGTGCCCGAAGCGCTGCGCCCGACCAGTGTGGAAGCCGCTTATGAGGTGCAACACAAAGTCGCCGCGACCTTGGGCCCGATCGGCGGCTGGAAGGTTGGCGCACCAGGCGGCACGCGGGTATGTGGCGCCCTGCCCGCGTCAGGCGTCGCACCCAGCCCGGCGCGACTGTCGGCGGCGGTAAACCCTTATCGTGGGATTGAAGCCGAAGTTGCGTTCCGCATGAAAGCCGATCTGCCGCCGCGCGCGACCCCCTACACACGCGACGAAGTCGTGGCCGCGATCGGCACCATGCATCCGGCGATCGAAGTGCTGGAAACCCGCTTCCTCGATCCCGATAAGTTCGACCTGCTGACCAACCTCGCTGACACGCAAAGCCATGGTGGCTTCATCTACGGGCCGGGGACCTTGAACTGGCACGGCATCGACCTGACCACGATGACATGCGAGCAGCATGTCGATGGCAAGCTCAGCAAGGACAAGGTCGGTTACCCGTTCGGGGAAATTCTCGACATGATGGACTGGCTCGCCAATGTCGGCGCGGTGTGGGCCGGCGGGTTAAAAGAAGGGCAATTTGTCACCTGCGGGTCGTGGACCGGGAAGGAATGCGTGTCGGCCTCGGCCAACGTCCGGGTGAGCTTTACGTCGCTCGGTGAGGTGCTGCTGCGTTACACAAACTGAGCAGAGGTTTAGCTTGGCCGATCAAGCGTCTGTGGGGTATGTTTGCGACGCGGTGTGAAACTGCGCGCGTTCGTCACCTGACAGGGATCAACCATGGCGGCCTTCGCCCAGTCCTCGCGTTTAGCATCCCCGGCGCTGCGCAGCCTGATTGCGCGCCGGCTGGCGACGCTGGCCGCGTTGCTGCTCGCCGGCTTCGGGGCGCTGCTGCTGGTGGCGCTGGGCAGCTTCGATCCGCTCGACCCGTCCTTCAACACCGCCACAATGCGGCGCGCGCATAACCTGCTCAGCACGCCGGGGGCGTTGACCGCCGATATTCTGCTGCAAGGTTTTGGCGTCGCCGGCGGGTTGCCCGGGCTGGCGTTGCTGGCATGGGCTTGGGGCGCGGGTGTGCGCGGCCGGGTTGATGGCGGCACGTTGCTGCTGCGCGCCGTGGCAATGTTGGTCGCGTTGCCGGTGGTGGCGGCGGTGGTTTCCGGAGTTGCTGGCTTGCTCGGGCTGGGCCCGGCCTGGCCGACCGCGGCTGGACCAGGTGGCGCCATTGGCGGGGTGTTGGCCAGCGAACTGCGCGCCAGCGCGCTGGCGATGATGGGGCCGTTCGGGGTTGCCGGCGTTGCCGCCCTGGTGCTGATCCTGGCCGGGCTGCTTTTGATGCTGACACTTGGGCTGTCGGGCCGCGACCTGGGCGCGGCATTCGCGGTGGGGCGCCCGGCAGCACGCGTGATCGGCGCCGGCTGGCGCAGCATGACCGCACGGCGGGAAGCCCCCCAGCATTTTGACCCGCAATCGGAGCGGGTGATGCCGATGGCGCCGCGCGTGTGGCAGTCCGATGGCGCCGATACTATGGAGCCGGAGGCCGCACCGGCCCCCCTCCCCCCGTTGACCGCGCAGCGCGACGCCGCCCCGCCGCTCACCGCCAGCAAGCCGAGCGCGGTCACCGCCCTGATCAGCCGCGCGGCACGCAAGCAGCCGCGGGTGGAACCGGCGCAGCCGGAACTTGTCCTCGAACCAGGCTGGCAGTTCCCGCCATTGTCTTTGCTGACCGTCGCCCCGACCCGGGCGGGCATTGGTGCGCCGTCGGAAGAAGCATTGGTCGCCAATGACCGGCTGCTGGAATCGGTGCTCGCCGATTACGGGGTGCAGGGCCGGATTGTGAACCATCGGCCAGGGCCGGTGGTGACGTTGTACGAGCTTGAACCCGCGCCGGGAATTCGCAGCGCACGGGTGATCGGGTTGGCCGATGATGTGGCGCGCAGCCTGTCCGTGACCGCGGTGCGCATCGCCACGGTATCGGGCCGCAACGTGATCGGCATCGAAGTGCCGAACAGCCGGCGGGAAACCGTGTTCCTGTCCGAATTGCTGTCGGCGCCGGAATGGATTGACGATAAGAGCAAGCTGTCGATCGCGCTCGGCAAGACCATCGGTGGTGATCCGGTGATCGTCGATCTGGCGCGCATGCCGCATCTGCTGGTTGCCGGCACCACCGGATCGGGCAAGTCGGTCGGCATCAACGCGATGATTTTGTCCCTGCTCTACCGCCATTCGCCCGAGCAGTGCCGGCTGATTATGATCGATCCAAAAATGCTGGAACTGTCCGTCTATGAAGGCATTCCGCATCTGATGGCACCGGTGGTGACCGATCCGAAGAAAGCCGTGGTGGCGCTGAAATGGACGGTGCGCGAAATGGAACGGCGCTACCGGTCAATGAGCCAGCTCAGCGTGCGCAATATCGGCGGCTATAATGACCGGGTCGCCGAAGCGCGCGGCAAGGGCGAAGTGGTGATGCGCCGGGTGCAGACCGGGTTCGACAGCGACACCGGCAAGCCGACGTTTGAGGATCTGCCGCTCGCGCTGGAACCCCTGCCCTTCATCGTCGTGGTGATCGACGAAATGGCCGATCTGATGATGGTCGCCGGCAAGGAAATCGAAGTCGCGGTGCAGCGCCTGGCGCAAATGGCGCGCGCCGCCGGCATCCATGTGGTGATGGCAACGCAACGCCCATCGGTGGATGTGATCACCGGCACCATCAAGGCGAACTTCCCCACCCGCATCAGCTTTCAAGTCATCAGCAAGTTCGACAGCCGCACCATTCTGGGCGAACAAGGATCCGAACAGCTGCTCGGCATGGGCGACATGCTCTACATGGCCGGCGGCGGGCGCATTCAGCGCGTCCACGGCCCGTTCGTCGGCGATGACGAGGTCGAAAAAATCGTCGCCTTCCTGCGTGACCAAGGCGAGCCGAACTATGTCGAGGATGTCACCGAGGCGGAAGACCCCGATGACAACGCGCCGGTGCAGTCCGGCAATGGCGATGATGAGGGCGGGCTGTTCGATCGCGCCGTCGATGTGATTTCGCGTGAGGGCAAGGCCAGCACCAGCTTCCTGCAGCGCCATCTCGGGATTGGCTATAACAAGGCGGCCAAGCTGATTGAGCGGATGGAGAAAGACGGCATGGTTTCGCAGGCCAATCATGTTGGCAAGCGGGAGGTTTTGGTTCGGCGGCGGGGGAGTGAGGAAGACTAAAGTAAGGTTGTTCTTTTTGTGAACAAAAAGAATCAAAAAAACTTTTTTATACTTGGTACGATTGCCGTGCGATTGCGGCGGGACCCGAGCCGACCCCTTACTTCTGCTCCACCACCGTACTCAACAACCTTACCGCCGCCGGCCGATCCGCAAAGTTCGGGAACGCCGCCAGCAGCCCGCGCAACGCGGTTTCCGCCTTGGCCTTTTCCCCGCTCGCGGCATAGGCGTAGGCGAGGTGATATTGCAGCGCCGCGTCATTGGGAATTTGGCGCACTGCCTCGGTCAGCAGCACCAGGCCGCGCACCGGGTCACCCGTGGTGGTCAGCACCCAGCCGAGCGACGCGGCAGTGGCGGGACCGGGGGCAAGGAAATAGGCTTTCTGGGCGAATTCACGCGCCTGCGGATCGCCACGAACCTGGAAAATCCACGCCATGTTGCTGAGCGCGATGGCATTGTTGGGTTGGCGTTGCAGAACACCGGTGAGCAATGGTTCGGCTTCAGCAATCTTGCCTTCTTCGAGGTCCAGCCCGGCAACCGACAAAACCGCCGCATTGTCATTCGGGTGGCTGGCGATCCAGGTTTCCAGCGTCTGGCGCGCCGGGCCGATTTGGCGGGAGGCATAGAGCGCGCCGGCAGCCCGCAGCACCAGATCGGACGATGGGGAAACCGCAAGCTGGGCGGCATAGGCCTCGGCGGCGTCGTTCAGGCGACCGGCGAGCAGATAGACATCCCCCCGCAGCGTGCGGGCGGCAGGCTGGTTCGCCGGATCGCCTTCCAGTTCGGCCGCAACCTGCAACGCCGTTTCAACCCCGGAGGTTTTGACCTCCGTCCGGATGATCGCGGCCATCATGTCGGTATCGCCGGAGGCGATGCGCAGCCCGTCGCGCAGCAATTGCTGGGCGCCGCGGGTGTCCTTGGCGGCGAGCGTCAGCTCGACCAGGCGGAGCCGGACCAGCTTGTCAGTCGGGTTGATGGTCAGAATGCGGGCGTAGGTTTCGCGCGCCTCGGTCGGGCGGCCGGATGCTTCTTGCGCCCGTGCCCGCACCGCCATCATCGGCAGCGCGTTAGCTTGTTCCTGCGGCAAGGCGCGCAGCATGGTGATCGCCCGTGGCGCCTGGCCGTTGGCGCTGTAGGCATCGAGCAGGAAGGATGTCAGTTCGATATCGTTTGGTGCGGCATCATGCGCGCCTTCCAGCACCGCGATCGCCCGGTTGGCGAGGCCGTTGGCGAGCAGGATGCCGGCAAGGGTGGTGGCCGCCAGCCGGTTGCGTGGATCGAGCGTCAGAGTTTCGCTGAGAATCTGGTCGGCATCGTCAACATGATTTTGCAGTGCGGCGATTTTGGCGAGATTGACCCGCGCCATGGTCGAGTCCGGGTAGGTGCGGATGACGTCCTTGAACACCGAAGTGGCGGAGGTCAGGTCAAGTTCGGCCAGCGCGATCATCCCGGTCAGGATGCCAACCCGCTCGGTAAAGCCCTGCACCTGGCGCAGGGCTTCAAGCTGGGCTTTGGCGACAGCGAGATCGCCGAGGGTAAGGCTGGTGGCAACCGCGGCTTCGGTCACCGTGCCGGGATCGGGGCGGATTGGGGCAATGGATTGGGATTCTGCGCCCACCGTCTGCGCGCGCGTCTTGGCCAGCAAGGCCGCAATATCCTTGTTGGTCGGGGCGAGCGCGAGCGCTTGTTCAAGCCGCTGCAGGGCGATCTGCTTTTGCCCGGTACGGATCAGGATTTGGCCAAGGGAATAGAGGATGTCGGCATCCGCGCGCCCCTGGGCGGCAGTGTTGTTGAGCAATTCGACCGCTTTATCGACCTGCCCGGCGGCAAGATACATCTGGGTCAGCAGTTTGATGCCGTCGAGATCGGCGGGGTTGCGCGCGACATATTTGGTCGCCGCTTCCATCGCCTGCGCACCTTGCCCGAGATTGGATTTGACCAATGCGAGGATGAACAACCCGCGCGGGAACTCTCCCAATAACGGGTCGATGCGTTGCAGCACGGTCAGCGCGCCGCGAAAATCCTTGGCGCGGGCCAGCAGCACGCCGCGCAAATAAAGCGCGGTGGCGTTTTCGGGCTGATCGGCGAGGATGAAATCAACATCGAGCTTGGCTTGCGCGTCGAGGCCGAGATTGACTTCAAGGTTTGCGCGATTGAGCCGGGTGTTGAGCAAGCTGGGGTCGGCCACCATGGCGGCGTCGTAGGCTTCAAGCGCCTTGGCGGTGTCGCCGCGATCGGTGGCGATCAGGCCGCGCAACGATAACCCCTCCCCCGAGAGCGGATTGAGGTCGAGCGCACGGTCAATCGCACGGTCGGCGCCGTCACGATCATTGCGTGCGTAGGCAACACGGGCGGCAGCGATTGCGACATCGACGCTTTCGGGCGCGAGTTCCTCGGCAAGCTCGACCGATTTTGTAGCCCCTAACTTATCGTCGAGCGCGAGCTGTGCCATGGCGCGCAAGGTCAGAAGGTTGGCGGCTTCCAGCGGCGGAAGGCCGCCGGTGGGGAATTCTTCGAGCAGTTCCTTGTAAAGCTGCTGGCCGAGATAGGCCTGGGCCAGTAAGGGCGATACCTGGGCCGGGGCCATGCCCATATCCCGCGCGATGCGCAGTTCCTTGCTCCCGGCCACCGGGTCGCCGAGGCGCAGATGCAGGGACCCGAGGCGGAAATGGGCGTCAATGTTGCCCGGGTTGGTGGCAACAATGTCGCGCAACGCCGCCCTCGCGGCCTGCAACTGGCCCGATTCCATCAGCCGACGGGCGATCACCATCGGATTTTCCGGACGCAGGAACGCGTACCATCCTGCCCCGGCGGCGCCGAGCAGCATCAGCACGAATATCCCGATCAGCCAGCGCGGTACCGGGGGGGCTTCCGGCACCGCGCCAAAGGTTGCGTTAAATTGCTTCTCGGCAAGCGCCGCGATCGATGGATCAATCCGGCGTCTGAACGGCCACCACATTACGCCGCCATCAGGGATGAAACCCGGTCAGGAGATATCGCGCGCGCGGGCCCGGCGGCGGTTTCGGACGCCGGCGAGCAACAGGCTGGCGCCGCCGAACAATGACAGCATCGCCGGTTCCGGAATGTGGATGACCAGCAGGTTGAACTGCTGCTGGGCGCCGGCCGTCACGATTTGCATGCGCCAGCCCAAGCCGGTGCTCAGCGTCGGCAGAACCATGCTGCTGAAGCTGCCGGTGATGCTGTTGGCCTGCAACAGGGTGAAGACGTTGCCGGCAACAGCGGTGAACCCGCCGCTCCAGGCGACGTTCAGAATGCCGCCGAGTTGCAGAGCGGTTGCGGTGATCTGGCTGTAATTGCCCGCACCGACCCCTGCCGTGGTGCCACCAACCAGCACGTTGAGCGTGTTGGTGGACAAGAAATTCATCGTGGCGCCGCCGATCAAGGCCGGTGCGGCGCCGGCGCTGAGGCTGCCACCGAAATTGACCACCCCGGTATAGGAGCCGGACCCGGTAACCGCGCCCGACAAGGTCAGGCCGGCGCCCGTACCGTTGACGGTGCCGGCATTGGTGATGGTATTGGCAAGCGTGATGCCAGACGTGCCCGACAAGATGCCGCCGCTACTGACAGCCACCGTGCCGCTGCCCAGTGCACCCGCGGCCCCCGCCGACAGCGTACCCTGGCTGATCGTGGTGCCCCCGGAATAGCTGTTCGCCCCGTTGGTCAGCGACAAAGTGCCGCCGCCCTGCTTGACGATCGCGCCGGTGCCGGTCACCAGGCTGGCGTTGCTGGTCGACGCCGTCGCACCCGCAGTGAGAGTGCCGCTGCCGAGCGAGATAGTGCCGCCGCTGCCGCTAAGATCGCCGACGGTCTGGTTCTGGTTGTTTTGGTTGTAAGTGCCGCCATTGACGGTCAACGCCGAACCGCTCGCCAAGGTGTTGGTGCCGCCGTTGAGCACCAGCATGCCGGACGATACCGTGGTGCCGCCGGTGTAGGTGTTCAGGGCCGTCAGGGTGGTGGTGTTGCCCGCGGTGATCAGCGCGCCCGAACCCGAGATCGCGCTGCCGATGGTCAGGCCACCCGAACCCGCGCTGAGGGTGCTGGTGGTCGCGGCCGTCAAGGTCACCGAATTTGAGAGGGAAATCGCCGAGGCGCCGGTTTGCAAGGTGCCGCCGCCAAGCACCAGGCCGCCCGAGCCGTTATTGCCGAGATTGGCAGCGGTGCCGATCGACAGCGTGCCGCCATTGATGGTGGTCGGGCCGGTATAGGTGTTAGTGCCCGACAAGGTTTCAGTGCCGGTCGCAGTCGAGCCAAGGGTGAGCCCGCCGGTGCCGCCGATAACGCCCGAATAGGCACCGAGCGCGCCGGTCAGGGTCAGGGTCTTGGAGCCAAGATTGGTGCCGGTGGTGGCCGATGAGGAGCCGGTGAGGTTCGCGACCGAGGCGCCGCTGGTGGTCGCCGAAATATCGAACACGCCCGAACCCGACGACGCCACGCCGGACGAAGTCGCGATACTGCCGCTGCCCGACAGGGCCAACGTGCCGTTGGTAACGCTGGTAGCGCCCGTATAGCTGTTGGTTGCAGTGACCGTTGTGGTGCCGCTGCCGTTCTGCGCGACCGAACCGGTGCCGCTGACCACCGCGCCCAACGTAACCCCGTTGGAGCGGTTGATCGCCAGCGCCCCGTTATCGACGATACTGGTGCTGGCGACGCTGCCTGCGGTGCCGCCGGCGCCCAGGGTAAGCGTGCCGGCGCTGATGGTGGTCACGCCTGAATATGTGTTGGCGCCGGACAGAACTTCACTTCCGGTGGTGAGCGTCAACCCGCCAGTACCGGACATGATTCCCGCGAAATTATCCGCCGCGTTCGACAAGGTCAGCGCGAAGCCACCATTAACCACGCTGCCGCTGCCGGACAACGAGATGATGGTTTTCGCCGCCCCCAAAGTCAGGGTGCCGTTATCGACGACGCTCGCCGAATTGGCGATGGTGCCGCTGGCGTTCAGGGTCAGGCCAGCACCGGAATTGATCGTCGTAATGCCGGTATAGGTGTTGACTGCGCCCAACGTCACCGTACCGGAACTGGCTTGGGTGACCGCGCCCGTGCCGCTGATCACTTGGCTGACGGTGATCGCGTTGGTGCCGGTGAACGCAAGGGTGCCGTTGTCGGTAATAGCTGAAGTGCTTGCAATGTTGCCACCGGTGCCGACCGCCAAGGTGGCACCACTACTGATGGATGTGACACCCGTATAGGTATTCGCACCGGTCAACGTTTCCGTGCCGCCCGTGACCGCCAAGCCACCAGTTCCGGACATGATGCCGGAATAGGTGTCCACCGCATTTGATAAGGTTAAATTCTTCGCCCCGAGTACAACCGAACCGCTGCCGGACAGGCTTGTGACACTGGACGACGCGGCAGTTACGGCGGAAATGTTAAAAGTTGTGTTATCAACAACGTTCGATCCGGCAATGCTACCAGCGCCGGACAATGCAAGCGTGCCAGCGGTGAGGGTTGTCGCCCCGGTATAGGTGTTGACGCCCGTCAAGACCTGACCGTCACCCGCCGCGGGATCGTTGAGGGTCAGCCCCCCCGTCCCACCAATCACCCCAGCGAATATATCCACTGACGGCACCGCAAAGGTCAGGGTCAGCGTTTTGCTGCCCAGAACCACCGCGGTCGTTGCCGACGACGTGCCACTGAGGCCGGTGATCGACGCCCCCGAAGTCGTTGCCGATATATCGAGAACACCGCTGCCAGAGAAATTGACGTCAACCGACGCCGCGATCGTGCCCGCCCCGCTTAGCGCCAGGGTCCCTGCATTAATCTGGGTATAACCGGTAAATGTGTTGGCGCCGCTGAGCGTCTGCGTACCGCCGTTCAGGATTAGCGAATTTGTGGCGGAACTGCCAGTACCGCTGATGATGCCGGAAAAATTGCCGCTGGCGTTGGTCAATGTCAGCGCGAACGTGCCGGCGGAGACAGCGCCTGAGCCAGAAAGCGAGACAATGGATGTCGCCGCGCCGAGGGTCAGCGTGCCGTTATCCACCACACCGGACGAGTTAGCGATCGTCCCGGTGCTGGTGAGGGTGAGGCCGGCGCCGGAATTGATCGTCGTAGCGCCAGTATAGGTGTTTGCACCACCAAGCGTGACAGTGGCGGAACTACCTTGGGTCAGCGCGCCGGATCCGCTGATCACATTGCTGTAGGTGATGGCATTGGTGCCGCCGAACGCGAGCGTGCCGTTATCGGTCACGCTGGCGGAGCTTGCGATCGTGCCGCCAGTGCCGACCGTGAGCGTCGCTCCGCTATTGACCGTGGTAATGCCAGTATAGGTATTCGCCCCGGTCAGAGTGACATTGCCGGAACTGCCCTGGGTCAACGCACCAGTGCCGCTGATGATTTGCGTTATCGTCGTGGCATTGGTGCCGCTAAAGGCGAGGGTGCCGTTATCGGTAATCGCCGAACTGCTGGCGATGCTGCCGCCAGTGCCAAGGGTCAGCGTGCCGGCGGTGATGACGGTGGTGCCAGTGTAGGTATTGGCGCCCTGGAAGGTTTCGGCACCCGCCGTCAGGGTAAACCCGCCACCGCCGGACATGATGCCCGAATATGTGCCGGCGCCGTTCGACAGCGTCAGGCGCCCGCCACCATTGGTCACGCCGCCAGAGCCGGACAGCGACGCTATCGTCTTGGCGGCCGAAATGACGAAGGTGCCGTTATCGACAACCGACGACTGGGTCAGCCCGCCAGAGGCATTCAGCGTCAGTGTAGCGCCGGAGTTGATTGTGGTAACGCCAGAGAAGCTGTTATTTCCGCCCAGCGTGACGTTGCCGTTGCTGGCCTGGATGAGCGCGCCGGTGCCGCTGAACGCTTTGCTGACGGCGGACGCATTGGAGCCAGTGAAGGAAAAAGTCCCGTTATCGACGATGCCGCCGGTGGAGCTGGAAAAGCTGCCGCCGCTGCCAAGCGACAATGTGCCGCCACTGTTTATGGTGGCGACGCCGGTATAGGTGTTGGTTCCGGTCAGAGTCTGGGAAATGCCGCTGCTGACTGTCAGGGCACTCGCGCCGCTCAGGACGCCGGCGAAGCTGCCAGTGCCACTGTTGGAGCCAGTACCGAGTGTGAGCGCGTTGGAGAGCGCGAGGGTGCTGGTGGAAGAACCGCCGGTGAGATCAAGCGCGCCCAGGCCCGCGCCGTTGACGGTAATAGTGAACGTGCCGGAGGCCGAGAAATTGGCAACGGTTGAGGTGGTGGGAGTTATTCCGCCGCAGCTTGTCCAGGTAGCGTTGACGTTCCAGTTATTCGTCGCACTCGCGGTGCACTGTGCGGCCGCTTCCGGGGTGATGCCAGCGAGCAGGAGTGCCGCAAAGACGATGCCCGCCAGACCGCGCGCAAGAAACACCAGGGACGCGCTGCCAGGGAACCGCCTTTTGGCGGAAAAAGGCCCAATTGGCCGATGCAAAACCTGCGACATCCTGCAAATCCTATCCGGTGTAACGAGCCAAAATATTAAAAACGCATACTAAAAAATCATCCCGGCTAAGCACCGGACATAACTACCACGCACTATTGCACATTCCTTCGCGTTGCTGTCAAGCGAAACCCATGCGCATCCTCGGGTTCCGAGCCATGCCGGCATCGCAATTCCGACCTAACCAAAGGGGACCCCAATGTTCGATCTGCATTATTGGCCGACACCGAACGGCAAGAAAGTCACCATTCTGCTGGAGGAATGCGGCGTCCCGTACAACGTCGTGAAATGCAATATCGGCCGCGGCGATCAGTTTACCGCGGAATTCCTGCACTATAATCCCAACCACCGCATGCCGGTGCTGGTCGATCACGCGCCGGCAGGCGGTGGGGCGCCGATTTCGGTCTTCGAGTCCGGCGCGATCATGTTGTATGTCGCGGAAAAGCTGGGGAAATTCTACCCGCAGGACCTGCGCCGCAAGACCGAGGTGCAACAATGGCTGATCTGGCAGATGGCCAATCAAGGGCCGAAAATCGGCGAACGTGGCCATTTCGGCCGGCTTGGGGCGGATAAGGGCGACCAGTCTTATGCCATCCGGCGCTTCAGCGATGAAGCCAACCGGCTCTACGGGGTGCTCAATAACCGGCTTTATAACCACCGCTATCTCGCTGGCGATGAATACAGCATCGCTGACATGATCTGCTATCCGTGGAGCGTGAACTGGAAGGCCCAGGGGCAGGATATCGCCGAATTCCCCTATTTCGCGCGCTGGCTGAATGAACTCGCGGCCCGGCCGGCGGTGGTCAAGGGCATGGCGGTGGGCGCGGATTTTGCCGAAGACCCGGCGACCTTGCCGCAGGCGGAACGCGATCGGCGGACGGCGATGCTCTATAATCAGCGGGCCAGACCCGCACCAGCAGGCGGCTTGCTTTAAGCGGTGCAATTCCGCATCCTCGCAACAAAATGGACGCGAGGATGCGGGAAATGGCGAACTCTACAGCGGATGTGGTGATTGTCGGGGCGGGATTTGGCGGCATGTATATGCTGCACAAATTGCGCGGGCTGGGCCTGAAAGCGATCGTGCTTGAACGCGCCACCGGCGTGGGCGGCACCTGGTATTGGAACCGCTATCCCGGCGCACGCTGCGATGTGGAAAGCATGCAGTATTCCTATTCCTTCGACCCGCAATTGCAGCAGGAATGGAACTGGAGCGAGCGCTTTGCGTCCCAGCCGGAAATCCTGAGCTACGCCAACCACGTCGCCGACCGGCTCGATCTGCGACGCGACATTCGGTTTGAAACATCGGTGACCTCGGCGGCCTATGATGAAGCGTCGCAGCGTTGGACGGTCGGCACGGAAGCTGGCGACACGGTTACCGCGCGCTTCTGCGTCATGGCGACCGGGTGCCTTTCAACGTCGCGCCAGCCGGATTTCCCGGGGCTGTCGCGCTTCAAGGGCAAAACGTACCACACCGGGCATTGGCCGCATGAGGGCGTCGATTTCGCCGGCAAGCGCGTCGCGGTGATCGGCACCGGATCGTCGGCGATCCAGGCGATCCCGGTGATCGCCAAACAGGCGGCGCTTCTGACGGTGTTCCAGCGCACCCCCAACTTCTCCATCCCGACGCGCAACAAGCCAATGGATGGCGAGTACGAAGGCTGGTGGAAAAAGGACTATCCCCAACATCGCGCCATCGCCCGCACTCAGCGCGCCGGGATCATCAACAGCGTGAATGATCAATCCGCACTGGCGGTGGACGACGCCGAACGGCTGCGGATTTACGAAGAACGCTGGTCATCAGGCGGCACCAGCTTCATGGCGAGCTTCAACGATCTGTCGGTCAACAAGGCGTCAAACGACACCGCGGCCAATTTTGTACGCGGCAAAATCCGCGCGATGGTCAAGGACCAGGCGGTCGCCGACATCTTGCTGCCGCATAACCACCCGATCGGCACCAAGCGGATTTGCGTCGATAGCCATTATTACGAGACCTATAACCGGGCGAATGTGCGCCTGGTCGATGTGCGCAAGGCGCCGATTGAAACTATCACCGCGAACGGGGTGATAGTGGGTGGCCAGGAGTACGCGGCCGATATCATCGTCTTCGCCACCGGGTTCGATGCCATGACCGGAACTTTGGTCGGCATCAACCCGCATGGGCGCGATGGCGCGACGCTGGCGGAGGAATGGGAAGCCGGGCCTCGCACTTACCTTGGGCTGATGTCGGCGCAGTTCCCCAATTTGTTCATGATCACCGGGCCCGGCAGCCCATCGGTGCTCAGCAACATGATCGTGTCGATCGAACAGCATGTCGATTGGGTGACCGATTGCATCGGCTACATGACAAGCAACGGGCTGACCGCGATCGAGCCACGGCGCGATGCGCAGGATGCGTGGGTGGAACATGTCAACGAAATGGCGTTCAAAACTTTGTACCCGACCGCCAATAGCTGGTACATGGGCGCCAATATCCCCGGCAAACCGCAAGTGTTTATGCCGTATATCGGTGGCGTGGGGGCCTATCGGGTGAAGTGTGATGAGATCGCGGCGTCGGGCTATACAGGGTTTGAGCTGAACGGCAGCCAAGCGCGGCAGGCGGCGGAATAGAACGGTGAGTGCCTTCTTTTTCGCCGATGATATTTGCCGCGTGGTTTGCCGGGTCGGAGCAGCCCAATGAACCAAGTGTCGAAGATCTGAGTGCCGGTCGAGGCAGCGCCAGCTTCTGGGCTGTCGGATGCGCGTCGCCTTCAGGCGGTGGGCCGTCTTGTCGACCGGCTGGTACGGCCGGTCTCTCGGAAGCGGTGATCGATGCGGAACTGGCGGTCTACAACGCGGAACGCCGCGCCTGAACGCCTATGTCATTGACGCGAATATTGTCGTTTCTGTAGCCCTGAGTGTCCGTCCGGAAGGTTCATCCAGGATTACATATTCTTCTCAGCAGCCTTCGGATTGATGCTAAGCGCAGAAACGCCACCGCCATTCGGGTCAGAAGCAATCCTATCGTATCGACAAGGATATGTCGCTTCTTGCCCTTGATTTTCTTGCCCGCATCATAGCCGCGCCCTTGACGCTCTGGCTGTCGATCACGCACGCGGTGGGGCTGGCCTCGCGTCCAGCTTGTTCGTGGCATAACATGTAGAGCACATGGTGGATTTTCGATAGCATGCCGTCATAGTTCCATAGATCAAGATAGTCATGCAGCGTGCTTTTCGGCGGCAAATCCTTCGGGATACACCGTCCCTGACAGCCAGTGCTGAGCACATACATCAACCCATTGACGCGTTCGCGTTCATCTCTTGGCGGGCGGTATCAAAGGCCCGATCAGCGACCGCTCGGCATCGTTCAGATCGCTCGGATATCGCAGAGTGCTGCGGTCATGACGGGCGCGGGTTTGGATCGTCCACATGCTGGCCTCGGTGTTCGGTGAGAGGCATGGACTCACATTTCAGGTGAGCAGGGCAAGAGGATTCAAATCAATCGAAAACCTTTCGGACGGACACTAAGCCTTTCACTCATACCCCGGCCGAGGGATCAGCCCCATTAGCGCGCCCGCGAACCCGCCATTCACCCCGATTTCCTCCCCGGTCACATACGCGGCGCGCGCGCTCGCCAGGAAGATCGCCGCGTCCGCGATATCGACCGGGGCGCCAATGCGTCCGGCTGGCACCGCGGCGCTGCGGCGTTCGCGCACGCCGGGGACCGCGTAGAACGGCGCGCTCATTGGGGTTTCCACCAGACCAGGGCTGACGACGTTGCTGCGGATGCCGTGCGGTCCCCATTCGGCGGCCAACTGGCGGGACAGCATCACCACGCCGGCTTTGCTGACGCTATAGGCGCCGCTCAAGGCTTGGGGATGGCTCGCAGCGATCGATGCCACGTGCACCAGGGCGCCGGCGCCTTTGCCGCGCATTTGGGCGCCGAACGCTTGGGCGCAGAGGAAATACCCGGTCAGGTTCACTGCCAGCAGCGCGTTCCAGGCGGCGAGATCGAGGTCTGCGAGGCCGCCCGATCGCAGCAGCCCGGCATTATTGATCAGGATATCGCAGGGCCCGACGGTGGCGACGCTCCCCGCCGCGGCGGCGGCAACCTCGGTCTGTTCTGCAACATCGCAGACGAACACTGGTGGCCGCTGTCCGGTCAGGCGGGCAACTTCATCCGCTGTGACCGCCAACAAGTCCGCACTCCGGTCGAGCAGCACGGGCTTCGCCCCGATTGCTGCGAAGCCCAGTGCCATTGCGGTGCCAATGCCGCCGCCGGCCCCGGTAATGACGCAGATTTTGCCGCCAAGCCCGAGCCAGTCCTGATTTTGCGCCATGATCGCCCCCCTTTGAATTTCCCGCAGTCTAGCAGAGATTGCCCGCCGGGGACGCCCCCCAGAAGGACCACGCGACGATGATCATCGATGGCTGCCAGTTCATGGTGGATGGCGTTACCAAGTTTTTCAACAGCTTACGGGTTTTCGGCTGGTTCCATCATCCTGGTGAACGGCTGGCACAGGTCGAAATTATCGGCGATCAGATGCTCGCCATGGTGTCTGAAATTGACCTTCCGCATGGCGGCGTCGAAGCCGCTTTCGGGCCTGGCCGCGGCTTCGCGGTGCAAATCCTCCGCCCTTATGACGGGTTCGAGGCCGCCAGTGAGGTCGCCTTCACCACCGACGCGGGCCGGGAGGTGCGCGCCAACCTTGCCGCGCTCGCCCGCGAACGCATGTCGCTCTTTCCCACGCCGCAAATTGCGCTGCGTTTCATGGACGCGGTGAACGGCAAGCCTGGGGCGCGGGTGCTCGATATCGGGGGCCGGGCGCGTAGCCGCATCGATCGCAGCGCGGCGTTTACCAGCGGCGAGTGTGTGGTGCTCGATATTCTGCCAGGTGACAATGTCGATGTGGTGGGCGATGCGCACGCGCTCGATCAGCATTTCCCCGCCGAGAGTTTCGATGCGGTTCAATCGATCAGCGTGTTCGAGCATCTGATGATGCCGTGGGCGGTGGTGCCGCAGATCAACCACGTGCTGCGCCCTGGCGGCATCGCGCTGATCGCGACCCATCAGACGCTCGGGATGCACGACATGCCGTGGGATTTCTGGCGCTTTTCCGATACGGCGTGGGATGCGCTGTTCAACCGCCATACCGGCTTCGAAATTATCGAGCGCGCCGTCGATGGCACGCAGTTCATCCTGCCCTTCCTGCTGCGCCCGGCGATGATGGACGCCGAAAAAGCCGCTGGCTATGAAAGCTCGGTCGTGCTGGTGCGCAAGATCGGTCCGTGCGTGATGCAGTGGCGGCTGACACCGGCCGACATCAACGCAACGATGTATCCTGGCGGGTTGGAGCGGGCGCCGGTCGAAGAATTTGGCGTGGGCCGCGCCTCCGCCTGAGACCGTGAAAATCCCCCCGCACCATTTTCACGCGCTATTGCCCTGGGGCCGCGCGGGGGGCTGCGGCACAATCGGACCGATCCCGGTTCGGTGGCACGGTTCATGGCGGAACTCATTGCGAAACTCTGGAAGGTCGCGGCGTTGGTCTGCGTCCTTGCGGCACTGCATCCAACCGGGGCCGTGGCCGCGCAATGCTCGTCGGGCAGCTACGCCAGTGGGGCGTCCTGCGTAACCTGCCCGGCCGGGAGTTTCTGCCCGGCCGGTGCCACCGCGCCAACCGCGTGCCTGGCAGGGACCTACTGCACCCAAGGCGTTGCTGTCGGCGCGACCTGCCCGGCCGGCTATTATTGTCCGACCGGCGCATCCGGCTTTACCCCGTGTCCGGGCGGTTTCTACTGCCCGCTGGGTTCCGGCAGCACCAGGGCCTGCCCCGCCGGCAGCTATTGTCCGGCGACATCGGGCGGCACCAGCCTGTGCACCACCGGCCATTACTGTCCGGCAACCAGCACGCTGCCAACGCCCGCGCCGGCCGGCACTTACATATCTGGCACCGGCGCCACCAGTTTAGCCGCGGCTGTCGGTTGCCCAGTTGGGAATTATTGCGCCGCCGGTTCCCCCACCCCCACCCCCGCGCCGGCCGGCACCTATATTGCCAGCACCGGCGCGACCAGTGCGGCATCGGCGACAATCTGCCCGGCCGGAAGCTATTGCATCACCGGCGCATCCACCCCGACCCAAGCGCCAGCCGGCACCTTTATCGCCAACGCCGGCGCCACCGCCCTGTCATCGGCGGTAACCTGCCCGGCCGGCACCTATTGCGCGCTGGGGGCCTCGGCCACCTCGCCTTGCCCGACCGGGCATTACTGCCTGTCCCATTCCGCCACCCCAACGGCTGCGACCGCAGGGACCTATATCAGCGTGATCGGGGCGACGAGTGCGGCGGCGCAAATCCAATGCCCGGTTGGAAGTTATTGCCCGATTGCCAGCGCCACGCCGATCGCCGCTGATCCAGGCTATTACGCAATCCGGGGCGCGGCGAACCAGATACCGTGCCCGCCGGCCGCTGCGTGTCTGGGTGGTGTTCTCACTGATCCCAGCTTTGTTAGCCTGACGCTCGATCCGGCGCATCCGGGCACCGTGGCAAGCATTGCATTTGATACGATCGGGGTTGGGCAGTTCGATACGGTCACGCTTGAAATCCGCATCCCGACGAATGCTGCCGCGTACACGATCACCGGCGTTACGTTCGCTGGCGCCAACGCCGGCCAGTTCATCAGTTTGGGGGTGGCCGTCGGCGAAATCCTGCAACCCGGCCAGCCGGCTGATTTCGCCATTGTCTATGCACCAACAAATGTCGGCCCGGCGGGGGCAACGCTGACCTTGGGCACCGATCAGGCTTTCATTTTCACGCTGTCAGGCACGGCCACAACCCAGGTGCCGGAACCGCCTGCTTGGGCGGTGCTTATCGTCGCCCTGGTGCTGCTGCGGGTGATATGGCGTGTAAACCAAGCGCCATTGTGGTATAGGACGTCCCATGAGCTACGCAGTGCGCACCCCAATCATGACGCGCGAGGAATTCTTCCCGTGGGCCGAGGCCCAGGATGAACGCTATGAATTTGACGGTTTTGCGCCGGTACTTATGACCGGGGGAACGCGGCGGCATAGCCGGATCAATCAGAATATGTATCTCGCCCTGGGCACCCGCCTGCGCGGATCCCAATGTGAATTGCTTGGGCCTGACGCTGGCGTCGCGACGATCGGCCAGGCCGTGCGCTACCCGGATGCATTGATCAGCTGCACCAGAAGCCCCGATGATGCCCGGATGATCGGCGACGTCGTGGCGGTGTTTGAGGTCATCAGCCCGACATCTGGCCGCATCGATCGCATCGTCAAACTACGCGAATATCGCGCCGCCCCGTCGATCCGTCGCTATGTCATCCTGGAACACGCAAGCATCGCGTTGACAGTGTTTTCCCGCGCCGAGGGCGTGTCCGACTGGACGGCCACCGCCCTGACCGCCGAAGATGTGTTGGACATGCCGGAACTCGGCATCGCGGTACCGGTGATGGAGTTTTATGACGCGGTTGATCTGCCGGCGGATTCAAGCAGCGTAGCTGAATAGCCGGCCCCAACCCGTCACCCGGGCTGCGTCAGCGCCGCACAACAGCAGGGACTTCCAAACCGCCGTGGCAACGGTGTCGTAAACCGGCAGCCCCAGTTCGGCCTCCAGCGCCGCCACCAGCGGCGCACCGGCAAGGTTGGTGCAGAAGATCGCTATTGCATCAGGCTTTGCCACCGCAACATTGCGCACTGAAGCCGCGATGGTCGCTGGCGCCACTTCGGAGAAACTGAAATTATCGCGCAGGCCCCAATGGCTTTCAGCGACCACATCGATCCCGATCGCCGCATAATTCGTGACAATCCGCGCCTGCACATCCGGCGTGTAGGGCGTCACCAGCCCCAAGGTCCGCGCCCCGGTCAGGGCCAGGACTTCGTTCAGGGCGAGCACCGACGTGCAGGCTCGCGCGGTGGTTGCTGCCTCGATGTCCCGGCACAATGCGGTATCCTCATCGAACCCTAGCCACCCGGCGGAGGTGCCGTTCCAGGCGATCGTCTGGCATTTGGCGTCATCCAACAGCGTTGCCGCACGCATGATCTCGGCACGCTGAAACTGCGCCAGCGCCTGGTCGCTGAGCGCGATCTGGGTGACCCGGAAGCGGCTGAAATGCGCGCTGGCGTCCGGCAGGCCAGCCAGGATGCGGGTGGTGACGGGTTCGAGCATTGTGTTCGATGACGGGGTCAGCATTCCCAGCAAATGGCGTGGCATAGCGGGACACCTGATGTCGGAATGTGGGCAGTTTGCGGTCTGTGCCCGGCAGGACTTGAACCCGCGACCAAGCCGTTATGAGCGGCCCGCTCTAACCAACTGAGCTACAGGCACATACCGCAAGCAGAATTCGCACATCGCTCCATCGGCTGCAACGCGGGATCGCATCATCGTTGGCGAAAGCATCGGCGGAAGTTGCGAATAAATCGAATTATATGTATTTCATGCACCATAATCGGTTTGGATTTTTATCATGCGCGTCACCACGGCTGAGTTCATCAAGCATTACGGCCAGCTCGCCGATCGTGCCCTGACCGAGCCGCTGACCATCACCAAGAATGGCCATGACCGGTTGGTGGTGCTGTCGGTCAGTGAATATGAACGACTGATGCGGCGGGATCGCGTGGTGATCACGCCAGGTGAATTGAGCGATGACGAAATTGCGCGGATCGCCGCCGCCGAAGTGCCGGCCGAGCATGCGCATCTGGATGATGAGATTAAAAACTGGCGCCCGTGACATGGCCGAGGCCACAGCCGGGCCTCGTCGTTCGATATTCCTAATCTCTGGCGCCGGGAAGCGCTGGCCGGACGCGATGAAGGATCGAAGGACAGGCCTTGCGCAGTGGTTCTTGCCCATACCGATGACGCGAGGCGGTCCAGGGTCTATGTGCTGCCGATCACCCATGCGATGCCTGATCCGGACGAGGCGGCAATCGAAATTCCGCCTTTGGTGAAGATGCGCCTTGGGTTGGATACGGAGCGATCCTGGATCATGCTGAGTGAGGCGAACGTGTTTTCCTGGCCCGGCCCGGATTTGCGACCAGTGGCGGAAGCCGGGTCGTACGGGTTCCTGCCGCCGGGATTTTTCCGGATCGTGCGTGACAGGCTCCTCGCCTTGGCCCGCGCGCGGCCGGCGATTGACGTGGTGAGAACGGATTGATGGCAAAGGAGCGAATAATGGGGTGGTTCAGCCGGTTTTCACGCAGCGCGCCGACATCGGAGCCTGCGCCAGCACCGGCGCCGCGGCCGGATCAGGCGGCGGCTGACCATCCGGCCAATGTGCTGCTGGTCAATTTCATCCACCGCCTGCATGCCGTGCGAAATGCCCAGGTGCTGGAACTCGGCACCAAGCGCAGCAGCCCGGAGCGTTCAACGGTGCACCGCGAATGGGCGGCGGCTGACGCGGCCTATGTCTGCTCGGATTTTGATGACGGGCTGGATGTCGATCTGCTTGCCGACGTGCATACGCTGTCGCAATCGGTGGCGCCGGATAGCCAGCATGCGGTGATTGCCTGTTCGGTATTCGAACATGTCCAGCGCCCGTGGATTGGCGCCATTGAGATCGGCAAGGTGCTGCGCCCGGGTGGCCAGGTGTTCATCCAGACCCATTTCGCCTTCCCGGTCCACGGCTACCCGTCCGACTACTGGCGCTACACCCGGGACGCTTTGGAGACGATTTTTGGCGCTGACGCCGGGCTGCGCATTGTGGGGAGCGCGTATCAATATCCGGTTGGCCTGCACGCGCCCGAACTGCCGCCGCCGGACACGATTGAAGCCTACCT